>JAVBRR010000107.1:0-8186 GCA_031547705.1 Rikenellaceae bacterium | reverse complement strand
TACCTACGTGAACTACATTCCCGGGGAGGTGCGCAGCTGTGTGGGCTGCCACGAAACCCAAAGCCAGAGCCCCATCACCGACGGGCGCACCACACCCCTGGCGTTCAGCCGCAAGGCCGAAATGCCCGGACCCCAGCCCGGCGAAAAGGAGGGTCGCCGCACATTGAGCTACGCCGCGGACGTACAACCCGTGCTGGACAAGTATTGCATCCAGTGCCACAACTCGGTGAAAGCCCAAAACGGACTGATCCTCACGGGCGAGCTGACGCGGTTCTTCAACCAGTCCTACGAGGCCCTGGTCCCCGACCGGGGAAAAAGGGAAGGGTTTTCGGACCGCGACCGCGGGTTGCTGGGCCTGGTGGTGGGCGAAAACCACCCCAAGACGGGCAACGTCTGTTACCTGCCGCCCAAATCGGTGGGTTCCTACAACTCGGTGCTCGTGGCCATGCTCTCGAAAGGGGCGATAACCCTCGACGAGGAGAAAGCGCAGAAAAAGGTCGAGCGGTTGGCCAAAAGGCACGCCGAACTGGAACTGCCGCAGGAAGCGCTGCTGAAGATCACCAACTGGGTCGACACCAACTGCCAGTACTACGGCACCTACTACGGCAAACGCAACATCATGTACCGCGACCTCGAGGATTTCCGCACGGAATACGGTTTCGACGTGGCGCTGAGTCCTACGGCGCCCGTTCCGGCCACGCTGCCAGAGAAATTCAAGAGATACTGGAATTTCAAATAAAAAGATCCCGCCTTCGTCGCTGAGGCGGGATCTTTTTTTATATGTGGACGGGGCACCCTATTTCAGGTGCACGACCGACATGGTCTGGACGGGGTCGGCGATCTGAGGGCCGTAAGAGAGGTCGATGTTCGACACATAGACTTTATCGCCGCGGCGGATGCACTCGCTCGGAGCGTCGAATTCGCCGTGTTCGCCCGTGGTGGGAATCGGCTGGGAGTTTTTGGCCACAAGGGTGAACTCGCCCGTTACCGAATTAACCTTACCGATGGCGTTGCCCAGGAAGTCGGCTTCCCAGATCACATCGTCGGAATCGATCTGCATGCCGTCGAGGCTGAGGAGCTCGGCGGGCGCGCACAACAGTTGGTGCGAGGCCACGTTGCCGTAGTCGTCGAAGGTGTACTTGTAGAGTTCAACGTCGCCGAAGTTATTGACGTAGAGGTTGCCCTTGGAATCCATCGCCACGCCGTTGGCGCCGCCCGTGTGTTCCGGGTTGCGGGTTTCGAACGAGAGGATCAGGTGCGGATCGCCCACACCGGTCACAGTGTAGGTTTCACCGCTCCGCAACTCGCTGATATCGAAACGGTAGACCCCGCTCATCTGCTTGCCATCCACCAGGCCCAGGTTGCTCTCGGCCACGTAGATGCATTCGTCCCAGCGGGCGATGCCGTTCGACATGTTGAACCCGTCGACCACCAGTTCGGCGCCCAAAGGCTGGCCGTCGGCGTCGAGGTTGATGCGTAGTACGCCCGCGCTGTTGGGCTCGGCGGTGGCGAAAGACTGGTTGTCCGACACGTAGATATTGCCGTCGGCGGCAAAGACGATGCCCAGCGGCGAAGCGACACCCGTTTTGGGATTGACGGGCAACACGAAGAACTCTTCCATCACATCGTCGGGCGAGATGCGCATAATCCGGGCGGGATGCGCCCAGTTCGAGGCGGCCTGGTTCATCGACAGGTAGATGTACCCGTCGGAGCCGATGGTCATTCCGTCGGGGCTGCTAAGGCCCTCGGCCAGCGGGGCGCCTCCGAACAGCTCGGGCGTGAGGAGTTTACTGTCCTTGTTGCCCGCGCACGCAACGAAGCAACAGAGCGTTGCCACTGCGAGAATCCGGTTGATTTTTTTCATAATGGTATCGGTTAGGTTGGTTAGACTTGTTTCAGCGCTTCGGTCAGGCGGCGGTAACGGGCGTATTTTTCGCGGTAGATAGCCGTCATCTCCGGTTGGGGCGTGTAGGTTTTGTCGATCGAGGTCATCGCGCCCACCGCCTCGGGAATATCGCGGTAGATGCCCGCCCCCACGGCAGCGGTGATGGCGGCACCCAGCGCTCCCAGTTCGGAACCCTTGGGTATCTCGACCGGGATGCCGATCACGTCGGCGAACATCTGGCACCACAGCGGATTGCGCGCCGCACCGCCCGTGAGGCGTATCTTTTCGGGAAACTCGCGGAAAGCCAGCAGGCGTTCGATGTGGTGGAAATGGGCGAAAACGATCCCTTCGAAGATGGCTCGCAGCATCACCCCGACGCCCTGCGAGGAGTCCAGTCCGAAAAATCCGCCCTTCAACTCGCCGCAGTTGCAACCGTAGAGAAACGGAAGGAACACCACCCCGGACGAAGCGGGCGGCACCGCGGCGACCTCGCCGGAAACGTACTCGAAGAAGGCCTTTTCACCCATCTGCTTCCGCTCGGCGTCGAGGAAGGTTCCCAGGAACCACTCGAGGTTGCCGGCCGAGGTGGGGCTGCCTTCGAGCATCAGGTACCAGCCCGGAATGGCGTAGCGGCTGGTCATAAAGAGCTCCTTGTCGACCAGCGGCGTACGGGCGATGTACTGGTTGTTGCCCCAGGTACCTGCCACGATCGAGAAAAGTCCGGAATTGAGCAGCCCCGAAGCCAGGGCACAGGCGTCGATGTCGAACATACCGCCCACGACGAGCGTACCGGCGGCAAGTCCCGTGACCTTGGCTGCCGCCTCGGTGACGCGGCCCGCGACCTCGGCCGATTCGACCAGCGGCGGCAACAGCGCCTGCACCTCTTCGAGGCCGAAAGCGCGCAACACACGATCGTCGTAGCGCCCTTCGGCGACGTTCATCAGGCTCGTGCCCGACATATCGGTGATCTCGGCACGGCACTCGCCCGTAAGCCGGAAACGGATAAAATCCTTGGCCATATAGACCGCGTCGGCGCGGGCGAAGACGGTCGGCTCGTGGTCTTTGATCCACGCCAGCAGGGCGTTGGGCTGCGCGGCCCAGAGGCTCTGGGTCGTCCAGGGCAACACCCGGGCGTCGACCCCGGTTTTGATCCAACGGTCGATGTAGCTCTGTGCGCGGCCGTCGCTCGAATTGATCCCGTTGCGCACCGGGTCGCCTTGTTTATCCACCAAATAGAGCCCATTTCCGTGGCCCGTGCAGGCTACGGCGGCGATGCTTTGCGGATCGACGCCCGAACGTTCGATCACTTCGCGGATCGCGTCGGCCGTTTCGTTCCACATTTGCCCGGCGTCGCGTTCGCTCCACCCCGGGCGCGGCGAGAGGATCTTCACGGGGCGCGAAGCGACGGCCACCTCGCCGCCACGGGAATCGAACAGCGCCGCCTTGGACACCGTCCCCCCGTTGTCTATGCCTAATAAATAGGTTTTCACGACTTATTCCTTGACGTCCTCCTTGCGGAAGAAGAGAATAAAGATCAGCATCGCCACCACGGCCACGATCGTGGCGATCATCAGCACCGGCGGCCAGTTGTGCCCCGTAGGCGTGGCGCTGGCCTTGATCATCCAGCCGCAGATCAGGTTACCCAGCAGCATCGCCACGCCCCAGATGCAGAACGAAAGCATCCCCTGCGCCTGCGAACGGATCTCGGCAGGGGCTTTTTTGTCGGTGTAGACCTGGCCGCCCACGAAGAACAGTCCGAAGATCAGCCCGTGGAACAGGATCCCGACGATATAGAGCCCGGGAAGGGCGGCCGTATCGGCCAGGTAGAACGACAGGTAGCGCAGCACCAGCGCGGCCAGCCCGTAGACCATCGCCCACTTGATGCCCGCACGGCTGATAATGGCCGTGGAGAAGAACAGGAACAACAGCTCGGCGACCTGGCCCCAGTTCATCGTGACGGTCACGTACTTGAACCCGCTGTCCTGCAAAATCTGCGACCCGAAACTGAAATAGAGTGCAAAAGAGATCATCGCCACGAACGACCCCGCCATAAAGACGGCGTAGTTGCGGTCCTTGAGCATCGAAAAAGCCTTCACACCGATCAGGTCGCCGATGCCGGCCTTCTCGCCCTTGGCGGTCGGCGGGGTGTCGGGCAGGAAGAGGTTGGTCGCCGCGGCCACGAAAGCCGTCACCGCTCCGCAGATCATCGGAATGCGGGTACCGTCGAACACCTCCACGCCGCATAACTTGATGGCCACAACCGAAAACAGCCCCGAGGCGATCCAACCGATCGACCCGAACATCCGGATGCGCGGAAATTGCTCGCGGTCGGTGTGGGCCATGGCAATGGCGCTCGTCAGGCTCCAGGTGGGCATGTAGCAAAGCATCCCCAACAACAGCAGGATGAAAATGACATAGGGTTCGGTGGCGAAAGCGGAGCCCAGGATGAACACCCCCGTCAGGACGTTCGAGAGGGCCAGTACCTTCTGTCCCGACATCAGCCGGTCGGCAAAAGCCCCCAGGATGAGCGAAGCCATCGATCCGATAGCCATAGAACTCAGAATGATAGCTACCATAAAGCCGTCGATGCCGCGGTTGCCAAGGTAAGCGGCCAGGGGCACCCACCACACGGCAAGCAGCAGATACTGGAAGAACATCATCAGCATCAGGTTGAAATAGGTCCAGGTTTTGTTTTTCATAGGTCGGTCGGGTTAGCGGTTGTGAGTTATAGGTGTTTTTCGGTTGGTCGTTTCAGCGCATCATCATCCCCCCCGAGGCGTCGACGGTCGATCCGGTGATATAGCTCGCGCGGTCCGAAGCGAGGAACAGCGCAATGTCGGCTATCTCGCGCGTTTCGGCGATGCGGTACAGGGGGATGGTCTGCAGGTAGCGCTCCTTTTTCTCTTCCCAGGTTTTGGCCACCATCTCGGTGCGCACCAACCCCGGGGCGATCGCGTTCACGCGGATACCCTGCCGGGCCACTTCGCGCGCCAGGGCGACGGTGAACGACACCATGGCCCCCTTGCTGCTGTCGTAGGGCAGGTGTCCCGTGGTCGAGCCGCGGAACGCCGCCTGGGAAGCGATGTTGACGATAGCTCCGCGGGTCCCGGTTTCGAGCATCCGCCGCACCACTTCGCGCGAGGCGACGAACATCCCCGTCACGTTGGTGGCGAAAGTGGCCTCCCACACCTCGGCACTGTATGCGGTGATCGGCCCCGAAGGGCACACGGCGGCGTTGTTGACCAGCACATCGATGTTGCCCAGGTCGGCCTCGACGCTGCGCACGAGCGCCTCGACCTCGGCAGGTTGCGCCATATCGGCACGGTAGCAAAACACGCGCACTCCGTATTTCGCAGCGAGCGCAGCAGCCAGTTCCTCGGCCTTTTCGCGGCTGTTGAGGTAGCTCAGCGCCACGTTGGCGCCCTCCGAGGCGAAGGCTTCGCACAGCGCGCTGCCGATCCCGCGGCTGCCGCCGGTGACGAGCACCACCTTGTTTTTCAGGTTCAGTTCCATAGCGTTTTATTTTTGAGGTGAAAGCACCACGCGCAACGACTCGCCGCTGCGCATCAACTCGAAAGCCCGTTCGATGCCCTCCAGGGGCAGGGTGTGGGTGACGATCTTTTCGGCCGGGAATCCCCCCCCGGAGAGGATGTCGACCGCCTGGCGGACGTGCCCGGGCGTCGAGTCGCTGCTGCCCAACACGTGAAGTTCCTTGTAGTGGATCAGGCGGCTGTCTATCTCGAGCATACTTTTACCCACGGGCAGCGAGGCGAAGAGCATCACCGTCCCTTGCTTGCGCACCAGGTCGAGCGCCTGCTCCTGGGGGGCGGCAGCCGGGGCGGCGACCACCACCACATCGACGCCGTAACCGCCGGTTTCGGCCATGACATACGCCTTGAGGTCTTCTTTCGAGGGGTTGATCAGGCGGTGGAACCCGAAAGGAGCGCACTGGCGCAGGCGCTCGTCGTTGAGTTCGGCCATAATCACCTTGCCCGCCCCGTAGCTCTGCGCGATGCAACCGTTGAGGATCCCCATCGGGCCCGCGCCGACGATGAGCACCGTGTCGCCCGGCTGCACGCGGCACTGCCCGATAGCGTTCACGGCGCAACTGACCGGCTCGGCCAGGGCGGCGATCCCGGGGGTGAGCTCCGCGGGGGTCTTCACGAGGTGTCCGTTGCGAATCGCGCGTTCGGGGATCAGCACATACTCAGCCATACCCCCGTCGTAGGAATAACCCATCGGCGCCAGGTCGGCGCACAGGTTGGGCATCCCCCGGCGGCAATAGTTGCATTCGCCGCAGCTGACGCTGGTGGCCATAACCACCCGGTCGCCCGCGGCATACCCCGTCACACCGGCGCCCACTTCGGTGACAACGCCCGTGAATTCGTGCCCCATAACGCGGGGCGGCTTGATCCTCACGTTGCCCGAGGCGGCGGCCTTCAGGTCCGAACCGCACACCGCGCAGGCATCGACCCGCACCAGGACTTCGCCCGCAGAGCATTCCGGTACCGGGACTTCCTCGACCCGGATATCGCCGGGGGCATAAAACACGACTGCTTTCATAGTATCTTGTCTTTACCTCAATAGCCCGCACCTTTTTCGCCGTTGAGGATCGCTTCGGTCGAGCCCACGCCCAGGCGGTCGGCGCCCTGTTCGAGGAAAGCGACGGCCGTCTCCCACGTGCGGATGCCGCCCGAGGGTTTCACCTGCATCCGATCACCCACCGTGCGGATCATCACATCGATGATCCCGGGCGTGGCGCAACCCGCACCGAAACCCGTGGAGGTCTTTACGAAGTCGGCGCCGGCTTCCCAGGATACCTCGCACGCCTTGGCGACCTGCTCCAGGGTGAGGAAACCGCTCTCCTGGATCACCTTCACCTTGACGCCCGCCGGATGGGCCACGGCAACCACGGCTTCGATGTCGCGGCGCACATAGTCGTAGTCGCCCGAAAGGAAACGGCCGATGTTCATCACCATATCGATCTCTTGCACGCCGTCGCGGACAGCTTGCTCGGCCTGGAACGCCTTCACGGCGGTGGTGTCGGCGCCGTGCGGGAAACTGAGCACGCACGAAACCATCACGCCCGTGCCGCGGAACATGTCGGCCACCATCGCCACGTCGCACGGACGCACACACATACTGGCCACCTTTTCGCGGATGCACATTTCGGCGTTGCGACGGATATCTTCCACCGTCATTTCGGGTTTGAGCACCGCGTGGTCGAGCGTAGCGGCCACCTCGGCGCGGGTATAGGTCTTTTTCATCGTCTTGCGGGATTAATGCATTTCACGGCCTCCGGTGACGTTGACAGCCTGTCCGGTCATGTAGTCGGCGCCGGGCGAAGCGAGGAAAGCGGTCACGGCGGCCACGTCGCCCACCGTGGCCAGGCGGCCCAGGGGCACCTTGGCGGTGAACTTCTTGACCACCTCGTCCTTGGGCATCTTGAGGTTGACGGTGTAACCTTCCGACACGTTGGCCCACACGCCCGAGTTGTCGGTAATGCCCGGGCAGATGCAGTTGACGTTGATGTTATCGCCCGCCAGCTCGTAGGCCAGCGCCTGGGTGAACGAAATGACCGCCCCCTTGGCGGCGCAGTAGTGGCTCATGAGCGCCGAGCCGGTCTTGCCCGACTTGGACGAATAGTTGATGATCTTGCCGTAGTGCTGCTGTTTCATAATGGGCACCACGTACTTGCAGAACAGGAAAGTGCCCTTGCAGTTGACCGCGAACATTTTGTCCCACTCCGCTTCGGTGATGTCCTCGACCTGGCCCTGGCCCACGATGCCTGCCACGTTGACCAGGATGTCGATGCGGCCGTACTCCTTCATCGCGAAATCGACCACGGACTTCACCTGGTCGGCCACAACGACGTCGGCAGCCAGGCCCTTGCAACCCAACTCCTTGCAGGCGGCTTCGACCTGGTCGGCACGCAGGTCGGTGATCACCACCGCGGCACCGTCTTCCTTTAATTGTTTGGCGACTTCCTTGCCGATCGCTCCGGCAGCTCCGGTCACCAGGGCCACACGGCCCGTGAAATCGAGAATCTTCATATCCTTTTGATTATTTTTAGTTATTGAACAATCTGTATTTCGGGCCCCGCTTTCTCCAGCAGGGCTTTGCCGTCGGGGCCTATATCGCCCGTAACCAGGCAATCGATGTCGGACAGGGCGGTGATGTAGGCAAACCCGCGGCGGCCGTATTTCGAGCGGTCGGCCAGCACCACCGTCCGGTCGGCCGAGCGCATCATCGCCTTGCAGACCTCGGCCAATTCGGTATGCATAGCTGTCAGCCCCCCTTC
>JAVBRR010000037.1:0-9492 GCA_031547705.1 Rikenellaceae bacterium | reverse complement strand
TACGACTACGCCCGCGAGGGCGCCGAGGTGGAGCTGCGGCGGGCGTTGATCACGATCCACGAGATGGAACTCGTGTCGTGGGAGGCGCCGGTGGCGTTGGTGCGCATCCGGTGCAGCAAAGGGACCTACATCCGGTCGATCGCCATGGAGCTGGGCGAGGCGCTCGGCAGCGGCGGGTACCTTTCGGGCCTGTGCCGCACCCGCAGCGGCGGCTACGCGCTCGACGGATGTTATGCGATGGAAACGATAGTAAAGACGTTGGAATGATCAGACTGAAGCCCGCGGAGGGCGCAGCCCTTCGCAGCCGGGGGCTTCGGGCTGCCGGTCTTGCGAGCAAGACCGAAAAGAATAGAAACCTTAAAATAATATAGGGATAGATCGGACGAGGGCAAAAAAGGGCCCTCGGCTTTTTGAAAGAACGTTGCTCACCTTCTACAAAAAAGTTCTTGTCATTACTGGCAAAAATGCACACTCTACAGCATACACCGAGGGCTTACCTCAGTATACTATAGGGTGTTAAGTTTTTTGACCAATACGAGTAAGAACTCTTTGTAAAAAGTGAGCACACAAATTTACGCATTATTTTGGAAAAGCAACGCCCGGGCGGCGATTTATCTGCTGGCGGCGTTGTGGACCGTCCCCTGCGCGGCGCAGGCGGGGCGGACGACGGGCATGGGTTTCTACAACGTCGAAAACCTGTTCGACACCGTGCCCAACCCCCTGATCCGCGACGCCGACTACACGCCCGAAGGCCGTTTGCGCTGGAACACCGGGCGTTACACGCGCAAGATCGCCAACCTGGCCCGCGTCGTGGACGACCTGTCGCTCGATGTGCTCGCCCTGGCCGAGGTCGAGAACGAGGCCGTGGTGCGCGACCTGGTGCTGGCCGCCAAAACCGATTACAACTACATCCACCGCACGATGGACGACGCGCGCGGCATCGACCTGGCGCTGCTCTACAAGGGCGACCGTTTCGAACCCGAGCGTGTACGCCTCGTGGCGTCGGGTTTCGGGCGGCAGTTCCTCTACGTCCGCGGACGGCTGTGTGGCGTGCGCGTCGATGTGGTGGTGTGCCACCTGCCGTCGCTGCTGAACCGCCGCGAAATGCGTGCCCGGACCTTGGACCGGTTGTGCGGGTTCGTCGATTCGCTGCAACGCTCCGACGCCGGGGCGCGGGTGGTGGTGCTGGGCGATTTCAACGCCAACCCCGACGATCCCCTGATGCGGGAGCGCTTCCCGCGCGGAGTCCGCGTGGCCGCCGATGCCGGCATGCTCTGCAACCCGCTCTACGCCAAATGGAAAGACGGCCAGGGCAGCTACGTCTACCGCGACCGCCGCGAGTTGCTCGACCACATCTACCTGGGCGGCAACCTGATGAATCCCGGCGGCGGACTGCGCTACCGGAGTTGCGGGATCTTCGTGCGCGAATACCTGCTCGTGCCCGCCGGGCGTCCGGACCACGGCTACCCGCTGCGCACCTTCGCCTCGGGACGCTACGACGGCGGCTTCAGCGACCACCTGCCCGTGTTCGTTTACCTGGATGTAGTATCGGAAAATTTATCGGAACAGTAACTGCGCGCCCCGGAAATCCCGGTCGAGCACCCCGTTGCGGTTGACAACGCGGCCGTTCACGATCGTATAAGCCACGCGGACCGTAAGGCGCTCGCCCTCGAAGGGCGACCAGCCGCACTTGTAGAGCAGCTCCCCGCGCTCGGGCGTCCACTCCTCACCCGTCTTAACGATAGCGATGTCGGCAAAATACCCTGCGCGCAGGTACCCCCGGTCGCGCACGCGGAAACGCGCCGCCGGGGCGTGGCACATCTTCTCGACCACCGTCGCCACCGGGAAGACTCCTTCGCCGGCCAGCGTAAGCATCTCGGGGAGCGAATGTTGCACGTTCGGTCCCCCCGAAGGGCACTCCCAGTAAGGGCGCATTTTTTCCTCCAGCGTGTGGGGCGCATGGTCCGTAGCCACCACGTCGACCTTGCCCGAGAGTAGGCCCGCGCGCAACGCCTCGCGGTCCGCGAGCTCCTTGATCGAGGGGTTCCATTTTATCAGGTTTCCCTTGCGGGCGTAGTCCCCGCGCGAGAACCACAGGTGGTGGAGGCACACTTCGTTGGTGATGCGCTTTTCAGCCAGGGGACGGGCGTCGAACAGCGCCAGTTCGCGTGCCGTGCTCAGGTGCAGGACGTGGAGGTCGGCGCCGTAGCGGTCGGCCAGCTCCACGGCCAGCGCCGTCGAACGGTAGCACGCCTCGGCGCTGCGGATATCGGCGTGGCAGGCCGCGGGAACGGCGTCGCCGTAGCGCTGGCGGTAGGCGTGCATCGCCTCGCGCACCAGCGCCTCGTCTTCGCAGTGGGTGGCCACGACCACAGGGCTTTCGGCAAAAATGGCCGACAGGGCGTTGCGGTCGTCGACCAGCATGTTGCCCGTCGAGGAGCCCATAAAGACCTTCACGCCGCACGTCGTGTGGGGATCGAGGCGCGCGACATCGGCGATGTTCTCGTTGGTCGCCCCGAAATAGAAGGCGTAGTTGGCCATCGACGTCGCGGCGGCCAGGCGGTTCTTCTCCTCCCACAGGTCGGGGGTCGTGGTGGGCGGCTTGGTGTTGGGCATCTCCATGAACGAGGTGACGCCCCCGGCCACGGCGGCGGCCGACTCCGAGGCGATATCGCCCTTGTACGTGAGCCCCGGCTCGCGGAAATGCACCTGGTCGTCGATCACCCCGGGCATCACCGTCATGCCGCGGGCGTCGATCCGCTCGCCCCGGAACTCGCGCACCAGCGCCTCGGGGCAGGCGCCGTAGCCCACCTCGGCAATGCGCTCGCCGCGCACGACAAGGTACCCTTCGCCCGAAGAGCCTTCGTTGACGACTACACCGCCGTGGATAAGAATGTCCATAGTTTATTTTATTTTTCGAAATCTCAGCCCCATCACCCCCCAGAACGCTTCGCCGAAGATGCCGCTGCTCATTTTGGAGGTCCCCAGCACGCGCTCGATGAAGATGATCGACACCTCGCCGATGCGGAAGCCCAGGCGCCAGGCCGTGTATTTCATCTCGATCTGGAAGCCGTAGCCTTTCATGCGGATGCGGTCCAGGTCGATGCGCTCCAGCACCCGCCGCGCGTAGCAGATAAACCCGGCCGTGGAGTCGTAGACCGGCATGCCGGTGACGCAGCGCACGTAACGCGAGGCGTAGTAGGACATCAGCAGGCGCCGCATGGGCCAGTTGACCACGTTCACCCCCGTCACGTAACGCGACCCGATCACCACGTCGTTGCCTTCGAGGGCGGCGGCGTAGAGGCGCGGCAGGTCGTCGGGGTTGTGCGAAAAATCGACGTCCATCTCGAAAATGTAGTCGTAGTCGCGCTCCAGCGCCCAGCGGAAACCGGCGATGTAGGCCGTCCCGAGGCCCAGCTTCCCCGCGCGTTCGACCAGGTGCAGGCGGTCGGGGTAGTGCTTTTGCCGCTCGCGGACGATGGCGGCCGTGCCGTCGGGCGAGCCATCGTCGATGATCAGTACATCGAACGGCTCGGCGAGCGAAAACACCTTGTCGATCATCGCGCCGACGTTCTCTTTTTCGTTGTATGTGGGGATGATGACGACTTTGCGCATGAATTTTCCGCTATTTATGTCACAAATATAGTAATTTTGCAGTATAAATAGTAAATCCATATTATGCCCAAAGTCATCACCCTCTCCCTCTCGCCCAAGCAGGCCGCGGACAAGGAGCTATACCTGCCCATAGCCGCCAAGATCGCGGGAACGACCCTCGAAAACGTCGCCCACGCCCGCGTGTTGCGCCGTTCGGTCGACGCACGCAGCCGGCGCCCCCGGGTGGAGATGGCCGTGGAACTGTATATCGACCGCGAGCCCACCCCGCAGCCCGTGCATTTCGACTACCCCGACGTGTCGGGGTGCACGCCGGTGGTGGTGGTCGGCTCGGGGCCCGCGGGGCTCTTTGCGGCGCTCAGGCTGATCGAGTCGGGCCTGCGCCCCGTGGTCGTCGAACGCGGCAAGGAGGTTTCGGCGCGCAAGCGCGACATCGCCACGATCAACCGTGGCGGGGAGGTCGACCCCGATTCGAACTACGCTTTCGGTGAGGGCGGCGCGGGTACGTTTTCCGACGGCAAACTCTTTACCCGTTCCAAAAAGCGCGGCGACTACCACCGCGCCCTCGAGACATTTGTTTTCCACGGCGCCGAACCCGAGATCCTCTACGACGCCCATCCCCACATCGGCAGCGACCGCCTGCCGCGGATCGTGGCCCGTATGCGCGAAACGATCGCGGCGTGCGGGGGTACGTTCGCTTTCGGCAGCCGCGTGACCGGCCTGAAGCTGCACGAGGGGCGCGTCGGGGGGGTGTGGTGCGGCGATACGGTGATCGAAGGCGCGGCGGTCGTCCTGGCCACGGGACACTCCGCCGACGACCTCTACGAAATGCTCGACGCGGCAGGCGTGGCGCTCGAAGCCAAGGCCTTCGCGATGGGTGTGCGCGTAGAGCATCCCCAGACACTCATCGACGCCATCCAATACCACTCCCGCGAGCGCGACCCCTACCTGCCCGCCGCCTCGTACAGCCTGGTTTCGCAGGTGGCCGGACGGGGTGTCTACTCGTTCTGCATGTGCCCAGGAGGGGTTATCGTGCCGGCGATGACCACGGCGCGCGAATCGGTCGTCAACGGTATGTCGGCGGCCCAGCGGGGCGGTCCTTACGCCAACGCGGGGATCGTCACCGAGGTGCGCCTCCAGGATTTCGCCCACCTGAAATCGAAACACGGCGCCCTGGCCGGCCTGCGGCTGCGCCAGTCGTTCGAGCGCGCCGCCCGCCAGCAAGGCGCTCCGGCCCAGGTGGCCCCGGCCCAGCGCTTGACCGATTTCGTGGCGCGGCGGGCTTCGTCGTCGTTGCCGGCCACGTCCTATATTCCGGGGTTACATGCCAGCGAGATGCACCGCTGGATGCCGCGTTTTATCGGCGAAAGCCTGCGCGGAGGCATGTTGTCGTTTGAGTCCAAAATGCGGGGATTCCTCACGGACCAGGCGCTGATCGTGGGGGTCGAGTCGCGGACCTCGTCGCCCGTGCGCATCCCCCGCCATCCCGAAACGCTCATGCACCCCGCAATCGAAGGGCTCTTCCCGACGGGCGAGGGTGCGGGTTACGCCGGGGGCATCCTCTCGGCCGCCCTCGACGGCGACCGGGTCGCCACGGCCGTGGCACGCTACGTGGCGACGGTGTAGGTTGTAGCGAGCTACAATTTCATGCTCAGGCTGATCCGGCCCCTGACGCGGTCGACTTCCACCACGCGCACCTCGACCTGCTGGTGCAGCGCCACCACATCCGAAGGCGAGGCCACGTAGCGGTCGGCCAGCTGCGAAATGTGCACCAGCCCGTCCTGCTTGACCCCGATGTCGACGAAGGCCCCGAAGGCCGTGATGTTGGTCACGATGCCCGGCAGGCGCATCCCCGGGCGCAGGTCGTCGACCGAGTGCACGTCGGCGGCAAAGGCGAACGCCGCAGCAGCCCCGCGCGGGTCGCGCGAGGGTTTTTCGAGCTCGGCGAGGATGTCCTTCAGCGTGGGCAGGCCGGTCTTGGCGGAGACATAACGCGCGGGATCGATCTTTTTCTGCAGCGCCTTATCGGCTGCCAGTTCCCCCACGCTCACCCCCAGGTCGGCGGCCATGCGCTCCACCACGGGGTACGACTCGGGGTGCACGGCGCTATTGTCCAGCGGGTTGTCGCCGCCTTCGATGCGCAGGAACCCGGCGCACTGCTCGTAGGCCTTGGCCCCGAGGCGCGGCACGGCGAGCAATTGTTTGCGCGAGGCGAAAGGCCCGTTGGCGGCGCGGTATTCGAAGATGTTGCCCGCCAGCGAGGGCCCCAAACCCGAAACGTAGGCCAGCAGGTAACGCGAGGCCGTGTTGAGGCTCACCCCCACGCGGTTGACGCAACTCTCGACCACGGCGTCCAGGCCCCCTTTGAGGCGTCCCTGGTCGACGTCGTGCTGGTACTGCCCCACGCCGATCGACTTGGGGTCGATCTTCACCAGCTCGGCCAGGGGATCCATCAGGCGGCGGCCGATCGACACCGCCCCGCGCACCGTGACGTCCTTGTCGGGAAACTCGTCGCGCGCGACGGAGGAGGCCGAATAGATGCTCGCCCCGTCCTCGCTCACCATAAAAATATCGACGCCCTGCGGCAGGTGCATGCTGCGCACCAGCGCCTCGGTTTCGCGCCCGGCGGTCCCGTCGCCCACGGCGACGGCCTCGATCCGGTAGGCCTCGACCAGCCGCGAGAGCTTGCCGACGGACTCTTTCCACTGGTTCTGCGGCGCGTGGGGGTAGATCGTTTCGTTGTGGAGCAGCATGCCCTGGGCGTCGAGGCACACCACCTTGCAGCCCGTGCGGAACCCGGGGTCGATGGCCAGCGTCCGTTTCTGCCCCAAAGGTGCGGAGAGCAGCAACTGGCGCAGGTTTTCCGAGAAGACCCGGATCGCCTCGGTATCGGCCTTCTCCTTGGCCGCGGCCAGCGCCTCGGTCTCCATCGAGGGACGCAACAGGCGCTTGTAGCCGTCGCGTACGGCCGCCTCGACCAACGGCCGCGCAGGCGAATTCCCGCGCACGAAGATGCGGTCGAGCTGCTCCAGGGCGCGCTCCTCGTCGGGGGCCACCGACAGGCGCAGGATTCCCTCGTGCTCGCCGCGGATCATGGCCAGCAGGCGGTGCGAGGGGGTGCGCCGCATCGGGCCCGTGTTGTCGAAATAGTCCGAGAACTTGGCGCCCTCGGCCTCCTTGCCCTTCACCACCCTGGAGGTGATCATCCCCTCGGAGGCGAACAGCCGGCGCATTGCCGTACGCGAACGCTCGCCCTCGCTCACCCACTCGGCGATGATATCCGAAGCCCCTTCGAGCGCCATTTCGACGCTTTCGACCTCGCCGGTGACGTACCGCGCGGCCAGGCGTACGGGGTCGCCCCCGTCCTGGCGCATGATCTGGGCGGCCAGCGGTTCGAGGCCGCGCTCGCGGGCGATCGTGGCGCGCGTCCGGCGCTTGGGTTTGTAGGGCAGGTAGATGTCCTCGAGCTGCGCCGGGTCGTAGCAATTCTCTATCTTTTCGCGCAGTTCGGGGGTGAGTTTTCCCTGTTCTTCGATGGTTTCGAGGATCGTCGCGCGGCGTTTGAGCAGCTCGGTGAGGCGTTCGTACTCCTGCTTGACCGCCGCCACGGCCACCTCGTCCAGCCCGCCGGTGGCCTCCTTGCGGTAGCGGCTGATGAAGGGCACCGTGGCCCCCTCGTCCAACAGGCGCATCACGCCCGCCACCCCCGATTCGGGGGCCGCGATCCGTTCGGCGATCAGTTTTTGTATCATTCCCATCGTTTCCACGTTCGTTGATTTAATGACACAAAAATAATCTTTTGGCCGGTTACGAAAAAATTATTTGGAAGGATGGATGGAATTCGTTACATTTGCCGCTCATATCGACCCAATATAGGATTCAAGGAGAGATGGGTGAGTGGCTGAAACCAACAGTTTGCTAAACTGTCGTACGGGATTACTGTACCGGGGGTTCGAATCCCCCTCTCTCCGCAATAAAGATTGATTTTCAGTCAGTTGCAAAATCAACACCCACTATTACACCCAATAAGTGTACGGTGGGTGTTCTTTTTAATGCTTTCTCTTGCCTCTTTGAGTGCTGCAATACGCTCTTGAATACTAAGTTTTACTAAGAGCCGGGCGAGTGTAAGACACACTCCGTGCGCACGTGCGTTATGACCCCAAAAAAATCTTTATAGCGATTACCTGCTCGGAAATCTGATTCTTTAATTCTTCGACCCTACCCGTAACCTCCCTGTCTTATAGCCTCCAGTAACGCTTCAATTCTCTGCCTGTGTAAACCCGGCGCCCATTGCACCGGCGGATGCCATATCTGATAAACCCGGCGTCCGAGTGCAGACGCAAAGTCGAGCGTGCGATCCCAAGGATATTAGCTGCCTCAGTGACACCATACCGGGAGGTGTCAGGCACGTTAGGTTCGGTGGTTGTCATAATAACTGGGGTATTAGTATGACACGAAGATAATAAAAACAGCCCCGAAAGGCTGTATGAATGTCAGGTTTTATAAGGTTCTCGTAGTGCCTGGATCCTACCTTACCAAAGCCTGTGCTCTGGCAAGTAATTCTCTTGTTTCGTTCTGGAGTTCTTTTTCTCTCTTGATTTCCAACATCCAGTCTTTTACTTCTTTCCCCATAGCGATCGCCACAGACCCTATTTTGTATGAAGTCAATGCCATATTACCATATTGCTCAAGGATATTGAGAATAACCCGGTAAGGATTAGGGTCATCAATGAGTTGTGGCTGTACGGCCGGATCGGTGAATGTAATATTGAGATCAAGCCCCTGCTCTTTATATATATCCTCGATTGCCTTTCTAAGTGAGTGCCCCTTATTGATTGCAAAAACTTTACAATCCTCAAATGTAGGGTCAATAGGTAAATTGTCAACTCCGTTTTGTGTAAGTTTGGTTGTGTTTTTCATAATCGTTATTGTTTGTGGGTTAATTGATCCAGTGATTTCTTGAGCTGTTCTATCTCCCTGTTAGCAGATTCCAGTTTTATCGTGGCGTCGTAACCGCCGGACACAACGCCAGCGAACTGGTTGAGTACATTCATCAGCACTTTGTAGGGGTTGGGGTCGTTGCAGATCACCGGCTGCGTCTGAAGGTCTGCAAATAGGCTGAGGGAGGGGGCTATGCCATTTCTCTCCATCGTGGGGATCAGCCATTCTTTTATCTGCTTCGATAGGGCCTGTGAATGGGCCTTGCAGGTTTCAAAAGAGATTTCGGCGGTGTGCACGTTCGTTCTGTTCATAATTCTACATTTTATGGGTTTGAGTTAGTTGGTATTTTAGTCACCGAAGTAAGTGCCGGGGCGGGCGGTGGCATAATAGGCTGCGGCGCCTGCGTTCCAGGATTCGCTAACCTCTACCGGGCTGCGGAGGTCGTTCATCAAAGCCCTTTTTGCGGCTTTCTCTGCCTTTTCCGCTTCGTGGCGGACATTCTCCTTCTCCACCTCCCACGCACGGCGCAAAGCGGCCGAAAAGCTGTAAGAATAAGGGTTGTGTCCCCGGAAGATGTTCCAGGCTCGCTTCATTAACCGGCTCTTGTTGATCGTGGGTTTCATAACTGTAGTGGTTTATGTTTCTTTTTATACTGCAAATGTAATATAAATATTTACACACACCAAATATTTTAATGTCATTTTTAGTATTATGCATTACTTTTTTAGAAATACGTAATATTTTAGATTAATTTTGATATCTTTGCCGATGTAATACATAACACTACAAATATGAATCTAAGAATAAAAGAGGTTTGTAAGGAGAAAGGTATCACCCTTCAGCAAGTAGCCGAAATTATGGGGGTCAACAGGGTAAGCCTATCAAACTCTATCAACGGTAATCCTACAATCCAGACGCTTGATAAGATCGCCGCCGCCC
>JAVBRR010000160.1:0-2513 GCA_031547705.1 Rikenellaceae bacterium | reverse complement strand
CTGTCAAGATCCGCGAACTGGACTACAACGAAAACGCCGACCGCCTGCGCCTGGGGCATTTCCATGTCAACACCTATTTCCCGCAATGCGGCGCGGCTGCGGCGGGGCAATCGCTCGACCACATCCTGCGGAAGCTGCAGGCCCGTGCCGACCGCGATGCCGCCATCCGCTACCACCTGCTGGCCGCCACCGACGAGAGCGGCGAGATCGCGGGCCTGATCTCGTTTTATTACATGACCGCGGGTTTCGCCCCGGAGAGCCACGCGGGAGGGGCAATCATCGAGGATGTGGTGGTGAAGACCGAAGGCAAGGGAGTGCGCAAACGGCTGATGCAGGAGGCCCTGGATTGCATCTGGCAGGAAGCGGCCTGGGACGGTCGCCTTTCGCCGCGCTTCGTGCTGTTCCGCGCCCTGGCCTATTGCGCCGGTGGGGCGGAGGCGCAGAACCTGGCCAAACGCTGGGCCCGCGAGAATTTCCGGCCCCTGAACGACCGGCCCGACAACATCTGGCTGGTGAACGACCAGCTCGATCCCGTCCCGGGGCTCGAAGAGGTCGCCGCGGGGTACGAAGCCCACCAGGATAAACTCTACGGTAAGTCGAAAAGCGCCGTTTCGGGCACGAAATCCCCGGCGTAGCACCGTTCCTTGAGCGCCGCGTAGTAGGCCGCATCGCCTGTGGTACCTATCTGCGGGGTGGAGAGCAGGAACTCTTCCAGCCGGTGCAGGTAGTCGTCCCAGTCGGGCCAGCGGCCCTTGAAAACCGATATTTCATAGTAGCGCCTCAGGTGCTCCCACAGTACCTCCCCGGGAATACCCGAGGGGTCGTCCCCTGCACGCAGGTTGAAAGTGAGCTCCCTGCAGGGCTCGCCGTCCACGGATAGGGCGGGCTGGATGTAGTTGAACGCCAGGCGGCGGTATCCCTTGTGGTGCCACCATACCAGGCGGTCGCACTGGTCGATGCCCGCGTAGAGGCAGTCCGAAAAATATTGCGCCGGGGTCATCAGCTCGGGCGCGTTTTGCTCGCACATCACCGGGATCCGGGCGCCGGGAATCGCGCAGGTGCGGTTGGCCTCGATCCACCGGGCGAAGTGGCGGTCCATCTCCGCGAGCAGGAACCCCGCCACCCCCAGGTTGCGGAACTCCTCGCGGACAAAGATGTAGATGATGTTGGCCGTCCCCTCGATGCTGTGCCTGCGGGCTACGGCCTCGGGCATGGCGTAGACCGAGAAGTTGACCCCCGCGATCAATTCGCCTTCGGGCGTGTCGGCCACGAGCCACCCCTCGCTGAAGGGCGACAGGCGTTGCTGGTGCTCGTCCGAGAAGTTGAACGACATCGCCCGGCGGAACCCGTCGAGGGTTTCGCGTTCGTCGGGCAGCGGGAAGAACGTGGCGTAGAAATCGTAAACTTCGGTGAACCGGGAATAGAAGGGATCCTCGATGGCGGTCAGGCGCAACGCCGCGCGGAAGTTTTCG
The DNA here is from genome assembly GCA_031547705.1 of Rikenellaceae bacterium. Classification (GTDB taxonomy): domain Bacteria; phylum Bacteroidota; class Bacteroidia; order Bacteroidales; family Rikenellaceae; genus JAVBMJ01. Next base: position 1,041 of record JAVBRR010000160.1, on the reverse strand, counting down.
GCGCTGCCGTACTTCTCGATCATCCGGCGCCGCGTGTCGTCCTGCGCCCCGGCGAGGTTCGCGGCCTTGGTCAGAAACCGCTGTTTCAACTCCCTGAAACTTGTTGCGTCGGCCATATTACCGGTTTTTATGGCAAATTATAAAATATACTTCCTACCTTTGCAAAGGTAAGTACAAAAATCCTACAAAACAGCTAAAGATAAAATAAAAAAAGCCGATGCATTACAGCGTAAATATCTGTGGAAAGGTCTACTGGATGGGGGTCAACGACCGTCGCAAGCACCTTTTCGAAAACATATGGCCCTTGCCCGCGGGGGTGTCCTACAACTCCTACCTCGTCGCCGACGAGCGCACCGCCCTGGTCGATACGGTCGAAATGGGCAGCGACGGGGCCTACATCGAACGCATCGAGTCGCTGCTGGGCGACCGCCCGCTGGACTATCTCGTCATCAACCACATGGAACTCGACCACGCCGGTGAGATCGAATGCGTGGTGCGCCGCTGGCCTGCGGTGAAAATCATCGGTAACGCGCGCACATTCAAGGTTCTACAGAGTTATTTCGGCGCCTTTTGCAACAACCTGCACGAGGTGGCCGACGGCGATACGCTCGACCTGGGGCACCACAAGCTGAAATTCGTCTTCACCCCCTGGGTCCACTGGCCCGAAACGATGATGACCTACGACGCGACCGAGCAGGTGCTCTTCTCGGGCGACGCTTTCGGGACGTTCGGTACGCTGGACGGCGGGATCTTCGACGACCAGACCCATTTCGCTTTCTACGAAGACGAAATGCGCCGATACTATTCGAACATCGTGGGCAAGTACAGCGGTATGGTCCAGAAAGCGTTTGCCAAACTCTCAGGCCTGCCGGTGAAGGTCATCTGCTCGCTCCACGGGCCGGTGTGGAGGACGAATGTGGCCAGGGTGATGGAACTTTACGACCGCTGGAGCCGCTGCGACGCCGACCCGGGCGTGGTGGTCGTCTACGCCTCGATGTACGGCAACACCGCCCGCATGGCCGATTACGTGGCCTACGGGAT
>JAVBRR010000010.1:0-9181 GCA_031547705.1 Rikenellaceae bacterium | reverse complement strand
GTCCCACGCACCGCCTGCGTTGGCCATAAAGACCGCCAGCACGAAGCCTGCGCCCAAGCCGCCCACCAGCAGCCCCATCACGCCGGCCACGCCGAATATGAGGCCTGTGACCACCGGAGCGAGGATCGCCAGGATCGAGGGGAACAGCATTTCGCGCTGCGCGCCGCGGGTCGAGATCTCGACGCAACGGGCGTAGTCGGGTTCGGCTTTGCCTTCGAGGATGCCCTTGATTTCGCGGAACTGGCGGCGAACCTCTTCGACCATGCTCTGGGCTGCGCGGCCCACGGCGTTCATCGTCAGCCCGCAGAACAGGAACGCCATCATCGAACCGATGAATACGCCCACGAGCACTTTGGGATTCATCAGCGTTATCTGGTAGTAGTTCACGAAGTCTACGATCGTCGAATCGGCCACCGCCTTCACGGTGCCGTCGGCGAAGGAGAGCACCTCCTGGCCCATGTGTTTCATGCCGATCTTGATCTCTTCGATGTAGGACGCCAGCAGGGCGAGCGCCGTGAGGGCTGCCGAGCCGATGGCGAAACCTTTGCCCGTTGCGGCCGTGGTGTTGCCCAGGGCGTCGAGGGCGTCGGTACGTTTGCGCACTTCCTCGCCCAGGCCGCTCATTTCGGCGTTGCCGCCGGCGTTGTCGGCGATGGGGCCGTAGGCGTCGGTGGCCAGGGTGATACCCAGGGTCGAGAGCATCCCTACCGCCGCGATACCGATCCCGTAAAGGCCTACGCCCAGGTTTTCGGCCGTGAGCATATTGGCCACGTCGAAACCGATGGCGCACAGGAATGCCAGAATAATGGCTACACCGATCGTGATCACCGGGATGGCCGTCGAGATCATACCCAGGCCGATCCCCGAGATGATGACCGTCGCGGGGCCCGTTTCGGCGCACTCGGCGATCCTTTTGGTGGGTTTATAGGAGTGCGAGGTGTAGTATTCCGTGGCCTGGCCGATGATGATCCCGGCCACCAGGCCCGTGATCACCGAGAACGAGATGCCGATCCAGTTTTCGAATCCGAGGATGTAGAATATGCCGAACGTGGCGATGGCGATCAGCACCGAGCTGGTGTTGACCCCCAGGCCCAGTGCGCCCAAGAGCTGTTTCATCGAGGCGCCTTCCTTGGTGCGCACCAGGAAGATCCCGATGATCGACAGGATGATACCCACCGCGGCGATCAGCATCGGGGCGAAGACGGCTTTCATCTGCGCCTCGCCGCCGAACGCGGCGAAGGCTGCGGCACCCAGGGCTGCCGTGGCCAGGATCGAACCGCAATAGCTTTCGTAGAGGTCGGCACCCATGCCGGCCACGTCGCCCACGTTGTCGCCCACGTTGTCGGCGATCGTCGCGGGGTTGCGCGGGTCGTCTTCGGGGATGCCCGCTTCGACCTTACCCACCAGGTCGGCGCCCACGTCGGCCGCCTTGGTGTAGATCCCGCCGCCCACGCGGGCGAACAGGGCCTGCGTCGAGGCGCCCATGCCGAACGTAAGCATCGTGGTGGTGATCACCACCAGTTTCTCAGCACCCGTGGCCGACACGAATTCGTTGAGGACGATGTACCACAGCGAGATATCCAGCAGGCCGAGTCCCACGACCACCAGGCCCATCACCGCGCCGCTGCGGAAAGCCACGCGCAAACCGTCGTTAAGCGATTTGCTTGCTGCGTGTGCCGTGCGCGCCGAGGCGTAGGTGGCGGTCTTCATCCCGAAGAAACCGGCCAGTCCCGAGAAGAAACCGCCCGTCAGGAAGGCAAACGGAACCCATTCATTCTGTACTTTAAGTACATAGGCCAGGAATGCAAAGAAAAGGCACAGGACCACAAAGACCCACGTGACCACTTTGTACTGTTGGCGCAGGTAGGCCATCGCGCCTTTGCGGACGTGCCCGGCGATCTCTTTCATCCGCTCGGTGCCTTCGCTCTCCTTCTTCATCTGGCGGAAGAAGTAGTATGCGAACCCGAGCGCAAGGATCGACGCCGCGGGCACAAACCAGAAAATAGTAGGAATATTTCCCATAATCGATTAAGTTTTACGTTAGAGTTTGGTTTTGGTGCCACAAAAGTACAACTATTCTCCGAGGAATCCCTACCTTTGTCGTGGAACTTATCAACACAATTATACAAATCCGCGAAACGTGAAAAAAATCCCGAACGCCGCCCTCGGCCGCCCTTCGCCCGAAGCGTTTGCCGCCATGGAGAAGATGCCGGTGGTCGTGGTGTTGGACAACGTGCGCAGCCTGAACAACGTGGGTTCGTTTTTCCGCACGGCCGACGCTTTTGCCGCCGAGCGCCTGGTGCTTTGCGGCATTACGGCCACGCCTCCTGCGAACGAAATCCACAAAACCGCCCTGGGGGCCGAACTGACCGTCCCGTGGAGCTACGTCAAGGACACGGCCGAAGCCGTGCGCACCTTGCGCGGCGAAGGCTACGGGGTGTGGGCCGTCGAGCAGGCCGAAGGGGCCACCCCGCTCGAACGGTTCGAAGCGACTCCCGGCGGACGTTACGCCCTGGTTTTCGGCAACGAGGTTTTCGGGGTGGGGCAGGAGGCGCTGGACGCGTGCGACGGGGCCATCGAGATCCCGCAGGGGGGAACGAAGCACTCGCTGAATGTTTCGGTCGCCGCCGGGGTCGTCCTGTGGCATTTTTACGAACGGATAATTTTATTACCTTTGTCTGAATAAACCATAAAACAGTATGAAATACGCATTGATCTCCACCGAAAAAGGCGACATGAAGGTGGAATTGTACGAAAACGAAACTCCCGGAACGGTCGCCAATTTCGTGAAGCTGGCCGGATCGGGATTTTACGACGGGCTGAGTTTCCACCGCGTGATCCCGGGCTTTGTGATCCAGGGCGGTTGCCCCGACGGCACGGGCGCCGGAGGCCCCGGCTGGACGATCCCCTGCGAAACTTCGGCCCCGAGGCAGCGCCACGACCGCGGGGTGTTGTCCATGGCCCACCGCGGCAAAAACACCGGCGGCTCGCAGTTCTTCATCTGCCACAACCGCGATAACACGGCCCACCTCGACGGTGTGCACACCGCTTTCGGACAGGTGGTCGAGGGCATCGACGTGGTCGACGCGATCCGTCCGGGCGACCTTATCCTGGGAATTAAAATCGTAGAAGAATAGGAATATGGAATTCGAAGGAGTAGTTTACAAAGTATTGGCCCCCGTGACGGGAACGAGCGCGCGGGGAACGTGGACCAAACAGGAGGTGGTTTTCGAGCTGCCGGGCGAGTTCAGCCGCAAGGTGTGTGTGAGTTTCTGGGGCGACAAGGCCCAGGATGCCACGTCCCTGCGCGAGGGCGAGCCGGTGATGGTTTCGATCAACCTCGAATCGAGGGAGCACAACGGCCGCTGGTTTACCGAAGCGCGCGCCTGGAAAATCTCCCGCAAACAGGCCGAAGCGGCTTCGGGCGCTGCGTTGCCCCCGCTGGATGCCGGCGATGCGATGCCTTATGCGGCTTCGGAGCCCGACGACCTGCCATTTTAAGAACTTTTGAAGTTATGAAACGTCTATTTCTGGCCGCCGCGATGCTGGTTGCCGCGTTGGCCGTGTCGGCGCAACGCAATTTCGAAGTGCCGCTCTATCCCGACGGAATGACCGACAGCAACGGGATCAAGGAGCAGGAGGAGTGGGCCGACGGGCGCGTGTCGAAAGTTTCGGTGCCTTCGCTCTATGTCTACCTTCCCGAACAGACGACACCCAAGACGCCTGTGGTAATCATATGTCCAGGAGGAGGTTACCTGCGTCTGGCGATAGAGCACGAGGGTTTCGCCGCGGCGCGCTGGCTGAACTCGCGCGGATACGCCGCCGTAGTCCTCAAATACCGGATGCCCAACGGCCGCAGCGCCATACCCCTGCGCGACGCCCACAAGGCGATCCTCACCGTCCGTGAAAAGGCGGCGGAGTGGGGGCTCGATCCCGCCAAGGTAGGGATCATGGGCTGCTCGGCCGGGGGGCACCTCGCCTCGACCGCCGCGACCCATTTCGACGACGCCACGCGTCCCGATTTCGCCGTGCTGCTCTACCCGGTCGTGACGATGACCAACTATACCCACGCCGGATCGAAAGTGCGCCTGTTGGGCGACCTGGCCGATCCGGGGCTCGTGAGGCTCTATTCCAACGAGTCGCAGGTGAAGGACAACACCCCGCCGCTGTTCATCGCCCTGAGCGACGACGACAGGAGCGTGCCGCCGCTCAACAGCACGGCGCTCTACAACGCCGCCAAGGTGCGCGGCATCGAGCGCTGCGAAATGCACATCTACCCCACAGGCGGCCACGGATGGGGATTCAAGGAGGATTTCGCCTACAAGGACGAGTTCCGCACGGCCCTGGGGCGCTGGCTCGACTGGATCGTGAAAAAATAGTTGGCAAAAACGTATTTTATCTAAAAAACTTTGTTACTTTTACCCCGTATAAAACAATACACTAACCCTAAAACCGAGTATATGAAAAAGCTCTCCATTCTTCTCGCCGTTTTTGTCCTGGCAGGCACCCTCTCTTCGTGCGATAAACTTCTCGAAGGCCTTAAAAACCAAAAAGTAACCCTCGAAGATCCCATCGAGCTGAACTTCAACCAGGCCATTGTCGGCGGTTCCGCTGGAAAAATGGTCCGTACCAAAGCCGAATCGGTCCCGATGGCTATGTTCGAGAAAAGTTTCCCCATCTCCCTGTCCCAGATACAGGGACTGGCCGACGACAACTTCGAGATGATCAGCAAGGTGCTGATCGGCAACGCCAAGGTCACGATCACTGCTACGCTTTCCGCCAGCAACTCGACTCCGATCGACGCCGGTATCGTCGAGAATTTCGAGATCAGCTACAGCACGACGAAAAAGTACGTTCATGCCACCTACAACATCGGCACCCCGATCACTTCGAATGCCACGCTGAACGCTTTCGCCGCCCAGATGTATACAGACCTAGCCACCAATGGCTCGCTGACCGTGACGGTGAAAGGCTCGACGGACCTTCCCGCCGGTTCTGCCATTTCGGTCAACGTGCTTTGCGAGAATGTCGTCCTGACGGTAAATCTCTTCAAAGCCATGAAGGCTATGGAATAACCCTTGGCCGCATATGAACAGGAAGCCGCACTTCGCAGTGCGGCTTTCGTTTTTGTATAATTCTTGTGAATAACACGAAAAATACCTATATTGTGACCACAAAACCGACGATTCTGTGCTGATTACCCCTTGCATAGCGTTTCCCAGCTTCTGGAACCTCTTCTGGGCGGTTTATGCGGTGTTGGCCGCGACGACCATCGGAGTGATCATCCACGAGAAGCGCGATCCGGTGAAGGCGTGGGCATGGATCATGGTGATCGCCCTGGTGCCCTATGTGGGGATGGTGATCTACGTGCTTTTCGGGCGCAACCACCGCAAGGAGAAACTGTTCAACCGCAAGGAGATCAAAGACCTCGAACAGCTGGAATTCCTCACCGCCAAGCAATTGCGCGAGATCGCCGACAGCGGCGAGGTGATGGACCACCGCGATGTGATCGAGAACCGCGACATCATCACCCTGTTGCTCAATAACAACAAGGCGCTGCTGACCCTCAAGAACCGCGTCACGGTGCTCACCAACGGCAAACAGACCTTCGCCGCCATCTACGACGCCCTGCGCGCGGCGACCGATTCGATCCACCTGGAATACTACATCTTCGAGAACGACCGCGTGGGGCGCAAGGTCGGGCGGTTGCTGATGGAGAAAGCGCGCCTGGGAGTCGAAGTGCGCCTGATCTACGACGACGTGGGCAGCTGGGGCCTCAGCCCGCAATTCATCTACAAACTCAAAAAGGCGGGCGTCGACGTGCGTTGTTTTATGCCTGTGGTCTTCCCCTGGCTGACGAGCAAAGTCAACTACCGCAACCACCGCAAGATCATCGTCGTGGACGGAAAAGTCGCCTTCACGGGTGGGATCAACATCGCCGAGCGCTACATCCGGGGCACCCGTTTCGGTCCCTGGCGCGATACCCACCTGTGCATCGAGGGCGAGGGGGCGCGGATGCTGCAGGTGATCTTCGTGACGGACTGGTATTTTGTAAGCAAACGCCAAATTCTGAACCTCGAGCGTTATTTCCCCGAGATCACCGTCGAGGAGGAGGTGCCGCTCCAGATCGCCTCGTCGGGCCCCGATTCGGACTGGGCTTCGATCATGCAGGCGTTCTTCGCGGCGATCAACAAAGCCAAGGAGTACATCCACATCACCTCGCCCTATTTTCTGCCCAACCAGGCCATTCTCACGGCGCTGAAAGTGGCGGCCCTGAGCGGGATCGACGTTTCGCTGGTCATCCCGAGCCGCTCGGACAGCAAAATCGTCTACTGGGCCACGCGTTCCTACATCCCCGAGTTGCTCGACGCGGGCATCAAAGTCTATTTCTACCGCCGCGGGTTCAACCACTCGAAGGTGATCATCATCGACGGCAATTTCAGCTCGGTGGGCACGGCCAACATGGACATACGCAGTTTCGAGGATAATTTCGAGGTGTCGGCGCTGATCTACGACCGCGGGATCGCCGCCCAGTTGGAAGAAAATTTCCAGAAAGACCTCACTCATTCCTTGCGGGTAACGCCCGAAATGATCGCTTCGCGTCCTGTGAAACACAACATTTACGAATCTTTGGCAAGGCTTTTGAGTCCTCTTTTGTAGGTTCCGAAAAACCCTTGCGCTATCCCTATTTTCTATAATTTTCAACTAAATCTGCCGGTTTGCGACCGGAAGGAGTTATCGTCGCTATCCAATTATATAATATTTAAATACAAAATGCTATGAAAAAATGTTTTATGATTTTTGCCGCCCTGCTTGTCTGGGCCGGAAGTGCTTCGGCCCAGGGGCCCAAGATCGGGGTAAAAGGGGGGATTAACATCGCTTCCTACACACCCACCCCGGTTTATTTGGACGATACCTACATCGCTCCCGTGTCGTCCTCGGGAACGGGTTACCAACTTGGCGTTACGCTGCGCCTGACCATCCCCGGATTTATTTTCATCCAACCCGACCTGCTCTATGTTTCGCGTGACTACGACTACGACATCACCGCCGCGGCCGACACCCACCGTGAAACCATCAAGACCAAGCGCCTCGAGGTGCCCCTGATGCTGGGGTTCAACATCTCCTCGATGCGGTTTTTCGCCGGTCCCGTTTTCAGGCTCTCGAGCTCCGAGTCCAACAGTGTGAAGGACAGTCCGTTTTCGGTAGAATACAACGACTCGGACGTGGCTTTCCAGGCCGGGATAGGATTGGATATCCGCAAATTCTTCCTCGAAGCGCGCTACACCACCTATTTCAACCCCACGGAGCACACCTATAACTACGGTGCATCGAATGCCGCAGTAAAGGTGAAAAGCGACGAGCAGTGGTTGTTTAACGCTGGTTTTTTCTTCTGACGAGTTCGGTGTACATCCGGCCGCACACCCAGGCGTCGGTGGCTGCGTAGAGCTGCTGCGCCGGGGTGAGCGCCGAGGCCTCCCAGTTGCTCAGGCGCTGGGCCTTGGAGATGCGGATGCCGAGCATGATCCCGGCCATCTTGCGGACGCTGCGCGCTTCGATGCCATGCTCGCCCACCAGTTGCTGGAGGTCGGCAAAACCCCGCGGACGGAAATGCCGCAGATTGATCAGGGCTTTAAGGTCGTCGTGGATTGCCGCGCCGACCTTTGTCACGTTGGGATTTTCGAGTACTTTGATGATCGCTTTGTCGAGGCGTATTTTGTTGAGACGAAACAGGATGCAGCGTTCGTCGGTGGAGAGTTGCAGCAGGGCGACCTTGTATTTGACCCCTGCGGTGAACGCCGGCCGCGTTTCGGTGTCGAAGCCTATGACCGGTTGCCTGAGCAGGTAGTCGCACGCCTCGTTGATCGCATCCTCGCTTTCGATGACCGTGACCCGGCCGCCGAAAGCCCCCGCGGGCAACTGTCCCAGCTCCTCGTCCGATATGTTCGCGTTGAATCCCTGCTCGAGCATCTACCTGATCTTGATTTTTCCGTCCGTGTCCGCAAAGATAACTCCTTCTGCCGACAATCGGTCTATTTCCGCGGCGATATGATCGCTTTCGGCTTTTATTGCGGATGCCAGTTCTTTGGCTGACAGTGGTTTGGCTTTTAATAATTCCAGAATTTTATCGCCCAGGTCGATCGTCGCCGTCCCGCCGCGTTTCCGTTCCAGGCACACGTCGCACACACCGCAGGGCTCGGCATCCTGCTCGCCGAAATAGCGCTGCATGAAGACGCTGCGGCACTCCATGTCCTGCGAGGCGTAGCGGAACATGGCCTCGATGCGCTCGGCAGCCACTTTTTTGCGCGTGGCGTAGCTGCTCGGACTGATGTAGACATCGGCCACGGGCAGGCGGTCTTCGGTCAGGATGAGCAGGGGGGTGCGGCGGCCGGGAATGTATTTGATGATGCGCAGTTGCCAGAGTTTCTTGAAGAGCTCCTGGACATGCTCGATCGTGTAACCCGACACCTGGGCGATCTCGCTCTCGTTGACCGATGTGAAATCACTGAACACGCCGCTGTAGAGCCGCAGGATCGTGCGCAGGAAATGGTCGAGCTCTTCGCGCTCGACGCGCACTTTGTAGAGGTCGTCGCGGCTGACGGTAAAGATGATGCGCGTCGGGTTGTCGGCCTCGTCGGTCAGTTGTACGTAGCCGTTGAGCTGCAGGATCTTGATGCAGTTGCGCGCCACGGCCGAATAGAGTTTCATCCGGGCGGCGAAGTCGTAGATATCGAAGGCGAACGAAGCGAACTTACCTTCGCCGACGCCGATCTGCAGGTAGTTGAATATCATCTCGTAACACGCCTTGATCGTTTCGATCGGCGGAAACTCGCCGTTGAAGCGCAACCGCGTCGAAGCCTCCTCGTCCACGCCCACCAGCAACACCGGATAGGCCCTGCGTCCGTCGCGCCCGGCGCGGCCCGCCTCCTGGTAGTAGGCTTCGAGCGAGTCGCACAGGTCGTAGTGCACCACAAAACGCACGTTGGCCTTGTCGATCCCCATCCCGAAGGCGTTCGTGGCGACGATCACCTGCCAGCGCCCGCTCATCCAGCCGTCCTGTTTGATCGCCCGCTCGGCGTAGCTCATCCCGGCGTGGTAGTTTTCGGCTGCGATGCCGTTCTCGGAGAGGTGCTTGGCCACCTTGGCGGTCATGTCGCGCGTGCGGACGTAGACGATCCCC
>JAVBRR010000120.1:0-9388 GCA_031547705.1 Rikenellaceae bacterium | reverse complement strand
TTCGGCCGCCAGTCGGTCGAGGGATACGCCAGGGAAGGCATCCGCACCGACTATATTTTTTCCGATGCCGCGAACCCTTCGGGGGTGGCGCTTATCCTGGTCGACGCCCAGGGTGAAAACTGTATCGCGGTAGCCTCGGGCGCCAACGCCTCGCTTTCGAGAGCGGATATCGACACCGCCCGGCACGAGATCGAGCAGGCGCAGATCGTGCTGATGCAACTGGAGGTCCCGATGGAAACGGTGGAATACGCAGCCAAAATAGCCCACGCCAAGGGTGCGAAGGTGATCCTCAACCCCGCCCCCGCCGCTCCGCTCCCGGACCGGCTGCTCGGTTGCCTGTACATGATCACCCCCAACCAGAGCGAAGCCGAGCTGATCTCCGGGATTCCGGTCACCGGCTGGGATAGCGCACGTGCGGCGGCGGACGCCATCGCCGGCAAAGGCGTGGATACTGTGGTGATCACCCTGGGTGCCATGGGTGCACTGATCAAGGAGGGAGCGGTCTACCACGAAATTCCGGCCGAGCGGGTACAGGCTGTGGACACCACCGCCGCGGGCGATGTCTTCAACGGGGCCCTGTGCGTGGCCCTGGCCGAGGGCAAAAACGTGCCCGAAGCGGTGAAATTCGCCTCGAAAGCCGCTGCCATATCGGTCACGCGCCTGGGCGCGCAGTCGTCGATCCCGCACCGCGACGAAATAGATTACTAACCCTTAAAACTTACCGGATATGTTTATCGTTGACAATTACGCGTTGGCTATCGTCTTCTGTATCGTGACGATGCTTTGCTGGGGATCGTGGGGCAACACCCAGAAACTAGCGGCAAAGAACTGGCGGTACGAACTTTTCTATTGGGACTACGTCCTGGGGATCCTCGCGTTCTCGCTGATCTCCGCCTTCACCCTGGGCAGCATCGGGGCGCAGGGGCGCAGCTTCCTTCCCGACCTCGTCCAGGCCGAATGGGGCAACATAGGCAGCGCCCTGCTGGGTGGCGTGGTATTCAATGCTGCCAACATCCTGCTGTCGGCAGCCATCGCCATCGCGGGGCTTTCGGTGGCCTTCCCGATCGGGATCGGACTGGCCCTGGTGTTGGGCGTGCTGATCAACTACATGGCTTCGGCCAAAGGCGATCCGGTGTTGCTGTTCGCGGGCGTGGGCCTGGTCGTAGTGGCCATTGTCGCCAACGCGGTAGCCTATACCAAGATGCCCAAGACAAGCGAAAAGAGCCGGAACACCACCAAAGGCATCGTGATCGCGCTGGTGGCCGGGTTGCTCATGTCGTTCTTCTACCGTTTCGTGGCCGCCTCGATGGACCTCGATAACTTCGTCGCTCCCGCCGCGGGCAAGATGACGCCCTACACGGCGATGTTCGTTTTTGCCGTGGGTATTTTCCTGAGCAATTTCGTTTTCAACACGATCGCCATGCGCAGGCCCGTCGAAGGCGAGCCGGTAAGCATCAAAGAATACTTCAAAGGTAATTTCAGCACCCACCTGGTGGGCATTCTGGGCGGTATGATCTGGGGGCTGGGCAACGCCTTCAACCTGATCGCGGCGGGAAAAGCCGGCGCAGCCATATCCTACGGGCTGGGACAGGGAGCGACAATGGTGGCAGCCCTGTGGGGCGTATTCGTCTGGAAGGAGTTCAAGGGCGGAGGACGCTCGGTGAACTGGCTGCTGGCGATGATGTTCCTGCTGTTCTTCGCCGGCCTGGGGCTCATTATCGCGGCGGGAAACTAACTACAAAAAAAGGAGGAATCAAAATTCCTCCTTTTTTTATTACCGCACCACGTAATCGCTGCGCAATTCAAGCCCGCGCGAGGCAAGGCGTTCGAGGAGCGCCTTTTTCAGTTTGGCCTTGGTGGCGGCATAGCCCGGCTCGGCCGCCAGGTTGCGCGTTTCGCCCGGATCGGTCTTCAGGTCGAACAGCATTTCGGGATTCCCGGCATATTCCAGGATAGTGAATTTGTAGCGTCCGTCGTTGATCTGGTAGCAGCTGCTGCTCTCGGCGAATATGTAGTCCCGTGCGATGCGGCCTCCCCGCCCGGCAAGCAACCCGGCGAGCGAAACCCCGCTGAGGTCCGAAGGCCTCCCGACACCTGCAAGGTCGCAGACGGTGGGCGCGAAGTCCGTCCCGTTGCACACGAGCGACTTGCGGTCCATCACACCGCTTTTGACGCCCGGGCCCGCGAAAATGAGCGGCACCCGCTGGGCTTCCTCCAAGGCGAAGAATTTGAACACAAGCCCGTGGGACTGGCAGTGCTCGCCGTGGTCCGAGGTGAAGACCACGAGGGTGTTCTCGTCCAGTCCGGCCTTTTCCAGCGCACCGAGCACACGGCCTATCTGCGCGTCGATATCCTCGGCCAGGCGGTGGTACATCCAGCGGTAGAGGCCCCATTGCTCGTCGTTCCAATCCCTGTAACCCGTGCCGGTGACTTTGGCTTTGGCCTCCAGGATATCCAGGCGTCCCGTGTTGGCCGGCGGAGGAGGTATCTGTTTTTCGTACTCTGCGGCAGGCATGGCATCCTTCAGGGCCAGGTATTTTTTGGTCGTAGCCGTAGCCTTGGGGCCCAGTTTATCCGGGAAACGGGGGTCCATACCCGCCCCGTAGCAGATATCGTGGGGGTTCATAAAGGCCAGGTAAAGGAAGAAAGGCTGCTCCTCCCCACCCCGTTCGGCAAAGAATTTCTCGGCATACTCCACGGGACCGTCGTAGGGATCCGTACCGTGCAGTTCGAATCCGTACTCGGTCATATCGCTCGTGCCGTAGAGGTTGGTCATTCCCGAATAGAGCGTGCGGTAGCCCGCAGCCCGGAAAAGATTCCCCAGGCTGCTTTCGGCGGCGATCTCGAGCACCTTGTCCTTGTCGAAAAGCGTACCGTTGGTACGGATCCCAACCTCGGAAGCGTAGTGGCCGGTCATCAGCCCGAAGCGCGAAGGCATCGACACGGTATTGACCGCATAGGTCGTATTGAAACTGTACCCCCGTGCGGCAAGGCGGTCGAGGTTGGGCGTCGAGAGCCAGGGATTGCCTTTGCAACTGAGCATGTCGTGGCGGAACTGGTCGGCCACGATAAACAGGACGTTGGGTTTTTTATCGGTTTGGGGGGTGTTTTTTGCCGCTGCGGGAGCGAGGCACGATACGCCGCACCCGAGGAGCATAACGCTTACGTAAGGTTTCATCGCAGATAACTTTTAGAATTCTAAAACAAAGAAAACGAATTCCGCACGACCCCGATAGCAGGATCGTACAGAAAACCGCATCAAATGTCCACTCCGGTGAAAGTGTTATTCCGAATACCCGAACCGTTTGAGCTGGCGGTCGCTGTCGCGCCAGTCGTCGTTGACCTTCACGTGGAGTTCGAGGAATACTTTTTTGCCCAGGAATTTTTCGAGGTCGAGGCGGGCCGAGGTACCCACCCGCTTGAGCCGCTCGCCCTTGTGGCCGATAACGATCCCTTTCTGCGAATCGCGGGCGACGTAGAGTGTGGCGCTGATGCGGTCGATCGCGGGTTCTTCCTTGTAGGCGTCCACAACCACCTCGACGCAATAGGGAATCTCCTTTTCGTAGTTCAGCAACACCTTTTCGCGGATGATCTCCGAGGCGAAAAATCGCAGGGTCTTGTCGGTAAGCGCGTCCTTGGGGTAGTAGGGTTCGCCCTCGGGCAGCATCGCCACGATCCGGTCGAACAGGCCGCCGATGTTGAAATTCGAGAGCGCCGACACCGGAATGATCACCGCCTGCGGAAGCCTTGCCTGCCACGCCGCCACGAGCGCTTCGAGCGCCTCGGGGGTGGTGAGGTCGATCTTGTTGATCACCACGATCGTCGGCAGAGCCGCTGCGGCCAGTTTCTCCGCGAATTCGGCGGTGGCCTCGGGCTTTTCGACCGTGTCGGTCACGTAAAGCACCACGTCCGCATCGTGCAAAGCCCCCTGCACGAAACGCATCATCGACTCCTGGAGCTTGTAGGCGGGCTTGAGGATGCCGGGTGTGTCGGAATAGACGATCTGGAAGTCGTCGCCGTTGACGATACCCATGATCCGGTGGCGCGTGGTCTGAGCCTTGGAGGTAACGATCGAGAGCCGCTCCCCTACCAGGGCGTTCATCAGGGTCGATTTTCCGACATTGGGATTTCCTAAGATATTGACAAAACCGGCGCGGTGCATAGCAGAATTTTATGCAAAGGTACGCAAAGCGAGCGGAAAACCGACCGGTTTGACTATATTTGTGGGCGAATTGGAAAAACAGATGGTAAAAAAGATATTGTTGCTGGCTGCTGTCACTTTGTTGGCCGTCGCAGGAAACGTCAAAGGGCAGACCGCCGCAACGCGCTATACCGTAACCGGCGAAATCGCCGACTCGACCACCAAAGCGGGCATAGGCTACGCCACCATCGCCGCCATGGATTCGCTGGGGAGCATCGTAACGGCCGTTGCGGCCGACGGAGTCGGCCGGTTCCACCTCGAGCTGAAGCAGGCGGGCAACTATTCCTTTGCCGTCACCGCCGTGGGATACACCTCGCGGAGCGTTGCGATGAAAGTCGCCGAACGGCGCACCGATGCGGGCAAGATCGCCCTGACGGCCGGCGTCGAGATCGGCGCGGTCGAGGTAACGGCTCAGAAGCCGCTCATCACCACCGACGACGACAAACTTTCTTACAGCGTCGAGGCCGATCCCGAAGCCGAGACGAGCACCCTGCTCGACATCCTGCGCAAGGTGCCGCAACTGAGCGTCGATGCCGACGGCAACGTGCTGCTCAACGGGCAGAGCGACTACAAGGTGCTCGTCAACGGCAAAACCTCGACGATGTACACCAACAACTTCAAGGAGATCATCCGCAGCCTGCCGGCCAATTCGGTCAAGGACATCGAGGTGATCACCAATCCGTCGATGAAATACGAAGCCGAGGGCGTGGGCGGGATCATCAACATCGTCACCAACCGCAAGATGCGCGCCTCGGGCTATTCGGGGCGCATCAATGCGGGTTACAGTTCTTACGACAGCTGGAACGCCGGGGCTTACCTTGCGACGCAGATCGGCAAACTGAACCTTTCGGCCAATTACTCCTATTCGGACAATCAATCCCCGGGAAGCCGCCTGATGAACACCAGCGAACGCTTTTTCCCCAACGACAGCATCGTCAAGACCTCGATGATTGGCGACGGCAAGCACTACAACCTCGGTCAGAATCTCTCCCTCGAAGCGAGTTACGAGATCGACAGCCTGAACCTGATCACTTTTTCGGTCTGGGGTTATTTCGGGAAGAATGGCGAAGAGGGCATCCTCAGCAATAGCACCATCGACGGGCACAGCGGCCAGACGCTCCGCAGCTACGACAATTACACATCGACCCAAAGCACCTGGGGCTGGATATCGGGAAGCCTCGACTACCAGCGTTCGTTCCGCAAGCCGAAAAAGATGCTCACCCTCTCCTATAAACTCGAATACAACCCCATATCGAACTTCAGCGACAACGACGTAACCAACACCTACATGATCGCGCCCTACCACAAGCGGTCGGACAACAGCGCCGCCAGTTCGGAGCACACCGTCCAGGTGGACTACGTCGAGCCTTTCGGCAAACGGCACAACGTTGAAGCGGGCCTGAAATACATCCTGCGCCGCAACACGAGCGAAACCATCATTGAAACGGAAGAGGACGGCGTGTGGACGCCGCTACCCGGGCGCGACGACGCCCTGGACTACGACCAGCACATACTGAGCGTGTACGGCGGTTACCAATACAAGCTGACAAAGACCACCTACAAGGCGGGGTTCCGGGCCGAGGAGGCCATCAACGACGGCACGGTGGGTAGCACAATCAAAACGCGCCTCGACACCAAAATGTTCAACGTGGTGCCCTATTTCAATTTCTCGTTCCAGCCCAACAAGAAACAGACCTACCGCGCTTCGTACACCCAACGCCTGCGCCGCCCGGGGATCTACCAGCTCAACCCCTATGTCGACAACATGGATCCGTACAACCTGCAGACCGGGAACCCCAACCTGAAAGCTGCGGTGGCCAACGCCGTAGCGGTCAACGCGACCCTGGTCACCAAGATAGGCCATATCTACGTGGGCACCAACGCCAGTATCACGGACAACACCATCAACGAAGTGACCCGCACGATCAACGACAGCGTCCGCCTGACGACCTACGAGAACATAGGCAACCGGCAGAGCTATTCGGCCAATTTCTCCTACAATTTCCGCCTGCCGAGCGGCAAGTTCAGTTTCGGGATAAACGCCTCGGCCGACTATTCGATCATCGAATCCCCCTCGCGCAACCTGCGCAACGAAGGGTGGAATTACAACCTCGGGGCGAGGACCACCGTCACCGTGTGGAAAGACGGCACCCTCAGCGCCAACTACTACTACTCCGCGCCGCGCGTCGCCCTCCAGGGCAAGAGTTCGGGTTACAGCTACTCTTCGCTGGGGTTCACACAGAAATTGTTCAAACAAAAATTAGACATCAGCCTGCGCGCCTCGAACCCGTTCGAGAAATACCGCGATTGGCGCAACGAAAAATCCGGCGCGGATTTCGCCCAGATGATCAGCTACCGCATCCCGGCACGGACTTTCGGCATGTCAATGGGTTACCGTTTCGGACAACTGAAATCGACAGTCAAAAAAACCGGGCGCAGCATCAGCAACGACGACAAAATGGATGGCGGGGGCCAAGGAGGCCAAGCGACCGCACAATAACAAGATACGACAATGTTTGAAAATTTAACCGACCGGCTCGAACGGTCCTTTAAAATCCTCAAGGGCGAAGGGCGGATCACGGAGATCAACGTGGCCGAAACGCTCAAAGAAATCCGCCGGGCGCTGATCGAAGCCGACGTCAACTACAAGGTGGCCAAGACCTTCACCGACGACGTAAAACAGAAAGCCCTCGGGGCCGACGTGCTCAAGGCCGTCAAACCCGGCCAGATGATGACCAAGATCGTCCGCGACGAACTGGCCGTGCTGATGGGCGGAACGATGACCGACATCAAACTCGAAGGTAACCCCGCCGTGATCCTGATCGCCGGACTGCAGGGCTCGGGTAAGACCACTTTTTCGGGCAAGCTCGCCGCACAGATCAAAAGCAAGCGCGGACGGGGTGTGCTGCTGGTGGCAGGCGACGTCTACCGTCCCGCGGCGATCGAGCAGCTCAAAATTCTGGGCGAGCAGGTGGGCGTGGAGGTCTACACCGAGGAGGGCAACAAGAATCCCGTGGAGATCGCCGAAAACGGCGTGAAATACGCCCGCTCGAAGCACCTCAACACGGTGATCGTCGACACGGCCGGGCGTCTGGCCGTGGACGAGGAGATGATGCGCGAGATCGAGGCGATCAAACGTACCGTCAAACCGTGCGAAACGCTCTTTGTCGTCGACTCGATGACGGGGCAGGACGCCGTGAACACTGCCCGCGAATTCAACGAAAGGTTGGATTTCGACGGCGTGGTGCTCACCAAACTCGACGGCGACACCCGCGGCGGGGCGGCGATCTCGATCCGCGCGGTGGTCAACAAACCCATCAAGTTCGTGAGCACGGGCGAGAAGATGGACGCCCTGCAGGAGTTCCATCCCGAGCGTATGGCCGACCGCATCCTGGGGATGGGCGACATCGTATCGCTCGTGGAACGCGCCCAGGAACAATACGACGAGCAGGAAGCGCGCCAGCTCAAAAAGAAACTGGTTAAAGACCAGTTCAACTTCAACGACTTCCTGACCCAGATCAACCAGATCAAGAAGATGGGCAACCTGAAAGACGTGGCCTCGATGATCCCGGGTGTGGGCAAGGCGCTCAAGGACGTCGACATCAAGGACGACGCCTTCAAGCAAACCGAGGCGATCATCGGCTCGATGACCCCCGCGGAGCGCGAGAATCCCTCGCTCATCAACGGCAGCCGCCGCGAACGCATCGCCCGGGGCAGCGGCACCA
This sequence comes from Rikenellaceae bacterium, assembly GCA_031547705.1. GTDB lineage: Bacteria > Bacteroidota > Bacteroidia > Bacteroidales > Rikenellaceae > JAVBMJ01. The sequence goes on along the minus strand of JAVBRR010000120.1, from coordinate 1,462 downwards.
CGCCGGCCGAGGTGAACAAACTGCTGAAACAATTCGAAGACACACGTAAAATGATGAAAGCCGTGGCAGGAGGCGGCATACCAAAACTCAGAAGATGAAACTGATAGACGGAAAAGAAGTAGCCGCCGCGCTACGCAAGGAAATAGCGGCCGAAGTGGAACAGATCGTCGCCGGCGGCGGACGGGCGCCCCACCTGGTGGCCATCCTGGTGGGCAACGACGGGGCCAGCCAAACCTATGTGGGACACAAGGAGAAATGTTGCGGCGAGGTGGGTTTCCGCTCCACGGTGATGCGCCTGCCCGAAGAAACTTCGCAAACGGAGTTACTGGAACATATAGCACACCTCAATAACGACCCCGAAGTGGACGGATTCATCGTCCAACTGCCCCTGCCGAAACATATTGCCGAACAGACTGTGATCGAAGCCATTACGCCCGGCAAGGACGTCGACGGCTTCCATCCCGAAAACATCGGACGCATGGTGCTCGGGTTGCCCGCCTACATTTCGGCCACGCCCGACGGCATCCTGCAACTGCTCAAATACTACAAAATCGAAACGGCGGGCAAGCATTGCGTCGTCGTGGGCCGCAGCAACATCGTGGGCCGTCCGATCTCCAACCTGCTGTCGCTCAAAGGCTGGGATTGTACCGTCACGGTGTGCCACAGCCGCACACAGGGCCTCGCGGAGATGGTCGCCCAGGGCGATATCGTGATCGCCGCCATCGGTTCGGCCGAGTTCATCTCCGCCGACATGGTCAAAGAGGGCGCCGTAGTGATCGACGTGGGGATCACGCGCGTGGCGAGCACGGCGACCAAAAGCGGGTGGAAACTGCTGGGCGACGTGAAATTCGACGAAGTGGCCCCCCGGTGCAGCTACATCACCCCCGTACCGGGCGGCGTGGGCCCCATGACGATCATTTCGCTGATGCGCAACACGCTGAAAGCCTATTACAACCACAAAAAATAAGCCCGGGACCACTCCCGGACTTAGATAGCAAAGGGGGCGGAATGATCCGCCTCCTTTTATTTTTTAGCTCCTCTGAAATAGGCGTCCATCTCGATGCAGGCGAACACGAAGGGCAGCAGCCCGTGGGTGTCGCTCACGACAAACGCAACGCGCTCGTAATCCGCCGGATCGGTGCTGAAATTGGTTCCGCCTTTCACACCGTTGACATCGCCTTTCTCGTCGACGAACGTCGCCAGGGCTTTCCATCCGCGTTCGAGCGCGGGGCCGTATTTGGCGTGCGGAATCCAGCCGTTGTTGATACCACGGGCGATGCACAGCGTGAAGATCGCCGTTCCGGACGATTCGTTCATCGATGTTTCGGAGTCGAGGATGTTGCGCCAGAAACCGTCGGCGGTCTGCACTTTCAGCAACCCGTCGACGTGCTTCTTGTAGATCTCCATCAGGGGCTTGTAGTTCTTGTGGTTCTTAGGCAGCGCGGCGAGCACCTCGCTCGTG
>JAVBRR010000019.1:0-13099 GCA_031547705.1 Rikenellaceae bacterium | reverse complement strand
GGGGCAGGTTCGGGAGCGGGTTGTACAGCAGGTGCAGGTTGAGGTGCGGGTTGCACGGCGGCGACCGGTGCCGGCGTTGTTTCCAGCTCGGGAAGTGCCGTCGCAGAGGCCGCCGGAGCGGTGTCCGGGGCGATCAGGTCGTGGTTACCGTTTTTTTTTTGAGCCGGCGTGCAGAGCTTCATCAGGGCGAGTTCGACCAGCAGGCGCTGGTTGGTCGCGGCGCGGAAGTCGCCGTCGACACCAGCCAGCAGGGCGATGGCGTCGAACAGGAAAGCGCCCTCGAGCGCGGCGGCCTGTTCCTTGTAACGGTCGAGGATCGAGCCGCTGATCTCCAGCAGGGGCAACGTCTGCGGGTTTTTGCACATCAGCAGGTCGCGGAAGTGCGCCGCCAGGCCCGACAGGAAGATCTGGCCCGAAAAACCTTTGCGCAGCACCTCGTCGAAGAGCAGCAGCGCCCCGCGGTAGTCGCCGGCGTCGACGAGCGTCGTGGCGGCGAAGTAGGTGTCGTAGTCCAGGACGTTGAGCGTTGCGGCCACTTCTTTGAAGTTGAGCGTGTTGCCGCAGAACGACACCGCCTTGTCGAACATCGACAGCGCGTCGCGCATGCCGCCGTCGGCCTTGAGCGCTATGAGGTGCAGCGACTCGTCGTCGGCGGTAATTTCTTCGTTGGCAGCGATATGGCGCAGGTAGCCCACCGTGTCCTCGACCCGGATGCGGTTGAAGTCGAAGATCTGGCACCGCGAGAGGATCGTGGGGATGATCTTGTGTTTCTCGGTGGTGGCCAGGATGAAGACGGCGTGTGCGGGCGGCTCTTCGAGCGTTTTGAGGAAGGCGTTGAAGGCCGACGAGGAGAGCATGTGCACCTCGTCGATGATGTAGACGCTGTAACGGCCTATCTGGGGCGGGATGCGCACCTGCTCGGTGAGGGTGCGGATGTCGTCGACCGAGTTGTTGGACGCGGCGTCGAGCTCGTGGATGTTGAAGCTGCGGCCCTCGTTGAAGCTGCGGCACGATTCGCACTCGCCGCACGCCTCGTCGCCCACGGGCGAGAGGCAGTTGATCGCCTTGGCGAAGATCCGCGCGCAGGTGGTCTTGCCCACCCCGCGCGGTCCGCAGAACAGGTAGGCGTGGGCCAATTGGTTGCGGCTGACGGCGTTTTTGAGCGTCGAGGTGATGTGTCCCTGCCCCACGACCGAAACGAAGGTCGCCGGGCGGTATTTGCGGGCCGATACTACGAAGTTGTCCATTTACATATTAACCAGACTACAAAACTACACAAATTCCGCCAGACAAAAAACTGCGAAGCAAGGTAAAGTGGATAAAAAATCGTAAATTTGCGGAACTAACCACTAACCGTTTTCACGTATATGAAAAAAATTCTCACCGCACTGGTTTGCGCCCTTTCGCTCTCTGCGGCGATCGCCCAGAACGCCAACCCGAAGCCCTATTCGGTGCGGATGGCCGAATCCGAAATGATCCGCAACCCCAAAGCCTGGCTCATCGAGGGCAAAGGCAAGACGACCGGCAACTGGAACTACACCCCGGGGCTGGAAGTCCTCTCGATATGGAACGTCTACGACCGCTACCGCGACCCGGCGATCCTCGCGTACGCCCTGGGCTACGCCGAAAACATGGTGCGTGACGACGGTACGATCGTGAACTACCGGCCCGAGATCCACAACATCGACCACATCACCCCCGGGCGCGTGGTGATGAAGGCCTACCAGCTCACGGGCGAAAAACGCTACCGCAAGGCGCTGGACGCCCTGCGCGCGCAACTCGAAGAGCAGCCCCGCACCTCGGAGGGAGGTTTCTGGCACAAGGACATCTACCCCTGGCAGATGTGGCTCGACGGACTCTACATGGGCAGCCCCTTCTACGGCGAGTACACCCGCGCCTTCACCCCCGCGGACCAGAAGGCCGCGAAATACCAGGACATCGTCAACCAGTTCCTGATCGTCGCCAAACACACCTACGACCCTTCGTGCAAGCTCTACCGCCACGCCTGGGACGAAAAACGCGCCCAGCCCTGGGCCGACAAGACCACCGGCCAGTCGCAACATGTCTGGGGACGTGCCCTGGGGTGGTATTGCATCGCCATCGTCGACGCGTTGGACAACATCCCCGACGGGACCCCCGGCCGCGAGGATGTGATCAAGATCTTCCAGGGTATCTACGACCAGCTTCCGAAATACCAGGACAAAAAGAGCGGCATGTGGTACCAGGTGCTCGACATGCCCGACCGCGAAGGCAACTACGAGGAGGCCACCTGCTCGGCGATGTTCGTCTACGCCATGCTCAAAGGGATCCGCAAACATTACCTGGGCAAGGAACGCCTGCCCGAGGCGCTGCGCAACTACGAAAATTTCGTGAAGCGCTTCGTCACCGAAAATCCCGACGGGACGATCAACGTCATCCAATGCTGCGCCGTGGCGGGGCTCGGAGGCTCGGGCAACCGCAGCGGCACCTACGAATACTACCTCAGCGAACCCATCCGCGACAACGACTGCAAGGGCGTTGGGCCGTTCATGTGGGCCTCGCTCGAATACGAAGCGGCCAAGAACGTCGACTACCTCGCCCCGGGGACCCTGGAGGCCGGGGGCCGTGTGGCGTTTCCCGGTGCCGAGGGCGGCGGGATGTACACCACCGGCGGACGCGGCGGCAAAGTGCTCTACGTCACTTCGCTCAAGGACGACGGCAGCGAGGGAACCCTGCGCTGGGCCGTGGACCAGAAAGGCCCCCGCACGGTGATGTTCAAGGTGAGCGGCACGATCGCGCTGACCAAAGCGCTGAAAATCACCTCGGGCGACCTGACGATCGCCGGCCAGAGCGCCCCCGGCGACGGCATCTGCGTGCGCGACTATCCCGTCACGCTCCAGGCCGACAACATCATCGTGCGTTACCTGCGCTTCCGCCTGGGCGACGTGAACCAAACCCAGCACGACGCCTTCGGGGGCGTGCGGGTGCGCAACATCCTGGTGGACCATTGCTCGATGAGCTGGAGCACCGACGAGGTGGGGTCGTTCTACGGCATCCACAACCTGACCGTGCAGTGGTGCATCCTCTCCGAGAGCCTCTGTTATTCGAGCCACGCCAAGGGCAAACACGGGTACGGCGGGATCTGGGGCGGGCGCAACGCCACCTTCCACCACAACCTGCTGGCATGCAACACCAGCCGCAACCCCCGGTTCGACCACACCTACATCTACCCGGCCGACTACCTGGTCACCCACCGCGGAAGCGTCGACTACGTCAACAACGTGGTCTACAACTGGGGCTACAAGGCCAACTACGGCGGCGAGGAAGGCTGGTGGAACTTCGTGGGCAACTACTACAAGCCCGGCCCTGCGTCGACCACAAAGCCCGGAAAGATCATCGAAGTGTCCTACGAAAGTTCGTACATGAAGGTCAACGGCCACTACTACATCCGCGACAACTTCGTCGAGGGGTCGCCCGATGTGAATGCCGACAACTGGAAAGGCGTCGAACTCAAGGGCGAAGCCACGCGCCAGGACGCCGAGGCGACGCAGCCGTACAAGATGTTCTGCAGCCTGGCGGTCGAATCGCCCAAGAAGGCCTACGAGAGCGTGCTGGCCGGGGCCGGGGCATCGATTTTCCGCGATGCGGTCGATACGAGGGTCGTGGACAACGTGCGCAAAGGAACCGTGTCCTACCGCGGATCGAAAGGAGGCGCGGGGATCATCGACTCGCAGAACGACGTAGGCGGATGGCCCGTGCTCAAAAGCAAGGCCGCACCCGCCGACACCGACGGCGACGGCATGCCCGACGAATGGGAAAAACGCAACGGGCTGAACCCCGCCGACCCCGCCGACGGAGCGGCTTACAAACTCAGCAAGGAGTACACGAACCTCGAAATGTATCTCAATTCGCTGGTGAAGTAACCCGCTGCCGATAACAAAGCAAAATAAATTGTAAAATGAAGATATTCCGCATTGCCGCCACGGTCGCCCTTTTCGGTGCGATCGTGGTTTTTTGTTCCTGCTCGTCGGGGCTGAAGGCCTACCAGAAGGGCGATTACTACCGTTCGTGCACCGAAGCGGTCGAGCGCCTGCGCAGCGACCCCAACAACAAAAAGGCGCGTGTCGCCCTGTCGAACTCCTATCCCCTGCTGGTCAAAAACACGCTGCGCGAGGTCGAGAACGCCCTCGGGTCGAAAAACCTGGACCGGATGGAAGCCACGATCGCCCTCTACGAGCGGATGGACTTGCTGGCCGAGGCCATCAACCACTCGCCGGCGGCGCTCGACCTGATCCCCAACCCGGTGGAATACCACGCCGAGAAGCGCGACATGATGGAGATAGTGGGGCAGATCGCCTACCTCGAGGGGGTCAAGGCGCTCGATGCCGGTACGATGGACAGCGCCCGCGCGGCGCTCGACCTGCTGCTGCGCACCGACCGCTACATTCCCGGCTACCGCGACGTAGCCGCCAAGATTGCCGAGGCGCGCTACAAAGCCACGCTGCGGGTGGTGGTCGTCAAGCCTCTCACCAACCCGCGCTACCAGATCGACGCCGACTTTTTCTACAACAAGCTCATGGCCGATATCACGCGCCGCACGTTCAAGCGCCTGGTGCGGTTCTACACGCCCGAGGAGGCCGCAGCCGAGAAGATGACCGATCCCCAACAGTTGCTGGTGCTCAATTTCGAGGATTTCACGGTGGGCAACACGCGCGAGGTGAACAACACGATCGAACTGCGCCGCGACAGCGTGGTGGTGGGAACGACGATGGTGAACGGCCGCAGCCAGAACGTCTACGGGACGGTGAAGGCCAAATACACCACCCACCGCATCGAACTGATCTCGGCCGGCGTGCTGAGCGTGCGCACGGTCGACCCGGCCTCGGGCAGGGTGTTCCAGCAGCGGAACATTCCCGGACAGTCGGTGTGGTACTCGGAATTCGCGTCCTACAACGGCGACGAACGGGCGCTCTCGCAGCAGCAGAAAAACCTTGCCGGCCGCCGCGCCTTCCTTCCCATACCCCCGCCGCAGGAGCTTTTCGCCAGCTTCGCCGACCCCCTCTACGCCAAGGCGTCGTCCTATATCGTGTCGATATATTAAGAGTTCTTCGGCCTGAGAGCGGTTAAACACTCATTTCGCCGCGCAGGGAGGTGGCCAGCAGGCGGGTAGTTTCGTTCGCAGGCAACTGTTTGCCGAGCAGGTACATCAGCTTGGCCACGGCGGCTTCGCTGGTGATATCGTGGCCGCTGACCACCCCGATCCGCTGCATCCGGATCCCCGTTTCGTACATCTCCATGGCCACGCTGCCGTCCTCGCACTGGGTGACGTTGAGCACGTATTTGCCCGCCGCGATCGCCTCGCGCAACGCTTCGAGGAACCAGTCCGAGGTGGGCGCGTTGCCCGATCCGTAGGTTTCGAGCACGAAGCCGCGGATCCCCTCGAGGTGCAGCATCCGCGAGAAAACGTCGCGCGTCAGACCCGGGAAGATCTTGATTATCGCCACATTCGTATCGAAAGCGGTGGATATTTCGAGCGCTTCGCCTCCGGGCGCGGGGTGGACGAAGGGGTGGTTGTAGTGGATGCTGACCCCTACTTCGGCCAGCGGGGGGTAGTTCTCGGAGCGGAAGGCGTCGAGCTCTTCGGCGCTGTGTTTGGTGGTGCGGTTGGCGCGCAGCAGGCGGTTCTGAAAGTAGAGGCACACCTCGGGCACCACGGCCCGCCCCGACGCGTCGCGGGCGGCGGCGATCTCGATGGCGGTGATCAGGTTCTCGCGCCCGTCGGTGCGCAACACCCCGATCGGGATCTGGCTGCCGGTGAAAACGACGGGTTTCGAGAGGTTCTCGAGCGCGAAACTCAGCGCCGAAGCGGTGTAGGACATGGTGTCGGTGCCGTGGAGAATGACAAAACCGTCAAAACTCCCATAGTTTTTCCGGAGTATTTCGGCCAGACGGATCCACAGCGCGGGGGTGACGTTCGACGAATCGATCGCCTCGAGCATCATCACCTCGATGTCGACGGCCAGCATCCGCAGGTAGGGAAATTCGTCGTAAATATCCTTGAAGTCGAAGGGCGAGAGCGCTCCCGTTTCGGGGTTGGTCTTCATCCCGATGGTCCCCCCGGTGTAGATCAGCAGTACCGATGATTTGCGTGCCATATCACGTTATTTTATCAATGTAACCCCCAGCCAGGTCGCCGCAAGGCCCGCCACCACGCTGGCCGCGACGTAGATCCCCGCGAACGCCAGCTCGCCCGAGCGCAGCATGGCGAACGTTTCGGCCGAAAAAGCCGAGAAGGTGGTGAACCCGCCCAGCAGCCCCGTCATCAGAAAAAACCGCCACCCCTCGCCGATACCGCCCCGCTCGGCAGCACCGAACAGGAGCCCGATCGCGAAACAGCCGGCCAGGTTCACCGCCAGGGTCCCCCACGGAAAACCGCCCGCCGCGCCCGCCTGCACCCACCGCGTGGCCAGGTAGCGCAGCACGCTCCCCGCAAATCCCCCGGAACCTATCAGCAACAATGTTTTTATCATATTCCGAAAATTCTTTTCGCGTTGGCGGTGGTCGCCGCGGCCACCGCCCCGGGATCCATACCACGGATTTCGGCGACGCGGTGCAAAACCTCTGCAAGGTAGGCCGTTTCGTTGCGCTTGCCGCGCCAGGGAACGGGGGCGAGGTAGGGCGCATCGGTTTCGAGCACGAGGTCTTCGAGCGGCATATGCGCCACGAGCGCCGCCAGGGAGCTGTTTTTGTAGGTCACCACGCCCCCCACGCCGAAGACGAAATCGCCCGCCTCCTTCACCGCCGCGTAGTCGTCCTCCCCGCCGCTGAAGGCGTGCATCACCCCCCGCAGGCCCCGGCCGCGCCAACGCCCCAGCGCCGCGCGCATCTCGGGCCAGGCGTCGCGCGTGTGGATCGCAACGGGCAGGTCGTGGCGCAACGCCAGCTCTACCTGAACGTGGAACGCTTCGGTCTGCTCGCGCAGGAAATCCTTGCTCCAATGCAGGTCCAGCCCGATCTCGCCCACCCCCCAAAAGCGTTCGACGGGAGGGGCGGCCAGCAGTTTTTCGACCGTTTCCAACTCTGCGCGCCAGGCGGGGTTGTCGTTCACCGAGGTGGGGTGGAGCCCCATCATCGGCAGGCATTCGCCGGGGTAGGCGCCCGCGGCGGCAAAGAGCGCCCCGTGGCTGGTGCTGTCGATGGCCGGCAGCAGCACCCTGGTCACGCCCGCCTCGCGGCCGCGCGCCATCACGGCGTCGAGGTCCGAAGCGAAAGCCTCGTCGTAGAGGTGCGAGTGGGTGTCGATCATAATCATATCTTTTCGTAGCGGTTGCCGGGCAACGAGCGCACGAATCCCGCAAATTCGAGGTTGAGCAAAATCGGCGAAAGCTGCTGCACGGTCATGCCGCTCAACTCGCCCAGCTTGTCGATCGAAACGCCGCCCTCGCCCTTGAAACAGGTCGTGAGCAACCCCCGTTCGTCCGGCGCGAGCGCCGCATAGCGCTCCCCGTCGGACTTGGGACTCTCCTCCTGCGCCAGCTCGCCGCACTCCCAGCCCATCTCGCGCAGGATATCCCACGCCGAGGCCACGAGCGCCGCCCGTTGGGTCTTGATCAGGAAGTTGGTCCCCACGCTTCCGCGGTCGGTGGCACGCCCCGGAACGGCCATCAGCGTGCGGTAATATCCCGCCGCGTATTCGGCCACGTGCAACGCGCCGCCCTCCTTCTTGGGCGCCTCGACGATCACCGTCCCCGCCGTCAACCCGGCCAGAAGCCGCGCCTGCTGGTGGAAAACGGCTTCGTTGGGCGTGTACGAAGTCGGAAATTCGGTCAGCAGCGCTCCCCCGCGGGCCACGATGTCGCGCGCAAGACCGGTGTGGGCCGACGGGTAGATCGACGTCAGTCCGTGGATCAGCACCGCCACCGAAGGCACGCCCGCCCGCAACGCGGCGCGGTGGCACTCGGCCGAAATCCCGTAGGAAAGCCCCGACACGATCGCTACCTCGGGGTGCAGGGCCGCGAGTTTGGCGATCAACTCCTCGCACATCCGCTTGCCGTAGGGGGTGATGTCGCGCGTCCCGGCGATGGTGATCATGTCGCGGGCGAGCACCTGGGGATCGCCGTCGAGGTAGATCACGTGGGGGTGGTCGTCGCACTCCCTCAGCAGCGCCGGATAGGCGGTATCGTGCGCCGCAATGGCCTGGATACCCAACTTCGTGATTTTGGCGAGTTCCTTCTCGGCCTCCCGGCGGGTCGACCGCGAGGCGATCGCTTTGGCGATATCGGCCCTGAGTTCGGCGCGGGCGATGAGTTCGCCCACCGGTGCGGCAAACACGGCGGCAGCCGATCCGAAACACTCCACGAGGTGTTTTGCGGTCTTGGCCCCGACTTCGCGGACCAGTGTCAGGGCAATATCGTCGACGATCATTCCGAATGGTTTAGGCAGGTTCTTAGGCGACCATAAAGGTATAAAAAGATTCGCGAATGGCGCTCCGGTTTTTGGAAGATATATAAAAATGACTATCTTTGCGGGGCAAAACGCGAATTATTCGAGGCTTTGGTTCCCTGCCGCCGGGGGCCGCCCAGCCGGTTTTGCACGCAACACCACATCAGGTCTGATGGCCGAGCGGTTAGGCAGAGGTCTGCAAAACCTCGTACAGCGGTTCGATTCCGCTTCAGACCTCACCAAACACCGAAAAACCCCGCGAGAAGCATCTCTCGCGGGGTTTTTCATTCCCAATTTTCCTCTGGGGACCCACAGGGGGACCTAAAAAATCTTTCATGAGATATTTTCGGAACTCTTAAGGGAGGGCGGTAACATGTGCCCGTGAAAATCGGACAGTGTCAATTCAGGTTTGCCGTCGTTGTGAAATTGGTTGCCGAGAGCGTAATGGTCTTTTGGCGCGTCGCGGCGGTGTTCACCCGGTTGCGGAAAGTTAAGGTGTAGGTCCCCGGCGCGGTTACAAGGTATTGGAAATAACCTGTGGCGTCGGTGGTTTGTCCCACTCGCGTGAGGTTGGTTTGCGTGGTTGGAGAGACGAGTACGTCCTGCGAATTGATATTGATGGTAAGGCCGCCCGTGGGGATTGTTCCCGGAGGTACGGCTATGGTCAATGTCATGTTGGATGTCGTGTTGTTGGTGGCAGAAGGTTTGGGACTGATGGCCGTCGCTGCCCCGAAGGCGAAATAGCGCGTTACCAGCGCCTCGTTGAACCCTCCGGCGTCGATGCGTGCCGTTTCGAACGTGTAGTTGTTCGCCGCGCGGAATTTTACCTCCTGGTCGGCGCGTGTGGTGGCCGTGTAGCGGTAACCCGCGCCCAGCTGCGGGTGGACGACGGCCACCAGCCCGCTAGGGTTACCCGCAGCGGGTTCGAGTTGGGTGGTATAAACGTAGATGTCGCACTTGTTGTCGTTGGCGGCCAGGTCGTAAGTCGTCGGAAGGCCGATGCGCATGCTTACCGCCGAGCCCGCAAGGCCGTTCACCGCATCGAAACGCGGGTTGACGAAATCCATCTTCGCGCAGGTGCGGTGGAAACCCACCGAGGCATAGCGCTCCTCGTCCACGCGCACGTATTCGTCGTTGTCGGCCTGCGCGGTTTTAAATACGAGGGTCTGGGTTCCGGTGGTGCTTGTCGTGTAGCGGTAACCGTAGTCCGTGGCGACGGTCGTACCCGTGGCCGAACTGGAGAACGTGAGCCGGGAGGTGTGGATATTGATGCGGTAAGGCGGGGTGGCGCCGGCGACTACCGGAATGGTAAAGGTCATCGTGACGTTCTGTCCCTTCTGGGCAGGCAGGTTCGCACCGTTGGGGCTGAACGAAAGGTTGGTCAGCGGCGGGATGGAGATGGTCTGCAAGGCATAGGTGGCGTTACGGAAATAATCGCCGCCGATGGTTATCGTCTCGTCGCTGTTGGCCGAGTTGGTCGTGAAGTAGGCCACATGTTCTCCCGGACCTTCGGCCATGTAGACGTAGCGGTATTGCCCGCCGGTAAAATTGAGCGAGAGAGCCGTTCCCCCGGCGTCGAGGTTGGGCGAAAGCTTCTGCGTGGTGATGTAGATGGGCATCGGGAAGTCGGACTCGGCCAGCGACGATGGGATCGTGAAATGCAACACGAAAGGCTGGTCGGCAGCGTTGGCCACCTTCGTGGGGGTGGAATATATATTCGACAGGTCGTAGGGCTGGTGCAGGCGCAGGGTAATCTTGCGTTGCAGGCTCCCGGCGTTAATCGTTATCGTGGCTGTGTAGACATCCGTGATGGGAGGCAGGGCGGCGGTCGTCCCGCTGATCGTTCCGGTGCCGGGGGTGTTTGTCAGCGAACCGGTCACCACCGGTTTTGCCCCGTCCTGGGTAAGCGAAAAGGTAACGGCTGAGTTGTTGACCACGCCGGTACCGGCATCCGGGATATAGGAATACTTTATGCTGAAAGCCTGTCCCGCCTTCACGAACAGGCGCGAGGAGAATTCCACATTGAGCTGCGAGGTGCCGTTCGAGACAGACGTGAATTGCTGCATGAGCACCGACGAGGCCACGTTGTTCGATGCCGGGGCGTGCATCGCCTCGGCCAGGGTGGCGTAACCGGCATTGGCCACGGCGTTTACGTTGAACGTGTACTGGATGTTGCGTTGCAGGTTGAGGAGCGTTTCGGAGTTGGGGTCGGCGAAGTCGAGCTTGTAATAGCTCGGCACGGTGGTGTTGGCCGTCCCGCCGCTCTGGTAAAAGCCTTTGATGATAACGTAGGCGGGACGGGCGGCTCCGGTGTTCTTGCGTTCGTACACGTTCACGGCCGTCCCTGCCGCGATCAAATCACTCTCGGCAATGGTTTTGTACACACCTGCCGGCGATTCGGTGATGCCGCCTTCGGCGAAGGGCGTTGCGGCGGCGGGTACGAAAGGCGACACGGTGCCCCGGTCGAATACGTCGCTCACCGCAAAGGTAAGGTTTGTGATGCGGATGGTGCCCGTAGTCAGGTTGGCCACCGATACCTGGGCGATGTTCCTGAGCAGCGTTATTGTAGTGCCGAGCGAACCCGCCGCGATCCCTGAGGGCAACTCTATGCGTTGCCAATATGCCACCGTGCCGCCCGCGGTCGAAAGCGAAGGAATGAGCTCCGCTTCGCCCTTGCCCAGCGAAGCAACATCTGAGAAGGCGGTCCAGTCGTAATTGCACACTATGTGCAGGATGCGTTTGGACGACGAGGTGGGCATAAGCGCTTCGTAAACGTTTTGGCCCGTTTTGAGCGTCGCCTTGCTGCGCGAAAGGAACGCACCGTTCTGATCGAATACCAGTACGCTCATGTTCGATATCATGCCCGTGGTGATGGCCGCCTTCGTCACGCCGGAGGCGCCGGGGATCTCGACAGTAAAACTGACGGTCTGCCCTTCCGGGGCGAGAACCTGGTCGAAAAGCTCTTCGTTGTTGCACGAATGCAGCAGGGCGATGGCGAGCGATAGTATGAGGAGTCGTTTCATAGCATTACTGGTCTTTCCACACGTCATGGACGCAACGGATGTAATAGGCGGACGTCGAGGTGCCGGCCATCAGGGCGTTGGATTGGAAGTTGAAAGCGTAATATTTCGTGGCCGTCCACCAGGAGTTGTTGCCCGCCACAAACAGGCCTTTAACGGCACTGTTGGCGTCGTTTTGCAAGCGGTTGCCATAGGCCAGCTCGGCGGCGGTGGGCACGCGCCACGATCCACGCGGATAGGGGTATTCCTGGTAACCTCGGCAGCGTAGGACGGCGTTGTCGTAGGTATGCTGCGAGGAGATTCCTCTTTGCGAGGCCACTACGAAACGGGGCGACATGATGGCGTTCGAGACTACGTCGGAGCGCGTTTGCAGAATTCCGCCGACCGATTCGGTAGGATCGCCAAGGGTTATCGGTGCTCCGTAGAAGGGCGCCCCGTCGGGCATGCGGTCCGTTGCGTCTAGTGAAGACGTGGTGATGGTGAACATATTGAAGTTCGTCTGCCCGGAGGCCCCGGTCGGGTTGTTGGTACCGCCCCCGAGGTTGGACCCGGCCTCCCCGAAGTTAGCCGGATTGTCGGGGGCTTTCTGGGCGGTGATGTATTTGGGCGGATAGATCACCGCGGAGACATACTGTTTGAGCCCCGCGGCATTGACCACGGTAAAAGTCAGGAAGCGGGGAACGTAGTTAATCGGGGTGAACGTCACGATCTCTATCAGGCTCGAAACTGTATTCACGGTCACTTTGGGAAACTCGGGCGATCCGGCCGCGTAATTCCGTTGCGACACTGTTCCGTCGGTGGCGTACTCGTTGCACCACGAGGCGGCCGAAGTGATCTGGATAGCGCTGTTGGAGGAGTATTCGATAACACGCTTCGAGATATTGTTCATCACCACGTCACGTTCGTATACGACCAGAAAATCGTATTGCGATACGCTGACCGCGATGGCGCGGGTCGTCCAGTCGCGCACGTCGAAATTGGGGCTGAGCGTCACCGCGTTCTCGGGATCGAGGCCGCCCAGGGCGCTGATGTCGATGTTGAATTGGTAGATGTAGTTGCGCCGGATGCGGTAGCGGTGGGCGTCGACTTCGCCCACGGCCTGCAGGTAATTCATCGGTACGCGGTAGTAATAGGTTTGCGGAGCCTGTACCCCCTGGTGCCACGGTACGGCGATCATCAGGTAGGTCTCTTTTCCTGCATCGAATTCCCAGTCGTTGGCATATGTGTAGAAAGGCGCGGCAGCGTGGGGCCCGTCGACGCTCAGGTCGCCGATCACCCGGGCCGGGGAGTCGAGGTAGTCCGCCGGAATACCCTGGTAGAGCATATCGGCACCCAGCAGGGTCTTGTCGAGGTAATTGTTCAGCACGACGGTGGCCTGTCCGGGCGTGTAGCCTGTGATCGCGGCATTCGTGATGTTGACCACGATTTTGGCGGCCGCGCGCTTCAGGTCGGCTTTTCCCAGGTTGCGGAGTCCGGAGACGAGGGTGACGTTGAGTTGCGCGTCCATCAGGAAGTTCTCCTGCGGCACGAACGTCGCGGCATTGAATCCGGTGGCATTGGCCTGTACAGTCTGCCGCAATGCTGTAAAAGTCTTCCCATCGAGCGATGCGCGCGGCAATTGGCAGTTGGCCAGAATGTAGACCGTGTAGGTGCGGTTG
>JAVBRR010000068.1:0-16049 GCA_031547705.1 Rikenellaceae bacterium | reverse complement strand
CTATCAGAAAGATGTAAGCCCTGTCGGCTTCGAATTTGTGCAGCAACGACATCAGCGTGTCGCCGATGACCGCGTCGCTGTCGTGTGCGCTGAGCAACTTGACCAGCGAACCGGAAATGGTGTTCTGCCAGTTGAGCAGGTCGCTCAGGGCATCGGATTTACCGGCGTAATTTTCCACGCGGGGATCGTCGGAATCGAGCAGTTGCGCAAAACCTTCGAGGCAGTGGTTCCCCGCGGCGTCGGTGTATTTTTTCTCAAGTCTGAAGTGGATCCATACATAACCGAACTGGCTGTCGACGGGAAATATTTCGTCGAAATAGCCTTGCGAAACAGCCTGCAGGCTAACATTCTCCGTGATCTTTCCCCGGTAGTCGGGATGGATGCGCTGCAGGTAATCGTCGAGAGCAAGCATCCCGTCCGGGGCTCCGAAGAACCCGGCAAGGTAGTCCGTAAAACTGAATGTCCGGCGACCAAGGTCGCATTTCCACCACCCGATCTTTGCAGAACGCTGCAACTGATCGAACACCCCAAGGTCCTCTGCGTTAGCTCTCCTGTTTGCCATGTGTTGCAAATATAAGAAATAAACCCGATTGTCAGTCCAGAAAAAAACGATATTCAGGTTAAATAGACAAAAAAACAACTGCCATCCGTAAATTCTATTTATCTTTGTCAACTAATTTGCAGGAAACTGTTTCATAAGATAAAACACCAAGAAGTCCGGATTTCGAATGGGTAAACGCGCCACGCTATTCCTGATGCACGTCCTGATGATCGGGTTCTCGCTCGTCGTCGCGCTGCTTTCCGCAGGAGGTTTCGCGGCTTCGTATGTCAGCCCCTACGAATCGATCCTCACGCCGGTGCTGGGGCTGTTGCTGCCCGCCCTGCTGGTGATGAACATCGGTCTGCTGTTCTACTGGACCCTCCGGTGGCGCTACTGGGCCTGGATCCCGCTGATCGCCATCGCGCTCAACGTCCAGGTGTTCGTAACCACATTCAAAGTCACGCGCCCCGAAGCCCGCATCCCCGACGGAAAAACGATCAAGATTGCGGCCTACAACATTTTCCGGTTCCGGTTCGCCCCCTACGACCAGGCGGCCACGCGGATAGGCACCTACCTCAAGGAAGAGAGGGTCGACATAGCCTGCTTCGAGGAGTTCAAGCCCCACCACATCTTCACCCCCGACAGCATCGCCCGCGTGCTCGACATGCCCTACGTCGCCGTGGCCCACAACAAGCGCTCGGGCGAGTACGACCTGGCCATCTTCAGCCGCTACCCCATTGCCAACGCCGTGGCGCTGACGCTCGACGACTCGAAATATTCGACCGGGGTTTCGATGTACGCCGACGTGGATGTGGACGGGACGATGGTCCGCATCTTCTCCAACCACATGCAGACCACGAGCCTCAACCAGACCCGCCAGTTCTTCGAACGCGAATACCGCGCCTGGAACGCCAAAGGGGGTATCAAGGCCATCATACTGATCACCAAGGTGCTCAACATGAACTTCAAGTTGCGCGCCACGCAGGTGCAGCGCGTGCGGCAACAGATAGACGACTCACCCTACCCCGTGATCGTGTGCGGCGACTTCAACGACACCCCGGCATCCTACACCTACCGCACGATCAAGGGCGACCTGCACGACGGGTTCCAGACCAGCGGCTATGGCTACGGCTACACGTTCCGCAACCTGAAGAAACTGCTGCGCATCGACTACGT
Organism: Rikenellaceae bacterium; assembly: GCA_031547705.1. GTDB lineage: Bacteria > Bacteroidota > Bacteroidia > Bacteroidales > Rikenellaceae > JAVBMJ01. The sequence continues at coordinate 14,332 of JAVBRR010000068.1, read as the reverse complement.
ATTCTACTCCGACGATTTCAAAGGCCTGCGGTACTCCTCGCCCTCGTTGCCCTGGAGCGACCACAATCCGGTGATCATGGAGCTGGAGATCAAAAACAGTACGCCGGAAACCCCGGCACTCCCGGCGGAAGAATCTTCCGGCCAATAGATTCCAAAATTACAGCGCCCGCCCCGGTTGTCCGGGGCGGGCACTGTTTTTAAGGCGACGGGGTTTAGTACCTGCCGTTCGAGAGTTCGAAGTAGGGCTGCTTGTGTCCGCACAGGGGGCACTCGTCGGGGGCGGCGGTGCCGTTGTGGCGGTAACCGCATTTACGGCACTCCCAGACCTCGTTGGTTTCGCTGCGGAACACGTTTTTGGACTTGACGTTGGCCAACATCTTCAGGAAATGCTCCTCGTGGGTCTTCTCGACCGACATCACCAGGTGGAAAAGTTTGGCGATGTGGATGAAGCCCTCGTCCTCGGCCACCTGGGCGTATTCGGCGTAGAGGTTTTCCCACTCGTCGTGCTCGCCCATGGCGGCGGCCTGAAGGTTTTCGAGGGTCGTGCCGATCACCCCGGCGGGATACGAGGCCGTGAATTCGACCATTCCCCCTTCGAGCAGTTTAAAAAATGCCTTGGCGTGGCGCTGTTCATTGGCCGCGATCGTCTCGAAGAGTTCGCCGATCTGTTCGTAGCCCTCCTTGCGTGCGCGCGAGGCGAAGAAGGTATAACGGTTGCGTGCCTGCGACTCGCCGGCGAAGGCTTTCATCAGGTTTTTTTCGGTTTCGGTGCCTTTGATGCTTTTCGGTGTCATAATTTTAACTATTTTTATGTGGTATAGAATTTGAAATTGATACGGCTAAACCTATTTTTTTATGAAAAAGCTCCTATTAATCACTAATTTTATCGTTATGACAACAGTTGCAACCGCCACCGTGCACAAACTCCCCGTGCTTCCTTACGCACTGAACGCCCTCGCACCCCAGATCAGCGAGGAAACGATGGATTACCACTACAACAAGCACCTTCAGACCTACGTCAACAACCTCAACAACCTGATCCCCGGGACGAGATTCGAAAATGCCTCGCTCGAGGAGATCGTGATGACTTCCGACGGGCCCGTCTTCAACAACGCCGCCCAGATATGGAACCACACTTTCTTTTTCCTGACCCTCTCACCCTCTCCAAGATCGGTGCCAGACGGCAAACTGATGCAGGCGATCGATCGCGATTTCGGCTCTTTTGATAAGTTCAAAGAACAGTTTTCGAAAGCGGCCGCCGGTCTGTTCGGCTCGGGCTGGACGTGGCTGGTGAAGGACAAGACGGGGAAACTGTCGATCGTTTCGGAATCCAACGCGGGCAATCCGATCGTCAAGGGGCTCGTGCCGCTGATGAACATCGACGTGTGGGAACACGCCTACTACATCGACTACCGCAACCGCCGCGCCGATTTCATCTCGGCCTTCTGGGACCGGATCGACTGGAAAGAGATCGAAAAACGGTACTAAATGTGTCAAAAAAAGCGCCTCCTTTTCGGGAGGCGCTTTCGTTTTGGAACGGATCGGCTTAGTGTTCGTCGATCACCGTGCGGAACAGGTCGATGTCCGAGGGGGTCGAGCCGGCGATGTAGTCGGCTGCGGCACGCACCTGCGATTCGCCGTATTTCGAATAGACCTCGGCCGAGGTGCGGTACTCTTCCACCTCGCCCGCCTGGCGCAGCAACAAGTAAGAAATGACGATGTGTCCCGCCATTTCGACCATGCGGCGCGCGTGGAAATCGATCACCTCGTTGTCGCCCGTGGCCAGCACCTTCTCGACGGCACTCTCCATCGTTTCGCGCATCGCGATGAGGCGCTTGTGGACCGACTCGAGGTCGCGGCTGTAGGTGCCGGTTTCGTAGACCTCCTTGATGCGCGTGAGGTAAGTGCCGGTGGTGATGTGGCGGATGGCGGCGACGACCTGCAACTGCGAAGTGCCTTCGTAGATGTTGGTGATACGGGCGTCGCGCACGATGCGCTGGATGGGATAGTCTTTCATATAACCCGAGCCGCCGTGGATCTGCAGGGCGTCGTAGGCGATCTGGTTGCAATATTCGCTGGTCATCAGCTTGAGCAGCGGCGTGAAGGCGTCGGCCAGGCGGCTGTACTCCTTCATTTCGGCGCGTTCCTCGGGCTCTAATTTACGCTCCTTGGCGATCGCTTCGTAGATCTTGTAGACCTCCACCATGCGCGAAGTTTCGTAGAGCAGCGCACGCGAGCCCTGGAGCTTGGCCTTCATGTTGGTCAGCATTTCGTAGACCGCGGGGAACTGGATGATCGGTTTGCCGAACTGCTGGCGTTCGTGGGCGTATTTGAGCGCTTCGCGGTAGGCGGCTTCCGAAAGGCCCGTGCTCTGGGCTCCGATGCCCAGGCGTGCGGCGTTCATCAGCGCCATCACGTACTTGATAAGCCCCATCTTGCGGTCGCCGACCAGCTCGGCCGGGGCGTTCGTGAAGACCAGTTCGCACGTAGGCGAGCCCTTGATACCGAGTTTGTTTTCGATGCGGCGCACCTTGACGGCCATGTGGGCCTTGTCGTAGACGAACATCGACAACCCTCGGGCGTCGGTGGTCCCCTCTTCGGAGCGCGCCAACACGAGGTTGATGTGCCCGTCGCCGTTGGTGATGAAGCGCTTCACGCCGTTGAGCAGCCAGGTCTGTTTCTTCTCGTCCCACGTAGCCTTGAGCATCACGGCCTGCAGGTCGCTGCCCGCATCGGGTTCGGTGAGTCCCATGGCGCAGGTTTCGCCGCGCGACACGCGGGGCAGGTATTTGGCCTTGATCTCCTCGGAGGCGAATTCGTTGAGCGTTTCGGCGCAGTCCTGCAGACCCCAGATGTTCTCGAATCCGGCGTCGGCGCGGGCCACCATTTCGTTGGCCATCACGAAACACACGAGCGGAAAGTTCAACCCTTCGTAGCGGTAAGGCAGCGAGATACCCATCAGGCCCGCCTTGGTGATCGCCTCGAGGTTCCGTTCCGTTCCCGGAGCGTAGACCACGCGGTCGTTCTCGACGTGCGGTCCCACGGTGTCCACATCCTCGGCGTTGGGCGCGACGACATCGCCGCAGATCTCGCCGGCGATGGTCAGTCCGCGCACGTAGTTGTCCATAGCGTCCTCAAAGTCGGCCGGAGCGTAGTCGAACTCGCCGCGGAACGCATAGCCGCGCTCCTTGAGTTCGACGATCTTCTTCATCAGGGGATGCCCCAGGTGGTACTGGAGGTCCTTGTTATCTAAAAAGAAATTTGCCATATCCGTGTGCCTATTTTGAGTTTTGTTTGTAATACTTTATCATCTTGGGAAGCACCTCGTTCAGGTCGCCCGTGATGGCGAAGTCGGCGATCTTGTTGATCGGGGCTTCGGGGTCGGTGTTGATCGAGATGATCATCGACGACCCGTCCATTCCGGCCGTGTGCTGGATCTGGCCCGAGATACCGCAGGCGATGTAGAGTTTCGGGCGCACCGTAACCCCGGTCTGTCCCACCTGGCGACCGTGTTCGGCGAAACCGGCGTCGACCGCCGCGCGCGAAGCGCCCACCTCGGCACCCAGCACCTCGGCCAGCTCGAACAACAGCTTGAAATTATCCTTCGAGCCTACACCGTAGCCGCCCGAAACGATCACCGGGGCGCCCTTGATGTTGATCTTGCGCTCCTGGATCTGGCGGTCGATGATCTTCACGACCAGGTCGGTGTCCTTGACGTATTTTTTCCAGTCGATCACCTTCCCCTCGCCGGCGGCGGGCTTTTTGGCGTCCTCTTTTTTCATCACACCCTCGCGGACCGTAGCCATCTGGGGACGGTGGTCGGGGTTGACGATCGTGGCGATGATGTTCCCCCCGAAGGCCGGGCGGATCTGGTAGAGCAGGTTGGTGTACTCCTTGCCCGTTTTGTTCTCGGTGTGGTCGCCGATCACCAGGCTCGTGCAGTCGGCCGTAAGACCGCTGTGCAGCGCCGACGACACGCGCGGGGCGAGGTCGCGGCCCAACGAAGTGGCGCCGAAAAGGGCGATCTGGGGTTTTTCCGCTTCGAAGACTCCGCAGGTGATCGAAGTGTGGGGCAGGGTGCGGTAGGGAGCCAGCTCCTTGTCGTCGGCCACCCACACCGTGTCGGCGCCGTAGGCGGCCAGTTGTTTTTCGATCCCCTTCAGGTTGGATCCGATGGCCAGCGCCTCGAGCTTGCAGCCCAGCGTGTCGGCCAGTTCGCGGCCCTTGGTGAGCAGTTCGAGGCTCACGTCGGCGACGCGGCCGTTATCTATTTCGCAATATACAAATATGTTATTCATAATCATTCTATTATCCGAGGGTGTGACTTTCGATCAGTTCGACCATCAACGCATTGATGTCGGCGTCGGCGGCCGTGAGGCTTTTCGACTCCTTGGCCTGGAAGACGATGTTCTCGATCTTCTTCACCTTGGTGGGCGAGCCGCTCAGCCCGAGGTTCTCGTCGCGGGCATCGACATCGCCCACGCCCCACTCGGCGATGTTGAGATAGGAGTGCAGTTCGCACATGCCGTTGTAGCAGTTGTCGGGCTGCTCGTTGAGCTCGCTGCCCGTCTTGGCGTACTTGTACTTCATCACCCTCTTCACGTTCTGCGGACGGCAGTCGGGCGCCGAAGCGTTGACCGTTACCACCATCGGCAACGGGCAGGTGACCACTTCGAAACCGTGTTCGAGGCGGCGGCGGATCTTCACCTGCTTCTCGTCTATTTCGAGGATCTCCTCGGCGTAGGTCACCTGGGGCCAATCCAACTTCTCGGCCACCTGGGGCCCTACCTGGGCCGTGTCGCCGTCGATGGCCTGGCGGCCGGCCACGATGATGTCGGGCTTGATCTTCAACAACGCGCGCGAAAGGGCGTAGGAAGTGGCCAGCGTGTCGGCGCCGGCAAATTTGCGGTCGGTGAGCAGCACGCCGCCGTCGGCCCCGCGGAACATGGCGTCGCGGATGATGTCGGCAGCCCGCGGGGGGCCCATGGTCAGGAGTTGCACCGAACTCCCGGGGATCATGTCTTTGATGATGAGCGCTTGCTCGAGGGCGTTGAGGTCTTCGGGGTTGAAGATCGCAGGCAACGCCGCCCGGTTCACCGTTCCGTCGGCCTTCATGGCGTCCTTGCCCACGTTGCGGGTATCGGGCACCTGTTTGGCCAACACAACAATAGTTAATGCTTTTTTCATATATGGTTATTTAGTTTAGGCGCAATGGTCCAATCTGGCAAAAATAACGCTTTTTCCCTTAACCAAAAAATATTTGCGGAGAATTTGGCCTATTTTACGACCTTACCCTGGAGCGTGGCCGACGAACAGGCTGTGATTTCGACGGTCACGTAGTCGCCCGGCTGCTGCCCGTCGCGGTCGAAGACCACCACCTTGTTTTGCGACGTGCGGCCCGTCAGGCGACGGTCGCTGCGCTTCGAGGTCCCTTCGACCAGCACCTCGAACCGCCGGCCCACGTCGCGCAGGTTGCTCTCGAGCGAGAGGGTGTTTTGCAGGGCGATGATCCCGGTGAGGCGCGCGGTTTTGACCTCGTCGGGGATGTCGTCGGCCAGGTGGCGGGCGGCGTGGGTGTCGGGACGTTCGGAATATTTGAACATGTAGGCGAACCCGTAACCCACCTCGCGCATCAGCGACAGGGTCTGGGCATGGTCCTCCGGGGTTTCGGTGCAGAATCCGGCGATCAGGTCGGTCGACAGGGCGCAGTCGGGGATCGCGCGGCGGATGGCGGCGATGCGTTCGAGGTACCACTCGCGCGTGTATTTGCGGTTCATGAGCGCCAGCATGCGCGAGCTGCCCGACTGGGCGGGAAGGTGGATCGCGCGGCAGATGTTGGGATGCGCGGCGATCGTCTCGATCAGCTTGTCGCTGATATCCTTGGGGTGCGAGGTGGCGAAGCGCACGCGCAGCAGGGGACTGATCCCCGCCACGGCGGCCAGCAGGTCGGGAAAGTCCGTCCCGCCGCCGTCCCACGCATAGGAATTCACGTTCTGGCCCAGCAGGGTCACCTCGCGGTAGCCCGCGTCGAACACCTCGCGCACCTCGCGCAGGATGGTCTGCGGGTCGCGGCTCCGTTCGCCGCCGCGCGTGTAGGGCACCACGCAATAGGAGCACATGTTGTTGCAGCCACGCATGATGGCCACAAAGGCGCTCACCCCGTTGGCGTCGAGGCGCACGGGCGAGATTTCGGCGTAGGTTTCCTCGCGCTGCAACAGCGTGTTCACCCCCCTGCCCCCGTCCGAGGCGGTGCGCACCAGGCGCGGCAGGTCGCGGTAGGCGTCGGGACCCACGACCAGGTCGACCAGGGGTTCCTGTTCCAGCAGCTGCTCCTTGAGCCGCTCGGCCATACAGCCTATCACTCCTATTATAAGCCCTTTGCGGGCGCGCTTGTAGCGCTTCATCTCGCGCAGGCGGCCCCGGATGCGGGCTTCGGCGTTGTCGCGGATCGAGCAGGTGTTGATCAGTATGATGTCCGCCCGGGCGATGTCGGCGGTATAGACGTAGCCCTCGTCCTGGAGGATGGACAGCACCACTTCGCTGTCCGAAACATTCATCTGGCAACCGTAGGTTTCGATGTGGATACGCTGCCCGTCGCCGGACAGGGGCCTTATGCTTTTTGTCATGTGGATTCGGTGAATGATTTGAAGCCGTCGCCGTAGGTGTCGTAGGCGTTGACCACCACCAGGAAGGCCTGCGGGTCGATCTCCTTGACCTTGTTCTGCACCGAGGCCACCTCGCGGCGGCTGACCACCACGAAGATCATATCCTTGTCGGTGCCGGTGTACATCCCCGACGACTTGATATAGGTACCGCCCCGCCCCATCTCGTCGATGATGAAGGTGCGGAGTTTGTCGTTCTCGTGCGAGAGGATAAAGAGCAGCTTGTCGTAACTCGCCCCGTCGATCACGTAGTCGATCACGCGCGACGACACGAAGATCGTCACGATCGAGTACAACGGCAGGCGCCAGTCGCCCAGGATCAGCATCCCGAAGACCACCACCAGCGAATCGACCAGGAAGATCCCCTTCGAAAACGACATCGACGTATAGCGCGACAGCAGCATCGCCACGATGTCCGTGCCGCCCGAGGTCGCCCGGGTGCGGATAATAAAACCCACCCCGGCGCCGATCAGCACGCCGCCGAAGATACACGCGATGATGATATCGTCCGACAGGTCGATCTTGCCGTGCAGCATAAGAGCCGGATCATCGCCGAAATGCCAGGTCAGGATGTTCATAATCAATGGAGTGATCACCGCCGCCACCACCGTACGCGCCCCGAACATCCGCCCGAAGACCCGCATAGCGATGATCAGCAGCGGGATATCGAATATCAGGCCGAACGTTCCCACATCGACCGAGGGGAACAACTGGTGCAGCACGATCCCCATCCCGTAGACCCCGCCGGGAACGATCTTATAAGGAGTGATGAAGAACACGAACCCGACGGCCATCACGGCGCATCCCAGCAGGATGTAGAGCCACGACCGCCACCAGCGGAGCGAAAACAACTGTTCGTGTATCGATAATTTCATCGTGCAAAAGTGTTTTACGGATTCTTCCGGGCGAAGGTAACTACCCGTCGCGGAATATTTTACAAAAGTATGGTTTTTTGTCCGAAAAAGCCACAAAACGGCCGAAAAATTACGCCCACAGCAGCGGCAGGGAGCGTGTATTGAAATTTGTCTTACCTTTGTGGCCTAAAACACGACCGACTTGATAGTAGATTTTCTATTGATAATAGCGGCATACCTGCTGGGTTCGATCCCGAGCGCCGTGTGGATAGGAAAAAAGTATTACGGCATCGATATCCGCGAGCACGGAAGCCGTAACGCCGGGGCCACCAACACCTTGCGCGTACTCGGAAAGCGCGCCGCGCTGCCCGTTTTCGCCCTCGACGTGGGCAAAGGCTACCTGGCTGTGACGCTGGCCAACCTCGCGGCCTACGAGCCCCAAAGCCCCCAGATGTTCAACCTCAAGATAGCCCTCGTGGCGGCCGCCGTGCTGGGGCACATCCTGCCCGTGTTCGCGGGATTCCGGGGCGGGAAAGGCGTCGCGACGTTGGTGGGCGCCGTGCTGGGAGTGCATCCGGCAGCGGTTTTGCTCTGCTTCATCACGTTCATCGTGGTGCTGATGCTCACCCACTACGTTTCGCTGGGGTCGATCATCGCCGGGGCCATGTTCCCGGTCTACATCACCGCCGTCTACCACGAGCGCTCCATCCCCCTGATCGCGTTCAGTTGCGTGATCGCCCTGCTGCTGCTGTTCACCCACCGTAAAAATATCAAACGACTTATCGCGGGCACCGAAGCCAAAACCTACCTCTGGCGGCGACCGCGCACACGAAAAAAATAGTTTTTATGTTACAGGAAAACCTCATTAAAATGTACCAGCAGAGCTTTCGCGACAACCGCGAACTGCCTGCCCTGACCGACTATTTCAAACACGAAACCTTTTCGTATTACGAAATGGCCAAGGAGATAGCCAAGCTCCACATCCTGTTCGAAGAGTGCAAGATCAAACCGGGTGACAAGATCGCCCTGATCGGGCGCAACAACCCCCACTGGTGTATCGCCTACCTGGCCACCATTACCTACGGGGCGGTGATCGTGCCCATTCTCCAGGACTTCAACGCCAACGACATCCACCACATCATCAACCATTCCGAAAGCCAGTTGCTCTTCGTGGGCGACGTGTTCTGGGATGTGATCGAGGTGGACCAGGTCGAGGGTATCCGCGCCGCGTTCAACCTCACCGACTTCGGCTGCCTGTTCGAACGCCGCGGACACAACATCACCCGTTTCCAGAGCGAGATCAAGAAACACTACCGCAAACGCTACCCCAACGGGTTCAAGGCCGAAGATATCGTCTATCGCGACGTACCCAACGACGCTCTCGCGCTGCTGAACTACACCTCGGGTACCACGGGCTTCAGCAAAGGGGTGATGCTCAGCATCAACAACCTCACGGGAAATGCCGTGTTCGTCGTGCGCGAAAAGCTCCACTGGCGCGGCAGCCGCGTCCTGTCGTTCCTGCCCCTAGCCCACGCCTACGGCTGCACGGTCGATATGCTCGGACCCCTGGCCATCGGGTCGCACGTCACACTGCTGGGTAAGATGCCCGCCCCGAAGATCCTGCTCGAAAGCATGGCCGAGGTGAAGCCCAACACCATCTGCTGCGTACCGCTGATCATCGAGAAGATCTACAAGAAACAGATCATCCCCATGATGGGCAGCAACCTGCTCAAGGTGGCTTTGCGCCTGCCCCTGATCGATTCGACGATCTACTCGACGATCCGCAAAAAACTGATCGAATCGTTCGGCGGCGCGGTGACCCAGTTCATCATCGGCGGCGCCCCTCTGAACGCCGAGGTCGAGGAGTTCCTGCTGAAGATCAAATTCCCGCTGGCCGTGGGCTACGGGATGACCGAGTGCGGCCCCCTGATCAGCTTCACGCCCTGGACCGACTTCAAGCCCACCTCGTGCGGACGCGTGCTGCAGGGGCTGATGGAGGTGCGCATCGATTCGTCCGACCCGCAACGGGTGGCAGGCGAGATCGTCGTGCGCGGCGAGAACGTGATGATGGGCTACTACAAAAACCAGGAAGCCACCGACAACGTGCTCAAAGACGGATGGCTCCACACGGGCGACATGGGCACGGCCGACCCCGACGGGACGATCTACATCCGCGGACGCAGCAAAACGATGATCCTCGGCCCCAGCGGACAGAATATCTACCCCGAAGAGATCGAGTCGAAACTCAACAACCTCTACTGCGTGATGGAGTCGCTGGTGATCGAACGCGACGGCAAACTCGTGGCGCTGGTCTGTCCCGACTACGACCAGGTGGACACCGACGCGCTGACCAACGCCAAGCTGGCCGAGATCATGGACGAAAACCTGCGCACGCTCAACGAGCTGGTAGCCCCTTACGAACACATCTCGGCGATCGTACTTTATCCCAAGGAGTTCGAAAAAACGCCCAAGAAGAGCATCCGGCGTTACCTCTACACCTCGATCTAAACATCGGGGCACGATTTTCGCTCAGTGGCGGAGAGGAGCATTTTCTCTCCGCCACTTGTGTATGAAAAGATTGATTCTCGCGGCTTTGGGGTGTGCGGTCCTATGGTGTCCGCGCGCCTCGGCACAGGTCGACACGATCTACCTGCAGGCCGACCAGATCCTGCCGCCGGCCGCCGCGACCCCGGCGCACGACTCGACGGCCAAGGTGTCGCTGATCCAAAAGATCGAACGCTATTTCCAGCAGTCCAACGTCGACAAAACCCTGCAGGGCAAGAAATTCGACATAACATTCATCGGCGGGCCCCACTACTCGACCGCCGTGGGGTTCGGGCTGGGGATGGTGGCGGCGGGGATGTTCCGCGCCGACCGCAAAGACCTCACCCTGCCCCCCTCGAATGTTTCGCTCTTCGCCGACATCACCACGACGGGCTTCTTCATGCTCGGCATCCGGGGCAACACCTGGTTCGAGGGCGGGAAATACCGCCTGGACTATAAAAATTACTTCATGTACCAGCCCGGAGGGTTCTGGGGCGTGGGCTACGACGCGGGGCTAAACAACCCCAAGAGCACCTACACACGCCTCGAAGTGGACATAAAGCCCGATTTCATGATCCGCATGGCGCGCGACTTCTACCTGGGCGCCAGTGTGGAATTCCGTTTCGACGCCGGCAAGAAATTCACCGCACCCCAGTACATTCCCGAAGGCCAGGGCACGCGTTTCATCGATCCCGCGCTGGGACTTTTTGTCCAGTACGACTCGCGCGACGTGGTCACCGAGCCCCACCGGGGCATCTACCTGCGTTTCGAGCAGCAATTCTTCCCCCGATGGCTGGGCAACGAGAGTACCTTCTACCGGGGCGAGCTGTTTTTCGATTACTACCACAAAGTGTGGCGCGGGGGGATCCTGGCCACCGACCTCCACATGCAGTTCAACACCGTCGGGGTGCCCTGGACGATGCTCGCCGAACTCGGGGGCCCCTACCGGATGCGCGGCTACTATCAGGGGCGTTTCCGCGACCGCGGCATCCTCGAAGCCCAGGTCGAACTGCGCCAGAAGATCCACGGACGCAACGGCGTGGCCGTGTGGGTGGGCGCGGGCAACATATTCCCCACCTTCGGGGAGATCACCCTGGCCCACACGCTGCCCGACTTCGGGATCGGCTACCGCTGGGAATTCAAGAAAAGGGTCAACGTGCGAATCGACTACGGGGTGGGCAAGAACTGGCAGCGCGGCTTCGTGGTCAACATCAACGAGGCGTTTTAGGGCTTATTTGTAGTTCTTTTTCCCGCCCGGCACCCCGAATTTGCGGGAAGCGTCGTCGAGCACCAGCACCCAATCGTTGCCTCTCCCTTTTGTGGGGGGATGGAACCATTGGCCGGCGGTTTTGTCGAACGTCCCGATCCGGTGGCTCTTCCCGTTCCGCACGTCGAACCACCAGGCGTCGATCTTTTTGCCCGACAACACGGTCAGGTCGACGGCAAACGGGTTGCCATGCTCGCTGTAAATCATAGCATACGAGCCTTTCGCATCGCGCGAGGCCGAAATACGCTCCAACCCCTCTCCCTGACCTGCGGCAATCATATCCTGGGCGGGAATGCGGGTGAAGAAGGGGCGGCTCTCGATCAATGCACGCCCGTAGCCCATCTGGTAGGAGGCCGCCAGGTTGAGCGACTCGTACCACGGGCGGATGGGACCGTTGACCGGTCCCCGGCCGGGCGCCCACATCTGCCAGATGGCATGGCAGCCCTGGGTGTGGCCGAACGCTCCGGAAAACACTTCGTGGTAGAAGAAGCGGCGGGTGTGGAAATCGGCGGACGTGCCGTGTTTGTCGCGGTTGAAACAGATCGGGTGTTCGTCGTAGAGCGGTTCGCCGTCGAGGATGGGCTTGGTGGGGACGAGGTTGTAGTCGCGCTGGATGCGGTCCCAGACATTCACGTCGTAGCAATGGCCGTTCTGCTGCATGTTGAAGTCGAGGAACGGATCGCCGTGGAACCATCTCGACGAGGATTTGCTGCCGCCGGGGTGTACGGTCATCAGGCTGGTGGAATAGTCCTCTTTCCCCGTGAGCCCGATGGCGATACCCCGGGCCATGGCGCGTATATAATTTTCAAATCCGGTGTAGTCGCGGTCGCCGCCCAGGATCCAGATGATGTTCATACGATTTTTGTAACGCTCGCCCAGGTAGCGTCCGTAGCGCTCTGAATTCTCCTCGTTGTCGAAGATGATGGGCCCCTGGCCCCAGGCTTTGTTCATTTTGTCGCCCCAGGTAGGCAGGAAACCCACGACCATCCCCAGCGAGTCGATCATACCGACTACGGCGTCGACGTGCCGGAAATAGGCTTCGTTCGGGACGGTGTATTTGTCGTCGGCGAAAGGAAGGTCGCCGTTGGCATTGGGCGTCCGGAGCCCGTCGAGTTCGGCCAGTGCTACGGCCTGTATCACGGTGTAACCCTTCGCGGCGCGGTCGGTGAGGTACATGCGGGTCTCGTCGAGGGTAAGGCGGTGGAAGAGTTCCCAGGCCGTGTCGCCGAGGTAAAAAAACGGTGTGCCGTCGGCGTATTGCAGGAATCTGTGCTCGGGATGCACCTCCACAGGACCATGCTTCGATGTTTGGGCATACGGGGCCTGCGCAAAGAAGAGCGTAAGTACCAGGGCCGGAACGGAAATGATAGGTTTCTTCATAATAGGGTTGGTTTTATGGCAGGGGGGCCGCTATACAAAATAACCGGTTTACGGCTAAAATTCAAACAGTGTCCGAGATTATTTTTATGTTATTGGCCCGTCGATTAAGGAAATTCCAGTATGCCTGTAACAAATTATTAAAATAATTATCACTCCCTGGCACTCCTACGGGAAAAATGTTTACCTTTACGGCAATATTTTGGCGGGAAATGCGTTTATTCACCACCAACCCAATAAATTAAGGTTAAAGGAAGCTATGGAGATTAACAATTCAGACTACAAGATTCTGATAGTTGATGACGTCGTGTCGAACGTCCTGCTGCTGAAAGTGCTGCTGGCGAAAGAGAACTTCAACATCGTTACGGCGAGCAACGGGATTGAGGCGCTGAAAATGGTCGAGCGCGAAAATCCCGACCTGATCCTCCTGGACGTGATGATGCCCGACATGGACGGTTTCGAAGTGTCGAGCCGCCTGAAAAAAATGCCCCCCTACGACGAGATCCCCATCATCTTCCTGACGGCCCTGAACGGTGTGACTGACATCGTGAAAGGTTTCCAGATGGGAGGCAACGACTTTATATCCAAGCCTTTTAACAAGGAGGAGTTGGTCATCCGCGTTTCGCACCAGTTGTCGCTGGTGGCGGCCAAACGCATCATCCAGCAGCAAACCGAAGAGCTCCGCCGCACGATCATGGGGCGCGACAAACTCTACTCGGTCATCGCGCACGACCTGCGCTCGCCGATGGGTTCGATCAAGATGGTGCTCAACATGCTGATCCTCCGACTGCCGCAGGCGTCGATCGGATTCGAAATGTACGAAATGCTCAACATGGCCAACCAAACCACCGAAGAGGTGTTCGCCCTGTTGGACAACCTGTTGAAATGGACCAAGAGCCAGATCGGCCGCATGAATATCGTTTACCAGGATTTCGACATGGTCGAAGTCGCTTCGGGCGTGATCGAGATATTCGCCATGATGGCCAAACTGAAAAATATCACCATCAAATTCGATGCTCCCGCAACGCTCAAACTCAACGCGGACATCGACATGACCCAAACCGTAATCCGAAACTTCCTGAGCAACGCACTGAAATTCAGCAACCAGGAGAGCGAAGTGATCCTCCGCCTGCAGGACCTGGGGGATACGGTCGAGGTGAGCGTTCAGGACTTCGGATGCGGTATCGGCGAAGCGGCCAAGGAAAAGATGCTCAAGGTCGACACCCACTTCAGCACCTTCGGCACCGACAACGAGGAGGGCAGCGGGCTGGGCTTGCTGCTTTGCAAGGATTTCGTCGAAAAAATGGGCGGCCAGCTCACCTTCGACTCGGTCGAGGGCGAAGGATCGACCTTCCGGTTTACCATCCCCAAGAAACGTCCCGACACGATCGAGGTTTAGTCGATTATAAATAATAAAAAAAAGAGCTGCCCGCGGGTAGCTCTTTTTTTATTTACTGTCGGGGCGGGTGCGGCGGCTCAAAGAGCCGCGGGTATTTTGTTTTTGTAGAATTCGATGCGTTCGGTGCAAGTGAGTCGGGTCACGTCGCGGAGTTGCTCGACGCGCGTGATCAGGGTGTCCAGGTCTTCGCGCGTGATCTCGAATCCGGGGTTGTAGCGCCCCTCGACAT
>JAVBRR010000071.1:0-16273 GCA_031547705.1 Rikenellaceae bacterium | reverse complement strand
TACGCGCATCTGCGGATTGGACCCCGGCAGGTTCCGCTCACCCGACGGCCGTTACAATGAAAACCTCATGACCCTGGAAGCGCCCGAAAAGCTGATCGTTTTCGACCGGCTGCCCGCGGGCGGGATCGTGGGGTTGGATACGCTGCAGGAAGCCTTCGCCAAACTTCGGTAAAAAGCCTTTCACAACACCGCTGTGCATAGCGTGCGTCAGCTAAAGGATGGTCAGTAGGCTTGTGAGTCGCCTACGATGACCAGGTAGATCGTACGGAAGATGATCTTGAGGTCCAGGCCGATGGACCAGTTCTCGATGTACCAGATGTCGCGCTTGATGCGCTGTTCCATCATCTCGACATCCTCGGTGCCCCCGCGGAAACCCGACACCTGCGCCAGGCCCGTGATCCCGGGCTTGATGAAGTGGCGCACCATGTATTTACCCACGACTTTCGAGTACTCCGACGTGTGGTAGAGCATGTGCGGACGCGGGCCCACGATCGACATCTCTCCCTTGAAAACATTGATGAACTGGGGCAACTCGTCGATGCTCGTACGTCGGATGAACTCCCCTACGCGGGTCTTGCGGTTGTCGTCGGCCGTAGCCTGGACGCTGTCGGACGAGGCGTTGACCCGCATACTGCGGAACTTGTAGCACTCGAAATCCTGGCCGCCCTCGCCCGTGCGCTTCTGGCGGAAGATGACCGGCCCCGGGGAGCTCAGTTTGATGGCCAGGCCCACCACCAGGTAGATCGGCACGAAGAGCGTGACCAGAAAAAGAGTCGAAACCACCAGGTCGAAGGTACGTTTGAGAAAGGCGTTGTGGGCGTAACTCAGCGGGACGCTGCGCACCGAGAGCACCGGCATGTCGCCGATCATTCCGAAAACCAGCGGGATATCGGAATAGTAACGCACCGTGGGGACGATAAAAAGGTTGACCACGTTGTTGTCGGCGAAATTCATCAGGTCGAGGATCTTGGCCTTAGCCGTTACGGGCAGCGTACAATAGATCTGGTCCACGTCGTGGGCCAGGACGTAATCCTTCACCGCCTCGATATCGCCCAGCAGGTTGCCCCGGTTTTTGGTGGGATCGTCGTCGAAATACCCCAACACCTTGATTCCCAAATAATCGTTGCGCGTCACCTCGTTATAGAGCTTGCGCCCCAGCGACCCGGCGCCCACGATCACCGCACGGGTCTGTATCTCCTTGCGGCGCAAAACGTACAGCAAAACGTATTTGGTGACGATGTGGCACAGCACGACAGCCGCGAACAGCGCCACGAAGAATACCCCGGTGAACAGGCGCGAAATGTCGGTGGTCTTTATCAGAAAGAGCGACAGGGCCAGGATCACGGCGATCAGGCCCACGCGCAGCGCGGCATTCTTGATGATCTGGCCGAACTGCATGGTGTAGCGGTCTACCTCCTCGCGGTAGAACATCGTGCTCAGGACACAACTCAGGTTGATCAGCACGAGCATCGTTTCGTACTTCGTCTGGCCCAGGTCGACCAGGGGGAAGAAGCACGACAAACCAACAAACAACAGGTTGGCCAGGACGATGTCCTCCACCATCAGAAGCGTCACGAAAACCACCTTGTAGCGTCCCAATCCCTGCATACGTAAACTGTCTTTATTTCAAATCGTTCGCCAAGATAGGATTAAATCCCCT
Source organism: Rikenellaceae bacterium (assembly GCA_031547705.1). Lineage (GTDB taxonomy): Bacteria > Bacteroidota > Bacteroidia > Bacteroidales > Rikenellaceae > JAVBMJ01. Next base: position 14,613 of record JAVBRR010000071.1, on the reverse strand, counting down.
GTTTTCCTCGCAAAGCGCCTATATTTTTCTGCAATCTATACCGTAGTTATCCCTTATAAAATCGAGTATCTTCTCGCGGTCGTTGCCGCAGGCGCGTTTGATCTCGTAGATTTTGGCATCGACAAGGGTCCGGTACCACCAACCCTGGAAGAAATCCCACATAAACTGCGCTTTGCCCTTGACAAAGCCGAACTTAAAGATATACCTGTAAACGAAATAGGCTGCCGAACGCCAAAAAAGGGGCGCACGTGCGTAACGTAATTTCTTTTTGCGCTTAGCTTCGGCGGCATCTCCCATATTGCCGGAGGTCGCAAGGACAGGAAACAGGCCGAGTTCCATGTTTAACAGGTCTATGGCCTCGCGGATGGAGTAGCCGTTGTGTTTATCTATCCACCAGCCAAGTGTATTGAGGGCATGGTTCACAAAAAATCCGTCGAAATCCGCCGTCCGGCCTTCGGTGATCATGATATGCTCGTCCATCCAGCGCAGCTCGCACTCCGCCTTACCCCGGCGGAATAACCGCAGAATCCGTAACGGATGGAGAAGTTTGCCGAAGAAATATTGTCTGCAGGAGAGTGTAACTCCCGTCACATCGTCGTCCAGCAATGGAAGCTTGGCCTTAACCTCCTCTATCAGCGCCTCGGAGAGATATTCGTCGGCATCGAGGCGCAGTATCCAGCCGGCGGTTATCGGCAGGTTCGACAGGGCCCAGTTAAACTGTTTGGCGTGGTTGTTTTCCCATTTGTTCTGGTACACCCTGGCTCCATGCGCCTCGGCGATCGCAACGGTGTCGTCCCTGGAAAAAGAGTCGACAACGAAAATCTCTTTCGCAATCGGACGTATATTGTCCACTGCGCGGGCTATGTGGAGGTGCTCATTGCCCGTCAATATTATCACTGCAAGATCTAACATGTTATTTCCCGTTTTTTAATGAACCTGGCCGGATTGCCTCCGACCACCGTCCACGGCTCGACATCTTTGAACACAGCCGCCCGCGCGCCCACGACGGCGCCCTCGCCCACCGTGACGCCCATCATCACGAACGCCTCGGCAGCGACCCAGGCGTAGTCGCCTATAACTATCGGGGCGCTCACCCATTCGAACACGGGCGAATCCACGCGGTGTGAGGCCGTGAAGAGCGAAGCCTTCTGGGAAACGATGGCATAGGCGCCGATCGTCACCCGGTCGGCGTTGTAGCAATCGACACCGGTAGAGAGGGTCGAGCCTTCCTTCATCTCGAGGTTCCAGGGGGCGTAGACGTGCGCCCCGGAGTAGATCGTAGCGGTAGGGTGTATCTTAGCGCCGAAGCAGCGTAGCAGAAACCGCTTCCATCCGCTGCACAGCGAGCGCGGGATAGGCCTCGCGAATATCCCCCACACCACGGTCCAGGCCAGGCGCGCAATGCGTTCGCGCGTGGTGGACGCATCCTGGTAACCCCGCAAATCAAGTTGTTGTTTTTCCATAAACTATTTTATATAAACAAAATCCGGTTTCGGGCCTGCGCCGGCGATCCATTCGTAGAGCTCCTTGAACCTGGCCGCCACGACCTCCATCGTGTAGTTCGTGCGGATCAGTTCCTTGCCCCGCATCCCCATCGCCATCCTTTCGGCGGTGGGCAGGGCCAGCGCCGTACGGATCGTCGCGGTGAGCGTCGGCACGTCGTTGTCCACCCACCAACCGCACCCCCACTCGTCCAATTCCTGCCAGGGCGTGCCCTTCGAGGCGATGACGGGAATTCCCCGCACCAGGGCCTCGCTGACGACATTGCCGAAATTCTCGAAATCGCTCGGAACGGCCAGGCAGGCGAGCGACCGGATGGCCTCGTCTTTGGCCGCGCCGCTCAAAAATCCCGTAAATATAACATTTTTAAGTTGAAGCCTTTCGCATTCGTCCTTCAAAAAATCGAGGTAGCGGTCGTCGCCCCCTCCGATAACCACCAATTCGCAATCGCGCACCGCATCGCCCAGGGCGTGCCAGGCATAGACGAGGCGCTCGATGTTCTTGCGGCGGTGCACACGGCCCAGGTACCCCACGCGCAACGTATCGTTCACCGGGACGGGTTCGTCCAAGTGCAGGGTGTCGATCGGGTTGGGGACGACGGCCACGGGCGAGGTGACCCCCAGGCGGCGCAGGTGCTCCATCTCTTCGGTGCAGGTGGCGTGGACGCAGGCGGCCCGTTGCAGGTCGCGCATCAGGTGCAGGCGCAGGAACAACCGTTTGTAGACGGCCCCCTTGGCCAGGTCCTGGGGATAGAGCATCCCGCGCGGCGAGATCAGGTAGGGCTTCCCGAAACGGCGGGCGAGGCGGGCCGTGATGTAGCCCGGATAGAGCCACACGCCCTGGATGTGGTAAATGTCGTAACCGGGATGATCCACCAGAAAGCGTTTGTAGCTCGGCCACCAGGCGAACCGGTTGCGGATCGCGGGCGGGGATACCGTGTGGCTAAAATCGTCCCCGGCGACCGGCGCATCGTCCGGCGAACCGTCGCCGTAGCTCAACACCTCGGCCTCCACCCCCAGGGCCCTCAGCCCCTCGACGGTGAATGCCGTGCTCAATGCCGGGCCTCCGGTGCGGACGTTCATGGACGTCGCGGCGTTCAAGATTTTCATCACTTTCTGTCTTATTTATTTAGCAGCCAGGGAGCCGCGGGCCTGTTCTTTCTGTCGCCGCCGCCGAATGCCGCGTCCGCGACCTCGAGAAAATAACGTGCGGCAGCCTGGCCCGAGATATTTTCGCGCGCCCAATTTTTGATCTCCGCCCTGCGCTGCGGGGAAACCTTACCCCCGGCGATCCGGCGAGAGAGTACCCCGCGCAGGTCGTCCGTTCCAAAGCCGAACACTTCGCCGCGCACCGCACCGTCCAACAGTACCGACGAACCGCAACGATCGCTCGCCACAGCCGGCGTCCCCTGCATCAGGGCCTCGCTGACCACCGCACCCCAACCGTCCCACACGCTGGGCAACACCAGCAGGTCCGAAGCGGCGATCTCGGCCAGGGTTTCGCCGTTGGGACGGTTGCCCAGCAGTTCGATGTCGTCGCGGCCGCGGGCCAGTTCCTTCACTTCGTCCTCCAGAGGCCCTCCGCCGATGATCGTAAGGCGTGCGGCGGAGTCATTCAATTCGCAGAAAGCCTCCACCAGCGACACGATGTTTTTCCGCCCGTCGAGGCTTCCGACAAAAATGATCCGGAACCGCTGGTCCGCTTCCGTTTCGGGACAGTCGACCGATTCGGTGAAGTAGCCCCAGTCGAACAACTTGCGGCGCGGGAAGCCTGCCATAGCAAAACTCCGGCGTCCCAGGTCGCCTGTCACCAGGATCATCGCGATGCGCCGGGCGAAACGGACCCGCAGCCAGCGGTACATCGCCACCCGGAGCTTGCCTTTCACGCCCAGGTAGTTGAACGGCTCGGACATCACCCCCACGGGGAGTTTGCGCCGCGTGGCGATCTTAAAGGCGCGGTAAGGCAACGCGAAGGCGTTGATGCCCGAGAAGATGTGGATGGCCCCGGGCATATCGAGCAACGCGTGCATCGCCTCGTCGCCGGGCCCCACGACCACTTCGACCTTGCCGAAATCGGGAACGGCCCACTTTTGCTGCAACCGTTCGCTGTTCAGCGCCGCCTCGGCCACCAGGACCACCCGGTGGCTTTCGGCAAGGGAGCGCAGGAAAGCCGACTGCAGCATACTCAGGGAATTTTGCCAGAAGATGAAAACGGGAGATTTTTTCATTATCGGAGCGAGTTAGAAGTTCGTACGGTACCATGCATCGAACGCCTCGGCGCGGGCGGTCCAGCTGTGCTCGGCGGCGTCGACGTTGCCCTGGCGCAGGGAAGCGGTGCGCTCCATCAGGTCGGCCAGCGACTGCGGGTCGGAGGTGTCGAAATACAATCCCCGCTCGCCGAAAATTTCCAACGGTTCGCCGATGCGGTTCGTCAGAACGGGCTTGTTGTAAGGCAGGTACATATACACCTTGCTCGGGCAGCGCGCCCAGTCCTGCACCGTGTCGTTCAGGGGCGAGATAAAGGCATCGGCCATCGTGAAGTAGTCGTTCAGCTCCTCCTCGCGGGCATAGCCGGTCTGGATGATCTGCTCTTCGAGCCCGTTGGCGCGGATAAAATCGGTAGCGGCGGTGCAGCCACCTCCCTCGCCGACCAGGTAGAGTTTGATATCCTTTCCCCGCTGGGCAAGGATTTTCATCGCTTCGAGCATCGTGAACAGGCCGTACTCGCGCTCCATCGATCCCAGGTAGAGAAACGCGTAGCTCGCACCCTTTTCGCGCTGCAACCGTTCCTGTATGGTCAGGGGCATGCGGATCACATCCTCGTTGTAGGCGTAGGGCGAGTAGAAGATCGGCTTGCGGGTTTTCGCAGCATAGTACCGCTCGAGGTACCGGCTGGCACAGACCAGGCCCGAATAACGGGTGGAATAGTTCTCCAGAAATTTCACGATCAGCCTTTTGTCCCACGACCAGCTCCTGATCGCCGAGGCCAGCTCGGAGTGCTCGACCAACACCCTCGCCCGGGTTCCGCTCACGAAGTTGCGGACCGTGAGCGCACACACCCACACCACATCGGGCGCGACAGCGCGCAACAGCGCCCTTTTCCGGCGGATCTCCGACCAGGCCCCGCTGCGGGGGAAATAGCGGACGTCGGCCCCGGGCGCCTCGATGGCGATGCGGCTGCGGTTGGTCGGCGAATCCTCGGCGATGATCGACACCTCCCAGCCCAGTTTCATCAGCGGGCCCGCCATGCCGAGCGCACGTTTCATCGTGGCGATCTCGCGGATATCGCCCGTGGTGTAAAAACAGATTTTCATGTGTTTTCTATCGTTTCGTTGGCAGGCTGGGCCTGTATGCGTTTCAGGTTGTAGTATTCGACGATCATGAGCGCCGCGGCCAGGGGTACCGTGGTGCGTATATGCGAAAAGGGCGAAAAAAAGAGGTGCCACACCAGTTCGACGCCCAGCACGATGATCATGGGCAGGGTCGAAGGGACGATCCGGCTGCGCAGGATGCCGCCCATGCAGCGGAAGATGATCCAGAAAATCCACACGATCGCGATCAGGCCCCCGATCCCCGCCCAAAGCCACGCGGTGAGCAGGATCGAGTGCGACGGAATGATCGCTTCGCCGGAGCGGATGACCGACACGTCGCTTTTGGTGTTGCGGATCTTCTCGGCCAGGGCGCGGAACTTGCCCGTCGGGTCCTTGGCCCACGAACCGTAGCCCTCCAGGGGCCTCTCGCGGATCGCTTCGACGGCAATGAAAGTTTCGGTACGCCCCTGCTTGAGCAGCTCGAAGGGGTTGTAGGGATTCTCGGCGCGGGTAAGCTGGTCGACGGCGTTCGAGCCCCCGAAACCCTCGGTCAGCACCAGGTTGACGTAGTAGACATAGGCTCCGTACATCAACGCCACGGCCACCACGCCGGCCAGGGCCAACGCCGACCTGTTGACCTTGATCCTAACCACTTTGGGCAGCAGCACGACGGTGGCGATCATAAAGATCAGCCCCGTAGAACGTGCACCGAAGACAAAGCATACCAATGTGTAGACGAAGAGGAGCGCCAGCACGTATTTGCGGTGCCCCCGGCGGAAAAGCCAGAAACCCGCGACCGCCACCAGGGCGTTGAGGATCGGGACCGCCTGGAACTTGAAATACCCGATGTTTTCGCTGGCCTCCTGCAGGTCGAAGCCCGACGAGTCTATGTGGCTGTCGCCGATGGCGATCATCGCGACCGCCGATCCCAGCAGGTACCAGACAATGCCTCCCGTATTACGATCCAACTGACTTATGATAAATAGAATAGCCAAAAAAGAAACGACGATCGACGCCCAGCCGCGCGCGTAGTCGACAAAGAGCGTCCCGTTGATCATGTCGCTCACGACCAGCGAGGCCAGCAGCAACCCGTAGGCCCCGCTCACCCACTTCAGCACCGGATACCTGGCGTACAACCGCCCCACTCCGATAAATGGCAACGCCAGCACCACCAGCACTTCCGAGAGCATCAGGTTCCCCACAAAAGGCAATTTGACCTTTTGCAACAAGGCGTAAATGAAGAGCAGTATGCCGTTTCGGGTGATCATCAACCGGAGAGATTAAATGACATGGGAGAGTTTGCCGCGTAATTTACCCACGAAATTATGCAGCAGCGTTTTTTCTTCTTTGCTCAACGCCGTGAAATAGGCCGTTGCCGCAAAAAGCGTTATCGACACGGCGTAAGTGGCCAAAAAGCGCCACCCGAAAGAGAAAAAAGCGGTCATCGCCCAGCACACGCCCACCGAAACCACCGTCGCGGGCAGGATCCGCACGAGCACCTTGCTGAGAAATTCCCGGATCGGCAACCCCGTCGAACGACGCACGACAAAAAGCCTCGCCACCCCGGCCGCCAATTCGACGAAAACATAACAGATCAGCGCGTAATAGGCCGGAAAGCCCGATTTGAACAGAATGTAGGCAAAAGCCACATTGGACAGCAACAGGGACCCCGTCACGATTTCGTAGACCTTGATCTTGCCCACCGCCTGCGAAGCGGTCAGCAACGTACCCGTCATTTGCGAAAACATAATCCCCAGCAGGGATAGCGAACAGAATACAACCGCATCGGCCGGGACCTCGCGCAGCCAGACGTTTAGCACGGCCGGCATCTCGAAGATCGACGGGATGGCGATAAAAGCCATGAGCAGAAACCCAAACTTGCATCCCATCAATGAAATACGCAACATACGCCCCCTGTCGCCCGCGCCCTCGCTCTTGACGATCTGGGGGGCGACGGTGCGCGAAATGGTGGCCGCAAAGAACGCCATCTGGGCCGAAACCTGGTTCGAAACGGCATAGGCCGCGTTGACCACCGCGCCGAAAAAGAGGTTCAATACCACCGCCAGTCCCTGGACGCGCCCGAAGTAGCACCCCACCCCGAACATGTTCCACCCCGCGAACGAGCTGAGCTCCCGGATGACGGACCTGTCCGCCAGGCGGCGAAGGCGCAGGCTGACCTCCCGGTATTTCCGCAGGCAGACCACGGCATACATCGCCAGGCTCACCACCCCCACCAGCGCCACGCTCCACCCGTAATAGACCAGCTTGTCGCCCGCCACGCGGAACAGCGACAGGGCGATCAACAACCTGAGGACCATTTCGATGGTATAGACAAGCGCGCCCCACAGCATATTTTCGTGGGCGATCAGCAGGGCCGAAAAAGGCACGCTCACAACGGCAAAGAAAACCGTGGCCGACATGAAGTGGTAGATCGCGCGCGCGGCCGGGATCCTGGCCGCGGGAATATTGAGGAATCCGTCGAACAGGAAAAATCCCGCGATCTCCAGTCCCGCGACCACCGCCGCACCGAGCACGATGTGCAACAGCATGCTGTTGGCAAATACCTTGCGCTGCATATGCCGGTTGCCGCTACCCTGGTGGAACGACAGGAAACGCTGGGTCGAAACACTCATCGCCGTGTTCATAAAACCCAACATGGCGATGATCCCCGCGACGAGGTTGTAGATCCCGTAATCCTCCGCCCCCAGGGCGCTGAGCACCAAGCGGGTGGAATACAACGATATCCCTACCGTGATCACCATGCGGGCGTAGGTGATGCCTGTGTTGAGGGCTACTCGGTTGGCGGGATGCATCGGTATGAAATTATAAGATCTCCTGCTCCATCAACATCTCCCGTACGCGCTTCCAATCCACATAGGGACGGCTGCCGTCACCGGGATAAACCAGCGGGCAGCCCAGGGCCGAGTCGTCGATATACAGATCGCCGAAAGCCTTGGGCGAAGAGGTCCATTGCGACTGGGTGGGATTGGCCTGCACGCCGTACAAAGGAATGCCGCGCTCGGCGAACCACCGCACCGCGTCGCTCAGGTAAGGCTGGCGGCGGAATTTGCTGTCGGCCCGCATGGTAAACAGGATCAGCCGGTGTCCCACATCGGCCAATTCGCGCAGGACGGGGGTGGCACCGATCTCTTCGCCCACCTCGGGGTAGCGGAGCGTGACGCATGTCCCGTCGAAATCGATCACAATATCCATTACCGGCGCCTCCGTTTCTTCGTGTCGTTATCCTCTCCGTAATATTTGCCGTAGTATCTATAAGAACCGTACGAACTGTTGTAACCGTACCAGCGGTCGTCCGTGATGCAGTTCACCACCACACCCATGTTGCACAGCTGTTTAGTCTGGGACAACTCGTTGACGAACTGGATGCGGTCCTTGGGGGTGAGGTGCTGGCGCACGATGTAAAGCGTCACGTCGGCCTGGCGGTCGAGGATCTTGGCGTCGCCCACCAGTCCCACCGGGGCGGAGTCGATGATAATGTAGTCGTAACGCTTGCGCAACTCGGCAAAAAGCGTCTCCATGGGCTGCGACTGCAACAACTCCTGGGGGTTGGGCGCGAGGTGGCCGCAACTGATCAGGGCGAGATTTTCGCCCGTGCCAACCGGGCGGATCACCTGGTCCAAAGTCGCCTGGCCCGTGAGGTAATCGCTCAGACCTTTGTCGTTCTCGAGTCCGAAGAGTTTGTGCAGGCCCGATTTACGCAGGTCGAAGCCCAGCACGACCACCCGCTTGCCCAGGGCGGCGTAAGCCGATCCCAGGTTGCCGGCAATGAACGACTTGCCCTCGCCGCTGATGCTCGAGGTGACCAGCACCACTTTGGCGTTCGAATCCGAGGTCATCATAAACCCGACGTTGGTACGCAGGGAACGTATCTGCTCGGCCGGGCGGCTTTTGGCCTTGGACATATCGATCACGCGGGTAGCCTGATCGAAATAGGGGATCTCCCCGACCAGGGGGACAAGGCACTTTTTCTCGATGTCGTCCTTGGTCCGGATGGTGTGCCGCACGAGGTTCGATACCCAGATCACCACCACCGGCAACACCAACCCCAGCAAGGCGAAAACGAGCATGATCTTCCTTTTCTCGGGTTTCACCGGCCAGGCGCTGCTGCGGGCGCGGTCGACCAGGCGGCTGTCCGACAGGGTCGAAGCGTAGGATATAGCCGTTTCTTCGCGCTTGGTGAGCAGGTAGACGTAGAGTTGGTTCTTGATCTCCTGCTGGCGGGTGATGTCGGTCAGTTCGCGCTCCTTGCGGGGGATCGAGGTGATCATTTTGTCGAAACGGCGGTTATCCTCGGCCAGTTTCCGGCGCGTGATCTCCAGGCTGTTGCCCAGCGTGGCCACGTTGTCCGAAATGCGCGCACGCAATTCGCGGATCTGGTCGTCCATCGCCAGGATGATCGGGTTGGCCGGTTTGACGGTCTGGAGCGCTTTGGCACGCTCGGTTTCGGCCGCGACCAGCGAACCGATCAGCGAGAGCAGCGTGGGATCGCTGATACCCAGCGTCGCGGGAGCCACCCCCCCGGCGCTTTCCGGGCGGTTGATGTAGGTGCGGATATCCTGGAGCACGCCCAGTTGGATATCTATTTTACTCAGTTCGAGGTCGTTGTTCTGAACCGACTGCAGGAACAGCTGCGCTTCGGAATTGATGTCGGTGATCCCTTGCGAGGATTTGTATTGTTCGACGTCGCGCTCCACATCCTGGAGGTCGACGGCGAGCAACTGCAGGCGCTCGTCGATGAAATTGAGCGTGATCCGGGCCAGGTCGGTCTTGTCGGCCACCGAAGCGCGGTTGTAGGCTGCGATCAGGTGGTCGATGATCTGTTCGCCCTGGCGGGGCAGATTCCACAGCATCGAAAGGTTGAGCACCGTCGTTCCTTTGGCCGAAGGCGCCACCGTGAGGCTGCGGCGCAACGCCTCGACAACCCCGCTGAACGAATAGATATTGACCTCGACCTTCGTGGAAGGCTCCCATCCGGCGAGCAGCGAATCGCGCAGGTCGATACGCAGTTTCCCGAACGCACCATCCAGTATATCGCCTGCCAGGTAACCCTTTCCGTCGATCTTGATCTGTCCCGTCCGGTCGACCGTCACTTCAAGCGGCTCGCCCTGTGTATTGCTCGCCGGATCCAACAGCGTGACGACGAACGGCACACGGTCGGCGTCGAGCGGAACGGCTCTCAATCCCTCTTGCACAGAATAGCTCACCTGCAGGTTGAGCGTCGAGGCCACCTCTTCGATCAGCGTGCGCGAGCGGATGATCTCTATCTCGTTTTCGAGCACTTTGCTGGTCGAGAACATATCCAACTCGTCCAGAGCCGACAGGCTGCTGCGCGCGCCGTTGTTCTCCTTGATCAGGATGCTGGCGCGGATTTCGTACACAGGGGTGACGCTACTAAGATAAACCAAGCCGGCCGCCACCAACAGCGCCACCGAAACGACGAACCATTTCCAATAGGAGAGATAGTGCATAACGATCTGGGCGAGGTCGATCGACGACTCGTCCGAGGATTGTACATAGGTGGTGTTGAGTTCTTTCATCGCACGCGGGGTTAAGGCGGTTGTTGAGTTTATTTAATGAAGGCCGTGACGATCATCATAATGAAGGTCAGCGAACTGAGAACCAGTGGCAAAGTTTGTACCGAGCGGTCGGAAGCCGTGGCGCGTCCCGACAGGGGGCCCACGTAGACCACGTCGCCCGAACGCAGGTAATAGTAGGGCGAATCGAACACCGCGCGGCTGGTCATGTCGATGGTGACAAATTGGCGCACGCCGTCCACTTCGCGGATTACCATCACGCTCTTCTTCTTGCCGAAAGCGGTGATATCGCCCGCCATGGCCAGCGCTTCGGGCAGGGTGACGCGTTCGTTGGGGATCGTGTAGACCGCCGGGCGGGCCACCTCGCCCAGCACCGACACCTTGTAGCTGGCAATGCGCACCAGCACCGTGGGCGCGGTGAGGTATTTACCCAATTCGGTCGTCAGCAGCACGGCCACCTCCTGCGAGGTTTTGCCCTGTACCTCCACCCTGCCCACCAGCGGCAGGCTGATCGCTCCGTCGTAGGCCACCTGGAAACCGACGATGGGCGGCGGCATCACCACGGCGCTATTGCTTTGGTAACCCGTAGTCTGCAACGCCGAGGTGGGGTTGAACATGCTGCTGGCCTCGGGATTGATGCTGCTCACGTCGATTTGCAGGATGTCGCCCGGGACGATGCGCGGGACATAGGCCTGCTGGATCACCGTGGCGGCTTTGTCGATCTCGGGGGTCAGGGGACGGAAGTAGGTAATATCCTTGGTGGTGACGCACGTACTCAGGACGGCACCGGCACCAAAGGCCCAGATTCCTCCGGCCAAACCGGCCGCGTTGATTTTTTTCATAGCACAGGGTTTAGTTTCCGGGGGCTAAAAGTACGGAAAATTATTTAGTTATCCCTCTTTTCCAGGGAACTTTTAACCATGCAACGAATTTTCATTAACTTTGTGTGCTCAAAACAAAATTCCGTTAAAATAACCGGTATGCAAAAAGTCGCTCTCATCACGGGCATCACGGGCCAGGACGGCTCGTTCCTCGCCGAATTCCTGTTAGGAAAAGGATACGCCGTCCACGGCATCATCCGCCGTTCGTCGTCGTTCAACACGGCGCGCATCGAACACATCTATCTCGACGAATGGGTGCGGGATATGAAGCAGAAACGCCTCATAAACCTCCACTACGGCGACATGACCGACTCGAGTTCGCTGGTGCGCATCATCCAGGACGTGCAGCCCGACGAGATCTACAACCTGGCCGCGCAATCCCACGTCAAGGTGTCGTTCGACGTGCCCGAATACACCGCCGAGGCCGACGCCATCGGCGCCCTGCGCCTGCTGGAAGCCGTGCGCATCCTGGGCCTCGAGAAAAAGTGCCGCATCTACCAGGCTTCGACCTCGGAGCTCTACGGCCTGGTGCAGGAGGTGCCTCAGAAGGAAACCACGCCTTTCTACCCCCGCAGCCCCTACGGCGTGGCCAAGCAGTACGGTTTCTGGATCACCAAGAACTACCGCGAGGCCTACGGCATGTACGCCGTGAACGGCATCCTGTTCAACCACGAGAGCGAACGCCGCGGCGAAACCTTCGTCACGCGCAAGATCACCATCGCCGCCTCGCGCATCGCGCAGGGCTTCCAGGACAAACTCTACCTGGGCAACCTCGATTCGCTGCGCGACTGGGGCTACGCCAAGGACTACGTGGAATGTATGTGGCTGATCCTGCAGCATCCCACGCCCGAGGATTTCGTGATCGCCACGGGCGAATACCACACCGTGCGCGAATTCACCACCCTGGCCTTCGCCGAGGCGGGCATCACCCTGCGCTGGGAAGGCACGGGTGTGGACGAAAAGGGCATCGACACCAAAACGGGCAACGTCCTGGTGGAGGTCGACCCCAAATACTTCCGTCCCGCCGAGGTCGAGCAGCTCCTGGGCGACCCCACCAAGGCCAAAACCCTGCTGGGCTGGAATCCGTCGAAGACCTCGTTCCCCGAATTGGTACGCATCATGATGGAGCACGACATGCGCTTCGTAAAAAAACTGCACCTGAAAAACAAGGAATAGTGGAAAAAAACGCCAAGATATACGTCGCCGGACACCGCGGCCTGGTGGGTTCGGCGATCTGGAACAACCTGGCCGCCAAGGGCTATACCAACCTGGTGGGACGCACCCACGCCGAATTGGACCTGATGGACCGCGCGGCGGTGGCGGCGTTCTTCGACGCCGAGCGCCCGGACTACGTGATCCTCGCCGCGGCCCGCGTGGGCGGCATCATGGCCAACAACACCTACCGCGCCGACTTCATCTACGACAACATCCAGATCCAGCAGAACGTCATCGGCGAGAGCTACGCCCACACAGTGAACAAACTGCTGGCGCGGGGCTCGACCTGTATCTACCCCCGCGACGCCAAGCAGCCCATCAAGGAGGAGTACCTGCTCACCGGCCCGCTCGAATACACCAACGAGCCCTACGCCATCTCGAAGATCGTGGGGCTGAAGATGTGCGAGAGCTTCAACCTCCAGTACGGCACCGACTACATCGCCGTGATGCCCACCAACCTCTACGGCCCGCACGACAACTTCGACCTCGAAACCTCGCACGTGCTGCCGGCGATGATCCGCAAGATCAGCCTGAGCAACGCCCTGCGCGGCGACGACTGGGACGCCATCCGCCGCGACCTCGACGCGCGCCCCGTGGAAGGGGTGACGGGCCGGGACGATGAGAACCGCATCGCCGACCTGCTGTTCAAATACGGCATCATCCCGGGCGCGGTGATGCTCTGGGGCACGGGCAAGCCGATGCGCGAGTTCCTGTGGAGCGAAGACATGGCCGACGCCTGCATCCATGTCATGGAACGCGTCGGTTTCGCCGACCTGAGCAAGGGGATGAAGGAGGTGCGCAACTGCCACATCAACATCGGCACGGGAAGCGAGATCTCGATCCGCGACCTGGCCGCGCTCATCGCCCAGACCATCGGTTACGAAGGCTCCCTGCGCTTCGACACCTCGAAACCCGACGGCACGATGCGCAAACTGTGCGACGTGTCGAAGCTCCACGCCCTGGGCTGGCAGCACAGCGTCGGGATCGAAGAGGGCGTGCGGCGCCTGTGCGAATGGTACGCCAACTCGGTGAAAGCATGATCAAGGCCCTGAAAAAACTCGTTTACCGCTCCCTTTCGCTCGAAGGGTACCTGCGCCTGATGCAGCGGGGCTACTTCGCGCTCTACGGCGCGGGGCTGCTGCGCCTGAGCCGTAATTACGACTACCATTATTTCGCCCGCAAGCTGATTCGCCCGGGCGACACGGTGATCGACATCGGCGCCAACCTGGGCTACTACTCGATCCTCTTCGCGCGCTGGGTGGGCCCCGCGGGCAAGGTCTACGCCGTGGAACCGATCGGGATCTACAACCGCATCTACCGCGAGAAATCGCGCAAATACCCCAACATCACCCTCTACCCCTACGCCCTGGGCGAGGAGGAGAAGACGATCGAGATGGTCACCTCGCCCGGCGTGGGCTACCTGCGCACGGGGCTTCCCCACGTCTACGACCCCCAGCGCGACGGGCGGATCGAGGCGGCCGAATTCCGCTTCGAGGCCGAGATGAAGCAGCCCTCGAAGCTCTTCGGCACGCTGGAGCGGATCGACTACATCAAGTGCGACATCGAGGGGTTCGAGTACAACGTGCTGCACGAAATGCGCGACGTGATCGCACGCCACCTGCCCATGATCCAGGTCGAACTGTGGACGCAGAACGAGGAGCGGCTCACGGCGATGCTCACCGACCTGGGCTACACGCCCTGCAAACTGACCAAAGGGAAACTGGTGCGCTACGAGCCGGGCTCGGGCATCGCCGGCGACCACATCTTCGTCCCTGCCGCGCGGGCCGGGGTGATAGCGGGATAAATTTTGGCAGATTTGAATAGTTTCTAAAGATTTGTTAAATTTGCTTCGGTATATGAAGACATCGCTGGAACATTTGCCGCGGCCGAAGCAGCGGGAGTTGAGGACGCTGGTGGGGTTGATTCTCTCCACGGTCCCCGACGTGCGGATGATCATCCTCTACGGCAGCTACGCGCGCGGCAAGTACGTCGAGTACGACACCCGTTGGGAGTTCGGCGTGCGCACCGAGTTCCGCAGCGACTACGACATCGAGGTCATCCTTGCCAAGGCCTCGCCCGAGGCTTCGCGGGAACTGAGCAAGGTGTCGGAAATGTATTACGAGTTGCAGGGCGAGGAGGCCACCCTCCCCCA
>JAVBRR010000063.1:0-4489 GCA_031547705.1 Rikenellaceae bacterium | reverse complement strand
TACGGCGCCAACCGCGACCTGTCGCAATACGCCGCCAAGCAGGGCGGAATCGCCGGCGTGCGGATTTCCTACACGCTGGACACTTACCCGGACGCCACGGTCTTTGCGGCGATCGAAGACGTGAAGGACGCCGTGAAATTCATCCAGGAGCACGCCGCCGAGCTGAATGTCGACCCCGCGCGTTTCGGTTTCTGCGGCGGATCGGCCGGAGGCCACCTGGCAGCCGTGGGAGCGATGTCCGTTCCCGGGGCGCGTGTATTGATCGGCTACTCCGGCATCTACGACCTACCCACCGCGGCGATCACGGCCAGGGCCAAGGATCCGGCACGCCTGAAATATTTCTCGGGAGGCGACCCTGCAGCACTTGCCAAGGCATCGCCGATCGATATGATCCCCGCGAAAAATATTCCCGCCGCGCTGCTGATCGCCGGTACGGGCGACGTGGTCGTGGAGTACGCCCAGAGCGAAAAATTCGCCGAAGCGCTGCGCAAGAAGGGAGCCGCGAACGTGGTGCTCGACCTCTACCCCTACTACGACCACAACATCAACTCGAAAAGCTCGGCCCTGAAGGAAAAATGCTTCTTCGACAGCTACGATTTCATGAAAAAGAACCTTTTTTAAATATTGAATATGAGAAAATTACTGACCGTTTTATTTCTTTTGCTCGCCACGGTATGCGGCGCGAAAGTGCGCCTGCCTGCGTTGGTGGGCAACAACATGGTGTTGCAGCGCGACACGGACGTAAAAATCTGGGGGTGGGCCGATCCCGGCGAGGAAGTGCGCATCAAAAGTTCGTGGGACGGACGCATCCTCTCGGCCGTTGCCGATGCCAAAGGCGAATGGAACGTGAAACTCCAGACGCGCGAAACGGCTACTTACCCTCCTTATACAATAGATGTTAACAGTAAAAGTTCAAGTTTTACTTTAACCGATGTCCTGCTGGGCGAGGTGTGGGTTTGCTCGGGCCAGTCCAACATGGGTATGCCCGTGCAGGGCACCGTGTCGCAGCCGGTCCATAACTCCGCGAGCACGATCCTGGAGGCCGGGGCCTACCGCGACATGATCCGCCTGATCACCGTACCGGCGAAGGCTTCGCAAACGCCGTTGGACGATTTCAAAGGCTCGTGGGCGCCCGCTTCGGCGGCTGTGGTGGCTAAATTCAGTGCCACGGCCTACCATTTCGCACTGAACCTCGTACACGAGATCGGGGTGCCCGTGGGGTTGATCCATTCGAGCTGGGGCGGTTCGAGCATCGAGGCGTGGATGGACGAGGCGTCGCTGAAAAAAGTCGCCGGTTACGATATTGCCAAACACAAGGAAACCAAAGCCAAAGCGCAGCACCAATACCTCGGGAACCTCTATTATGGGATGATCGCGCCCATCAAGAACTACACGGCGCGCGGATTCATCTGGTACCAGGGCGAGGCCAACATCGGCCTTTATTCTTTCTACGCCCGCGAAATGCAGGAAATGGTCAATTTGTGGCGCACCGATTGGGGTAACGCCCAAATGCCGTTTTACTACGTGCAGATAGCCCCTTACAGCTACAACAACAGCGATGCGACAAGCGCCGCCTTCCTGATGGAGGCCCAGGAGGCCGCCATGAAACTGATTCCGCACTCGGCGATGGCCACTACGGCCGATGCGGGTGACGAACTGTGTATCCACCCCGCGCGCAAGGATATGGTGGGGCAGAGGCTCGCTTTGCTGGCCCTGACTAAAACCTATGGGCTCGCCCTGCCGACGGCCGAAGTGCCGCGCTTCAGTTCCGCGAAGTTCGAGAACGGCGAGGCGATCGTGACTTTCGATGGGGCAGGGGTCGGTTTCAGCGCCGACAACTGGGTGATCAAAGGTTTCGAGGTCGCCGGCCAGGACCGCGTGTTCTATGCAGCCGATGTCCGGCTGGCCCCGCGGATGACTGAGATCAGGGTCTCGTCGCCCGACGTGCCGAATCCCGTGGCCGTGCGCTATGCTTTCCGCAACTACATTCCCGCCAACCTGTGCAATACGCTCGGCGTGGCCGTAGCCCCCTTCCGCAGCGATAATTGGGATAAATAAATCACTCTATTAAAAAGCCGCGCCCGCTCTATCGAAGAACGGGCGCGGCTTTTTTAGTTTTCTAATTTACCCTGTAAATATCCGTGCGGCCGGCGTGGAAACGGATGATGTTTTCGGCCGCCTCGCGCGACATGGTGTTGCGCGCCTCGAGGGTCGAAGTCCCGGCGTGTGGCGCCAGGACCACGTTGTCCATCCCCAAAAGCGCCGGGGTGATGTAGGGTTCGTTTTCGAAAACATCGAGTGCAGCACCGGCGATTTGGGCTTTTTGAAGCGCTTCCACCAGGGCCGCTTCGTCGATGATCGCTCCGCGGGCGGTGTTGACAATGATCGCCGAGGGCTTCATGGCGGCAAACTGCGGCGCGGAGAACGTGTGGCGTGTTTCGGGCGTCAGGGGCGAGTTGATCGAGATACAATCGGACTCCTGGAGAAGTTCTTCGAGCGTCACATGGCGCGCATTGTAACGCTGTTCGACCTCCGGGGATAGGCGGCGGCGGTTGCAGTAGAGCACCGTCATTTCGGCCCCCTGGGCATAGCGCGCCACCACGCGACCGATATGCCCCATGCCGAATATTCCCAATGTTTTGCGGTGCAGCGATACCCCGAGGTTGTCCATCAGGCCCCATTCGGCGCTTCCGTGACGGAGTTTGCGATCGTTTTCGCTCACACGCCGGGCCGCCGCGATCATCAACGCAAAGGCCAGCTCGCCCGTGGGTTCGACCACCGGGCGCGGGTTGTTCGTCACGACGATCCCGCGCGAGGCGGCGTAGGCCGCATCCACGTTGTCGTATCCCACGCCGTAGTTGGCCACGATCCGCAGGTTGGGCGCCGCATCGATCACCTCGCGCGTCACCTTGAAGGCATACGTAGGCAAAAGTCCGTAAATTTCAGGCAGGTAAAGCGCCGCTTCCTGCGGGGTGATCATCGCCCCCGCAGGAAGAAGCACTTCGAAATCGCGCTCCAATCCGGCAAAACCTTCGCGCGGCAAGGCTGCCGTAACAAGAACCTTGGGTTTCAAGTTACGAGAAGAAAGTGCCGCCGTTGATGTCGATGTTCGTTCCGGTAATGTACGACGACTCGTCGCACGCCAGGTAGCATACAAGGTCGGCGATTTCGCTCGCGTTGCCTTCGCGGCGCAGCGGAGCGGTGTTGGCCAGGTTGGCGCGGGCCTCGGGCTTGGTGAAACGGTCGTGGAACGAGGTGTTGATCATCCCCGGTGCCAACGCGTTCACGCGGATCCCCTGCGGCCCCAGTTCCTTGGCCATTGCGCGGGTGTGGCACATAACGGCCGCTTTGGCCGTGGCGTACATCGACGCTCCGGGGCCGCCGCCGTCGCGGGCAGCCTGCGACGAGAAGTTGACGATCGCGCCGCCTGCGGGCATCATCGGCACCACTTCGCGCGTACAGAGGAACACGCTGCGCATGTTGACATCCATCAGGAAGTCGTACCACGCTTCGTCCTGCTCGGTGATGGGTTTACGGCCCACGATACCGCCCACGACGTTCACTAGCACGTTCACCTCACCGCCGTACTGGGCGGCTGCCTTGGCGAAGAGCACCTTCACGTCGCCCGCCTTGGTCATATCGCCCTGGACGGCGATGGCCTGGCCTCCGGCTTTTTCGATCATGTCGACCGTTGCCTTGGCGTCGTCGGGGTTGTCGAAGTAGTTGAGCACCACCTTGGCGCCTTCCGCGGCGAGTTTCACCGAGATGGCGCGCCCCAGATCGCGCGCGCCTCCCGTTACGACCGCTACTTTTCCTTTGAGTTTCATGTTCTTATTTTTTTAAGAAATCTGCCCTGTGGGGAGAGAAAGTATCAATAAGGATGCCGGGTTCGAGGCAAACGGCGCCGTGCATGGCGTCGGGAGCTACGTAAAAACCGTCGCCTGCGCTTACAATAGCCTTTTCGCCGTCGATCGTCATTTCGAATTTGCCGCTTGCCACGTAGGTGGCCTGCGAGTGGTAGTGGGCGTGGGGCGAACCTACAGCACCTTTTTCGAATTCGACCTTAACGATCATCAACTGGCCGTCGTAGCCCATGATCTGGCGGCGGATGCCCTTGTCGGGATGTTCCCACACCAACTTGCTTTCATACTGGAATGTTTCGCTTCTTGTCTTCATACTATTTTGATTTAGGTTTGTGTTGTCAGATTTCAAATCCCCACGGCCCGCGCCATTCGAATCCGGCGACCTTGTGCACTGCCTCGGGGGAGGCGTTGCGGTTGCTCATGTAGAAATCGAAGATCACGTCGTCTTTCGACTCGACGCGCACGATCGTGTAGTCGGGGGTGTCGTAGAGCAGTTTAACGTTCTTGATCCTACTTTCCGCCTCCGTGGTCTGCTCCACGACCAGGTTGTACTCGCCGTGGGGCTCGATCACCGAGACGAACGTGTGGTTGGCAGCCTTCTGGCGGACGATGTAGCCCGGCTCGCT
>JAVBRR010000112.1:0-19608 GCA_031547705.1 Rikenellaceae bacterium | reverse complement strand
CGGGTTCGATGCGGCTGTCGAGGTACTCCTTGATTTCGGGGTATTCGAGGTATTTCGAGTAACTTTCCAGGGGGTCGATCGCCGGGTAGCGCTTCGAGTCGGCACGTCCCTGCGCCAGGGCGTAGAAACAGCGCGCCGCTTTCTTGGTCGATTCCGTGACGGGCTCCTTGAGGTTACCCCCGGCGGGCGAAACCGTCCCCAGGAAGGTGACCGAACCGGTCTGGCCGCTGGGAAGGTACACCAGTCCCGCGCGGGCGTAAAAATTCGAGATGATCGCCGGCAGGTCCATCGGGAAGGCGTCCTGTCCGGGCAGCTCCTCGAGGCGGTTCGACATTTCGCGCAGCGCCTGCGCCCAGCGCGAGGTCGAGTCGGCCAGGATGAGGACTTTGAGCCCCATCGCGCGGTAATATTCGCCCAGGGTCATCCCCGTGTAGACCGATGCTTCGCGCGCCGCCACGGGCATGTTTGAGGTGTTGCAGATGATCGTCGTGCGTTCCATCAGCTTGTGGCCCGTGCGGGGGTCGTCCAGGTGGGGGAATTCGGCGAATATCTCCACCACCTCGTTGGCCCGCTCGCCGCACGCCACGAAGATGATCACGTCGGCGTCGGCCTGCTTCGATATCGCGTGCTGCAACACCGTCTTGCCCGCGCCGAAAGGTCCCGGGATAAAGCCCGTCCCGCCCTCGGCCAGGGGGTTGAAGGTGTCGATGGCCCTCACGCCGGTTTCCATTACCTTGAACGGGCGCGGTTTCTCGACGTAGGCCTTGATCGCCCGCTTCACCGGCCACTTCTGCACCATCGTGATGTCGTGGTCCGTGCCCTGGGCGTCGGTGACGACCGCGATCCGGTGCGTGAAGGGGTAGTCGCCCTCCTTTTCGATGCTCTTGACCGTATACCGTCCTTCCATCGCGAAGGGGACCATGATCTTGTGCTTCACCCACTGCTCGGTCACCTCGCCCAGCCAGCTTCCGGCGCTCACCACGTCACCTTCTTTGGCCAGGGGCGCGAAGTCCCACAGCTTTTCGAAATCCAGCGGCTGGGTGTGCGATCCGCGCGTGATGAACAGCCCGTCCATCTTTTCGAGGTCGTTCTGCAGCCCGTCGTAATTCTTCGACAGGATCCCCGGGGCGAGCGTCGCCTCGAGCATGTGCCCTTCGAACTCCACGCGGTCGCCGATCTTCAGCCCGCGCGTGCTGTCGAACACCTGCACGTAGGCCTTGTCGCCCACTACTTTGATCACTTCGGCCATCATCTTGATCTCGCCCAGTATGACGTAGCAGATCTCGTTCTGGGATACCGGCCCGTCGGCTTTGACGATCACGATGTTGGCTATAATTCCCGATACTTGCCCGGTTGTCTTCATTATCTGTATTTTAGATTTTTTCGTTTTTTCTAACTCTCTATCGCTACGGTCAGTTCGTTCCGCAGCCTGCGCAACATTTCGCGTCCTGTTTTGTGGTCGAGGGTGGTCCAGCGCCGGTAGATCCCCAACCGCACCACGTACCCCAGGATGTTGTCGATTCCGAAATAGTCGTCCTCGGCGATCTCCTCGGTGCGTTCCCAGCGCATCGTGTCGAGTTTCTTTTCGCGCTCCACCAGGTTGGGTTCGTCCACGACGATCCCCATCACCTTTTCCACGAAATCCACCTCGCCGCGCAGCCCGAAATCGGATGCCGTGCTGCGGGCCAGCGTTTCGGCCACATCGCCGCCGCCTACGACCGCATCCCCCACCGTGCGTCCCGTTTTGCGGGCGGTGAAGGCGGCTGTCAGGTTGCGCAACGTGCGGTCGAACGCTCCCCACTGGCGCAGGAAACGGTTCCCCGACGCTTCGCACAGCTCGTAATAGGCTGCGTAGAGCGCCTTTTCGAGCGGTTGCGTGCGATCCATTTCGTCGTAGTCGGGGTCTTCGGGATCGTTCCAGGCCCGCACGATGTCGGCCAGCGCCTCGGGCAGTTTCCCGGGTGCTGCCGATTCGGCTGCGATCTCTTCCTGCGACAGATTACCCGCAGGCGAGAACGCCTCGCGTCCCGCGCGCAACTTCACCAGGTTGTCGATGTCGTGGTAGGTTTGCAGAAGGCGCAGGTAACCCGCGTCCTCATCCGACAACCCTTCGGCGATCTCGGCGCGTGCCGCTTCCGGGTCGAAGCCTTTGACCTCGACGTCGGGCAGGAACTCCTGCAGACTCGCCACCAGACAGTAATACTTCCTGGCCATCGGCTATTCGTATAATATTTTGGCCAGTTTCGGGCGCAGGTATTCCGACAACAGCACGCGGAAATCGTCGTCCGTGAAGCCGATGTAATACCCCCCGTCCTTGGGCGAGATGCGGAACCCGCTCTTCACGGCGTCGGAATATTTCAACTCCACGCCCGCGTCGAGCAGCGATTTCACGCTCCCGGCAAACGCCGCGGCCAGCTCTTTCTCTTTGGCTGCGGGCAGCAGGGCGACCAGTTCGCTCTTCTCGCCGTGCCAGTTCGAGGCCACGGCCAGCAACAGCTCCTTCACGAACCCGGCGTCGAGCGTGGCTGCGGCGATGGGTTGGGTCAGCACGCTGCCCGTGATGGCGCTGCCGATCATATCTTTGAGTTTGGCTATGGCCTGGCGGCTCGCGATGGCCGTTTCGGTGGCGGTGTTGCTGCGTGTCTCCGCGGCGTGCTGTTCGGCGGCCTGGGTGATCTTGGCGGCTTCGCTTTTGGCGTCGTCCACGATCTTTTTGGCTTCGGCGCGGGCTTTTTCCACGAGTTCTTCGGCTTCCCTGCGTCCTTTCGACAGACCGTCGTCGTAGAGTTTGCGGGTCAACTGCTCCAATTTGTTGTTTTCCATGGGATTGTTGCTATATTATTTAATTTTCTTTACTGATGTTGCTCCCGCAGCAGGTCGTTCACCACTTTCACGGGCGAAAAGGTCGTGATGGGCACCTCGACGAACACCGTGTTCCAGCGCGCCATCGCGCCGTTCCACAAGCCGGGCAACTCCTGGGCTTTGAGCGCGCGGCCGTCCTTCGATTTCTCGGAGATAAAGCCGGTGCCGGGATCGACATAAC
This sequence comes from Rikenellaceae bacterium, assembly GCA_031547705.1. Classification (GTDB taxonomy): domain Bacteria; phylum Bacteroidota; class Bacteroidia; order Bacteroidales; family Rikenellaceae; genus JAVBMJ01. The sequence goes on along the minus strand of JAVBRR010000112.1, from coordinate 16,565 downwards.
GCGCCAGGTCGAACGCTTTGCCGCCGCGACCCTTGGGCAGGCACACCAGGTCCACGGGGTTGAAATGCGTCGCCTCCCTCATCAGATCCATGTCCTGCGGGGCGATCTGCGACGATTCGGCGATCTGCAGCGCGAGCGACCCGTCCGTGTTCTTCACCCAGAAAGGCCCGCCGCCCGGTTCGCCTTCGTTGCGCACCATGCCGCACACGCGCAGCGGCCGGTCGAGGACTTGCCGCAGTTCTTCGCTGCCCGCTCCGGGGGGGAGCTTGTACGACAGTTCGTTTTCGATGAATGCCGCGATCTCGTCCAGCGGGGCGCCGCCTTTGTCGAGCGCATCGAGCCAGGCGAAGGTTTTTTCCTGCAATGCGAGCGCGTAACCGGCCAGCGCCTTTTTCCACAACACCGTGTCGTCGCGGCGGGAGTCGGTGGTGACGTTGTCGACCGTTTTGATGAAGATCACCCCGGCGTCGATGTCGCCCAGGTTTTCGATCAGGGCGCCGTGGCCCGCGGGGCGGAACAGCAGCCGTCCGTCGCTTTCGCGGAAAGGCTCGTTTTCGGGCGTCACGGCGATCGTGTCGGTCGAGGGTTTCTGCTGCGAGAAGCCTATTTTATAGCGGACGCCGTAGCGTTTTTCGAATTTGTCTTTCGATGCGGCCAGTTGCGCCTCGAACCCGGCGCGGTGCTCGGGCGAAACGGTGAAATGGATCGCGGCCACCCCTGCGCCAGCGCCGTACAGGGCCGCTTCGACCATGTGCTCTTCCATCGCCGTGCGCGTTTCGCCGGCGTATTTGTGGAACGTGATGAGCGCTTTGGGTTGGGTGCCGTAGCCGAGGCCGCGGTTGATGATGGCGTCCACCAGGTCGTGTCGGGAAGGGTTGTCGCCCGTCGCGGCGTGCAGCCGGTCGTAGAAGGCGAAGCGGGCGATGTTCCCCGTGAGGGTTTCGATCGCCGGGGTCGTTTTGCCCGAAGCGACGAACTCGAACAGTTCCTTGAACATCCGCGTCGCGGCGCCCGAGGCGGGGACGAATTTCACGATTTTCAGCTCCCGGGCCTGCCGGGTGTAGCTTTCGGCCAGCCGCGAGGCTTCTTCCGGGGCGATCACCGTGATCCCGTTACCGCGAACGGCCGCCGCGCTGACGGGCAGGAAATCGAAGCCCTTGCGGAAGTTCTCCAACTGCCTTTCCACGTCGGAAAGTTCCAGTCCGTGGGATTTTATCTGCTCTAAATCTTTGTCGTTGAGCATGCTCGTAGTCTGTTTGGGAGATAGGACGCAAAAAACTCTCAAAATTAGCAATTATTCCCGGATTTCCCCAACAAAACGCGCGATAACGTTGAAAAAATAATAAAATCGGTCGGGGATGTATAAAGAAGCGATTTTTTCACGACCTTTGCAAGCTATTTTCAAACAAGGACAATGCAGGATTTTACCAAAGGCCGCGAGTGGACCCAGATTCTCAATTTCGCCATCCCGATGGTGCTGGGGAACCTTTTTATGCAGCTCTACCAGTTCGTCGACACGGCCATCGTAGGTCGTTTCGTGGGCAAGGAGGCACTGGCCGCGGTGGGTGCGTCGACGCCGGTGATCTTCATGACCATCGCGCTGATCATCGGCATCGGTATCGGCGGCTCGATCGTCAGTTCGCAGTATTTCGGGGTCAAACAATACGACAAGGTGCAGGCTTCGGCCGACACGATGCTCGTCTTCATGATGGGCGCCGGGGTGGTGGTGACGGCCGTGGGACTTCTCTTTTCCCGGCCGATCCTGGGGCTTATGATGCTGCCCGAGGCGCTGATGCCGATGGCGACGCAGTACCTGCAGATCTATTTCGCCGGGTCGATCCTGCTTTTCGGCTTCAACACCATCGCCGCCGTGCTGCGCGGGGTGGGGGATTCCAAGACGCCGCTCTACTTCCTGATCGTTTCGTCGGTGCTCAACGTGGTGCTCGACCTGGTGTTTATTATCGTCTTCGGCTGGGGCGTGGCCGGTGCGGCGTGGGCCACGGTGATCTCCCAGGGCGTGGCTTTCGTGCTGGGGGTGGTCTATGTCAACCGCCGCCACGAACTGATCCGTTTCAACATCTTCCATCCCCGTTTCGACCGCCAGATCTTCCGGCAGTCGCTGCGCCTGGGCCTTCCTTCGGGCATTCAGCAGACCTTCGTCGCCGTGGGGATGGTGGCGGTCATGGGGGTGGTCAACGGTTTCGGCACCGACGTGATCGCGGCGTTCTCGGCCGTGAACCGCATCGACACGTTCGTCGCCATCCCGGTGATGAACGTCGCCGCGGCGCTCACCTCGGTCGTGGGGCAGAATGCCGGGGCGGGCAAATACATCCGCATCCGGCGGGGCCTGCGCGACACGCTGATCCTGTCGAGCGTCTGCTGCCTGGCGCTCAACGCGGTGATGATCCTTTTCGGCCGCCACCTGCTGGGAGTCTTCACCGACGACGCGGCGGTGATCGACCTGGGATACGAACTGATGGTGGTGATCAACTCCACTTATCTGATATTCAATATTATGTTTGTCGTCAACGGCATGCTCCGGGGCGCCGGGGCCACGGTCTTCCCGATGTTCACGACCATCCTTTCGCTGTGGCTGTGCCGGCTTCCGGCCGCGATCCTGCTCTCGAAGGCTTTCGGTGCGGTGGGAATCTGGTGGTCGATGCCCGTGGGGTGGCTGATCGGCATGATCGGTGCGGTAGCCTACTATTATTCAGGCCGCTGGCGGGGTAAGAGCGTCGTGAGGCGCGTGCCTGTGGCCGAAACCGAAAATTATTGATACCTTTGTCCTCTATGATACGTGTCACCCCCCATGCCGCTTTGCGCGCGTACAACAGTTTCGGTGTCGATGCCGTGTGCGACGCGTTGGTCGAATACGAGGATGTCGCCGATTTGCGCGCGGTTTTCTCGCCCGGAGGCGTGCTCGCCCCCGAGGGGCGTGCGGCGTGGAGCGTACTCAGCGGAGGCAACAACGTCCTTTTCACGCGCGATTTCCACGGGGTGCTGCTGCATCCCGCCGGGCGCCACATCCGCATCACCTCCGACGACGGTGTGGCGGTGGGGGTACACGCCACGGCGGCCGTCGAATGGGATGACCTGGTGGCGTGGTGCGTGGCGCGCGGCCTGTGGGGGATCGAGAACCTCTCGGCCATCCCGGGCTACGTGGGCGCGGCGCCCGTGCAGAACATCGGGGCTTACGGCGCCGAGGTTGCGGACGCGGTCGAGTCGGTCGAACTGTTTTGTGTCGACAACCTCTCGACGATGACCCTCACGGCGGCGCATTGCGGTTTCGGTTACCGCGACAGCGTGTTCAAGGGCACGCTGCGGGGGCGGGTGATCATCACCGGCGTGAATTTCCGCCTCAGCCGCACCCCGGCGCCGAAGCTGGAGTACGGGGCCTTGAAACAGGAGGTCGACAGGCGCGGCGGCGCGGCGCTCGAAAACGTCCGCGCGGCGGTGATCGCCATCCGCGACGGCAAACTTCCCGACCCCCGCACGACGGGCAACGCCGGCAGCTTTTTCAAGAATCCGGTGGTCGCCCCGGCCAAGGCCGAAGCGCTCCGGGCGGAATATCCTTCGATGCCGACCTATCCCGATCCGGACGGCGGCGGGGTGAAACTCGCGGCCGGGTGGCTGATCGAACAGACGGGCTGGAAAGGGCGCCGCATGGGACGCGCCGGGGTGCACGACGCCCAGGCGCTGGTGCTGGTCAACGACGGAGGCGCCACGGGAGCCGAGATTTTCGCCCTTTCACAGGCGGTGATCGCCGGTGTGCGCGAGCGCTTCGGCGTGGAGCTGCACCGCGAGGTGAATGTTTTTTGAGATATACCAAAGTTTGCGATTATGCCCAATTCCACACTTTCCGACCGTTTCCGGCACTACATCCGCCAGCATTCGCTCATCGGTGCCGACGACAAGGTCCTCGTAGCGGTGAGTGGCGGGGTCGATTCGATGGCCATGCTTTCGCTTTTCGTCGAGGCGGGCTACGCAGTGGGTGTCGCGCACTGCAATTTCCAGCTTCGGGGCGAGGAATCTGCCGAAGACGAGGTGATGGTGCGCGACGAGGCCGCCCGGCTGGGCGTTCCTTTCTACAACATGCGTTTCAATACCCAGGACGAGATGGACGCCACAGGCGAATCGGTCCAGATGGCCGCGCGCAGGCTGCGCTATAAATGGTTCGACAGCCTGTGCCTGGAGAACGGCTACAACGTTATCGCCATCGCCCACCACGCCGACGACTCGATCGAGACTTTCTTTATCAACCTCTTCCGGGGCACGGGCCTGCGCGGCCTGACGGGGATCCATGCGTCGGTGGGCCGGATCGTCCGCCCGCTGCTGTTCGCCTCGCGCCACGACATCCTCGAATACGCCCACCAGCACAAGATCCGTTTCCGCGAGGACTCGTCGAACCGTTCGACCAAATACCTGCGCAACAAGATCCGCCTGGGCCTTATCCCGCGCATCCGCGAGATCAACCCCAAGTTCACCGAGTTGATGTCGTCCAACGTCGAGCGCCTCACCGAAGCGCAGCATTTCATCAACCGCAGCATCGAACGCATCCGCGCCGAGGTGGTCGAAATGCACGGCGACGAACTGGTGATCGATCCCGCAAAGATCGATCCCGAACTGGGCACGGGCTACGTGCTCTACGAACTGATGAAGGCCGAGGGCTTTAAAGGCGATGTGATCGACGCCCTGTGCCACGCCCTGGACAGCGGCCATTCGGGACGCCGGTTCTATTCCAAGGAGCGCGTGGCGTGGACCGACCGGGGCAGGATCATCGTCACCCCCATCGCCGAAGAAGACGCCTGCGAGGTCACCCTCGACCGCACGACCTCCAAGAGTTATTGCGGCAACCAGGTGCTCTTTTTCGAACATATCAGCGTCGACGACCTCGAAAATTACCGCGTGCCGTCCAACGTGGCGCTCGTGAATTCCGACAAGCTTACCTTTCCGCTGCACATCCGGCGCTGGCGCGAGGGCGACAGCTTCGTCCCCTTCGGCATGCCGGGGCACAAGAAAGTGAGCGACTACCTGATCGACGAGAAGGTCTCCCTGGCCCAGAAAGGACGCCAGTTCGTGCTGGTGAACGGCGATGCGGCAGCCGATATCGTGTGGCTGGTCTCCCGCCGCATCGACGACCGCTACGCCATCACCTCCCGCACCGAGAACGTCCTGCGCATCACGGCCGAAATACTGTAAAAATCGAGCGGGCCCGAAATCACTTCGGGCCCGCTCTTCGTATATAATTGCAAATCCAGGAAAATTTATTTCTTCAGGTACTTGGCGATCATTTCGAACAGTTCGTCGCGGTTGATCGGTTTGGCGATGTAGTCGCCGAAACCCGCTTCGATCATCCGGTGGCGGTCGTCGTGCATGGCGTAGGCGGTCTGGACGATGACCGGCAGGTCGGGGCGCAACGCTTTGACGTGCTTGACCGCCTCGATCCCGTCCATCACGGGCATCTTGACGTCCATCAGCACCAGGTCGATTTCGGGGTGTTCCTTGACGGCATCGATGGCTTCCTGGCCGTTCCAGGCGTGGATGATCGTGGCGTTGCTGTGGCGCAGCAGGGTTTTGAGGTAGAAGAAGTTGGTGTATGTATCCTCGGCGATCAGCAACGTAGCTCCGCTGAAATCAGGGGATTTGAGGGCTCCCGTGCTTGCGGGGGTTTCTTCCTGTTTGACGGGCGTTTCGGGCTCCGTACTGCCCGACGGAATCGTAAATTCGAAAAGCGAGCCTTTCCCGGCTTCGGATTTCACTGAAAAATCTCCTCCCATAAGCTTTACTAAATTCATTGATATCGCGAGTCCTATCCCGGTACCGCCGTATTTGGCCGCGTGGCGCGTGTCGTGTACCTGGTGGAATGGTTTTCCAAGGTTTCCCATCTCTTTGGCGTCGATGCCGATGCCGGTGTCTTCGACAAAGAAAGCCAGCTTGTCTCCCGCCGCTTTGTAGCCGAATTTTACGTGGCCCTTGTCGGTGAATTTGATCGCGTTGCCCACCAGGTTGCCCAGCACCTGGCGCAGGCGGTTGGGGTCGATCGTCCGGACTACGAGTTCTTCCGAGGCGGGGGCTTCCATGATCAGTTCGATATCCTTGCCCGCCATGATTTTTTCGTTGGTCCTGTACGAGGAGAGCATATCGGTCAGCAGGGCGTTCACCTGCAGCGGTTCGGGGATGATCTTCATCTGCCCGGCGTCGATCTTCGATATGTCGAGGATGTCGCCTATGAGCGTAAGAAGTTGGTCTGCACTGTCCTGTACGATGCGGATATACTCTTTTTGCGTGTCGCGCGGGATCTCTTCGTCGCCGCCCAGCAGGTTGAGGAAACCCACGATCGCATTCATCGGGGTTCGTATTTCGTGGCTCATGTTGGCCAGGAATGTCGATTTCAGCAGGTCCGATTTCTGGGCCTGGTCGCGTGCGGCGATCAGTTCGTTTTCGAGGGTTTTCTGCTGGGTGATATCGCTGAGCATGCCGTCGCGCAGGATGCGTCCGTTCTGCACGAAGCCCCTCGATTGGAGTCTCAGCCAGATCGTGCGTCCATCCGAGGGGTGGATGTACCTGCTTTCCGAGACGGCATCACCCATTTCGCCCGTACTTTTGCTGATGGCGCTCATGAAGCCCGCCCGGTCTTCCGGATGCAGGTTCCGGAGCACCATGGTGAGGTCTTTTTTTGTGTCTTCGATGCTAACCCCGACGATCTTTTCCCACTGTTCGCTCGCGTAGTCGATCGTCACGTGTCCCTGGTCGTCGAGGTAAGAGCGGTACAATGCGGTGTTTATCATGTTGTTGCTTACATCCCGGAGGCGCGTTGCGAAACGCTGCAATTCTTCCTGCGAGTGGACCAGGTCGAGTTCCATGCGTTTGCGGTGGGTGATGTCGACCGCGATGCCGTCCCATGCCACCGTCCCGTCGGATTTTGTCCGGGGGCGTTCCGAGATTTTGAGCCATATTTCGACCCCGTCGGGGCGGTTGAAGCGTACGTCGCGCGTGTAGGTGCGGTGCGCGGCGCGGCATTCGATGATGTACAGCAGGTCGTCCTGGTTGAAGTGGGGAAAGAGCGATTCGACATTCCGCATAACCTCCTCGCGGTTGAGGCCGCACACTTTTTCGAGTCCAGCGCTCATGTAACGCATCTGGGCGTGGATCATTCCGGGCGCCTCTTCCAGTTGGTAGATAAACCCTTCGGCGATGTTGTCGTTCAGGGCCAGGAGCATCTCCTGGCTCTCGGTTTTTTCGGTCAGGAGTTTTTCGAGGTTGTCCTTGTATTCGCTCAGCTGGGCTTCGTTGCGCTTGATCCCGGTGATGTCGGTGACGTTGATCATGTGTGCCAGGCGGCCGTCGTGCCAGCGGATCACCGAGTCGTTCATCTGGAGCCAACAGCCCATGTCGCTGTTGTAGTTTTCCCAGATCAACGCTTCGCCCAGGGGCTTTTTGACCATCTCTTCCTGCTTGCAGTAGGGGCACGATTTGCCGTACGTCGAGAGTACCTCCCAGCATTTGCGTCCCTCTATTTCGTAGGGGTAGGCCGATCGGAGGGCTTTGTTGGCGAAGATTATCTCGTAGGTCTCGACATCGGTAACATACAAAGCGGTTTGCATGTTGTCAAAAACGAGCTGCAGTGTTTCTTGTGCGAGGTTTGGCATAAATGGCTATTCGGAAAAAACGTAAATTACAAATATAACAATTTTTGTGATTCATCCGGTGAGTTGCCGGATTATTTTTGTATCCGCGTTTTGTAGGAGGCTTTGTACTTGCCTTTCGAGAGCGCGGTGAGTTTGCTTTTCAGAAGTGTCTTGCGGATCGGGACCAGCCGGTCGGTGAAGACCACCCCGTCCAGGTGGTCGTATTCGTGCTGGAACACGCGGGCGGGGTATCCTTCCCAGAGTTCGTCGTGTTCTTCCCAGTTTTCGTCGAGGTAGCGCACGCGGATGCTCACCGGGCGCGCCACGGTTTCGTGTATGCCGGGAAACGACAGGCAGCCCTCCTCCGATGTTTTCTCCTCTTCCGACCGCTCGTAGATGCGGGGGTTGATCACCGCCTTGCGGAAACCCTCCAGTTCGGGATGTTCTTCGGCATAGACCGACAGGTCGAGCACGAACATCCTCAGCGCCTTGCCGATCTGGGGCGCGGCCAGGCCCACGCCGTCGCTGGCGTACATCGTTTCGAACATATCGCGCACCAGCTCGGGGGTTATCTCGCCGCGGTCGGCGACCTCTTCGGTCCCGTCCTTGAGTACTTGCGCTCCGTAAATAACTATCGGGTAGATCATCTTTGTGTTGTTATCTTGTTATTGTTTCGAGGTAACCTTGCAGGATTATCGCCGCGCTCACCCGGTCCACCAGCGCCTTGTCCCGTCGCGCCATTTTGGGCACTCCGCTCTCGATGAGCGAGCGTTGCGCCAGCTTCGAGGTGAAGCGTTCGTCCCAGAAGTCGATCTTCACCGCGGGAAATTCCGCCGCCAGCTTGGCCGCGAGGGCTTCGACCCCGGGGGCTGTCTGCGAGGGCGTGCCATCCATCTGCAGGGGCTTCCCGAGCACTATAATACCAACGTCATTAGCCGCGAGATATTTCCTCAGGTAGGGTATTATCCCGTGCGTGGGCACCGTGTCGAGCGCTCCGGCAATGATCCTCAGGGGGTCGCTCACGGCGATCCCCGTGCGTTTCGTTCCGTAGTCCAGAGCCAGAATCCTACCCATAAAATCTCGTTTCAAGGCACAAAGTTAGCATAAAAAACGTATCTTTGCCCCCTGGAATCATAATTTGACGACACCATGACGCAGGAAGAACTATTCAGAAAACTCATAGCTCACAGCAAGGAGTACGGTTTCATATTCCCCTCGAGCGAGATATACGACGGCCTGAGCGCCGTTTACGACTACGGCCAGCTGGGCGTCGAGCTCAAAAACAACATCAAGCGCTACTGGTGGGACTCGATGGTCAAGCTCAACGACAACATCGTCGGGATCGATGCCGCGATCTTCATGCACCCCCGCACGTGGGAGGCTTCGGGGCATGTGGGCGCCTTCAACGACCCGCTGATCGACAACAAGGACAGCAAGAAACGCTACCGCGCCGACGTGCTGATCGAGGACTGGCTCGCCAAGCAGGACGACAAGATCGACAAGGAGGTCGAGAAGGCGGCCAAACGCTTCGGCGAGAGCTTCGACGAGGCGCAGTACCGCTCCACGAGCCTGCGGGTGCTGGAGATCGCCGAAAAACGCGCCGCGATGCACCGGCGTTTTGTCGCCGCGCTCACGGCGGGCGACCTCGACGCCCTGCGCCAGGTGATCGTCGACGCCGAGATCGTGTGCCCCGTGTCGGGGACGCGCAACTGGACCGAGGTGCGCCAGTTCAACCTGATGTTCGAAACCAGGATGGGCGCGGCCGCCGAGGGCGCCAGCACCATCTACCTGCGCCCCGAAACGGCCCAGGGTATCTTTGTCAACTTCCTCAACGTCCAGAAGACCGGCCGCATGAAGATCCCCTTCGGCATCGCGCAGATCGGCAAGGCGTTCCGCAACGAGATCGTGGCGCGCCAGTTCATCTTCCGCATGCGCGAGTTCGAGCAGATGGAGATGCAGTTCTTCATCCGCCCGGGCGACGAGATGGGGTGGTACGAGAAGTGGAAGGCCACGCGCATGAGCTGGCACCGCGCGCTGGGCTTCGGCGACGAAAAATACCGTTTCCACGACCACGACAAGCTGGCCCACTACGCCAACGCCGCCGCCGACGTCGAGTTCAACTTCCCCTTCGGGTTCAAGGAGGTGGAGGGCATCCACTCGCGCACCGATTTCGACCTGGGCAACCACCAGAAATTCTCGGGCAAGAAGATCCAGTATTTCGACCACGAAACGGGCGAAAGCTACGTGCCTTATGTGGTCGAAACCTCGATCGGCGTCGACCGCATGGTGCTGCAGGTCCTTTCGGCCTCGTATGCCGAGGAGCAGCTGGAAGGCGGCGACGAGCGGGTGGTGCTGCGCATTCCGGCGCCGATCGCCCCGGTCAAGGTGGCTGTGCTGCCGCTGGTCAAGAAGGACGGGCTGCCCGAGGTGGCCCGCGGGATCATCGACGCGCTGAAGTTCGACTACACGACCCAGTACGACGAGAAGGACAGCATCGGTAAGCGCTACCGCCGCCAGGACGCCATCGGCACCCCGCTGTGCGTGACGGTCGACCACCAGACGCTGGAGGACAAAACCGTCACCATCCGCCACCGCGACACGATGGCCCAGCAGCGCGTCGCCATCGCCGACCTGCACCGCATCGTCGAGGGCGAAGTTTCTATGCGCCAGCTCTTTGCCAAACTCGTATAGTTTCAGACCTCCATAAACAGCAAGGGCCGCACAACATTGTGCGGCCCTTGCTGCGTACAGCCGCACGTTCTCAAGAGATTTTTGCCGTATCGTTTTGTTTTTCAGTTTTTTTGTTTATCTTTGGATGCTGAAAGCCCTTCCGTTCTTTAATTAACCCCAACGATTATGAAAAAACTGATTACTTTATTTTTCGCCGTGGCGCTGTGCTGCGCGGCGACAACCGTTTCTGCACAGTCGATTGATATAACAGGAACAGTCACTGAGAAAGAAGGGGGAGATGTAATGCCGGGTGTGAGGGTTGCAGTCGAGCTTGCTGGTCACGGACTTACCGGATTTAGTACCGTGACGGGGCCTGATGGAAAGTATACTATGGGTATCCCTCCCGGGAAGACTTTTATTTTTATATTCTCTGCGCCGGGTTACAAAACCGAGAGAGTGTTGGTGGAATCCGCTAATATTTGCGACGTCCAAATGGAAGCAGATGGATCAGTAGTAGGAGGTGAAAGCGCCCCTGGCATTTTATTCTAATCTCCACCTGTTATGAAGACACGTTCCGTCGGTTTGATGATGATATTGTTGTTGTGCCTCTCGTGGGAAGGGCTTCGGGCGCAGCAGCCGGACAAGGTCGATTTCGAGGTGTATCTCCGTCTTGGAGCAGGAATGAATTTGTACCTCTCCAACGGGGCCACGGTCACGCTGATGACCGCCCGCGACACCCTGTACGCCGTATCGGCCGGCGGAACGTGCCGCTTTCCGGGCGTCCGGCCCGGGAAAGCCACCGTGTATGTTTCCCACCTGAATTTCGAGCCCGTTTTGCGCGAGGTGGATATCTCGGGCAAGAATAATTGGGTGTCTGTCTCTCTGAAGATGAAGACCTACTCGATCGACGCGCTGAAGGTGACGGGCAAGGTGCCGCTGATCACCACCGTCGGCGACACGATCCGTTTCAACGCCGCGGCGGTCAAACTGCTCGAGGGCGACGTGGCGCTCGAGATCCTGCGCCAGGTGCCCGGGGTCGAGATCTCCGACGCGGGGATCACCGTCCTGGGGCAGAACGTGGCGCGCACCTACGTCAACAAGACGCTCGTCTTCGGCACCGGCCAGATGACCGCCCTGACCACCCTGCCTGCGGCCGAGGTGGTGTCGATCGACACCTACGAGGAGCCCGAGCGGCCCTGGGCCCGGGGCACGCGCCGGGCGGGCGAGAATGTGCGGGTGCTCAACATCCGGACCAAGGAGCCGATCGTCAACGCGGTCAACTCCAACGTCCTGGCCTCCTACGGCCACGACTTCGATCCCCGGGGCCGCGACCGCTACGGTGCCGGCGGGATGGTCAGTTTTTTCTCGGAGAAACTGCGCTTCGACCTCAACGGGATGTACAACAACATCGGCCGCACCTCGAACCAGATCACCAACATGGCCGCCACGGGCTTTACCGGCAGTACCCCCAGCGCCGCCATGAGGGGATACGCCGAACTGGGCTATTTCGATGCCGCGGTCGAAAGATCCTGGGGGGTGGTACTCCAAGACCCCGTGGCCACGTCGCTCAAAGCGTATTACAATTACCGCGACGACAAGACCTTGTCCCGTAATATCGTGAAACGCGAATATTTCCCCACGGACCGGTACGCCTCGCGCGAGTACGCCGATTCGTCGGAAGTCCGCAACAAACAGAACAACCATGCCGCCGGGGTATCTTTCGCCTTGAGGCGGGAAAAAATGATGCTGACATACGGCAGCACATTCGCCGCTTCCCGCTCCCGCTACGCCGCCGACCGGTTGGCGCTCAACTCCCTGGACGGCGACGAGGTCTTCACCATGCAGGAAACCGCCCGCGACGGAAACACCCTGAAATTCGGTCACGTGCTAACTTACTGGCACTTCCTGGGCGAGAAAGGGTACGACTTCTGGATCAACGCACAATACAACCACGGCCGCGGCGACGGCAGCGGGGTGCGGGTGACCGGCGCCCCCTCGGGGATGACCAAAACCGTGGAGTCCGGCCCCGTGGGGGACAACAGCGACCTGAACCTGGACGTGGGCGTACAGATTCCCCTATTTCAAACTCCCCGGATAACGATCAGCCCGAAGTATGGCTACCGGCAGACGAACAGCACCCGCCGCCGCATCTCGACCGACTTGACCGACCTCCTCGCCCCGGCCACCGACTCGATAAACAGCTACGACTACACCGAGCGCAACCGCACCCACACCGGCAGCCTGTTTATACCCCTGCCTACCGGGAAGAACAACTCCCTTTGGCTTACGCTCGCCTTCCAATCGTCTGCCCCCGACCGCACGGAGCGTTTCCCCGATCCCGCCGCTTTCGGCCAGCGCCAGAACGCCTGGCTGCCTTCCGTCAAATTCCAGAAAAGACCGGGCGGATCCAAATCCAAGCTTAATATCCGGGCAGACTACTCCACCTCCACGACCCTGCCCTCGATGGAAGAGTGGCGCGCCGCGCTCGACACCCGCGACCCCTACCAGATGGTGGCCGGCAATCCCGACCTGCGGCAGAGCTATTCCCACAACCTGTCGGGGAGCATCAATTGGTACAGCCGGAAAAAGGCGACCCGCTCTTACTCCTTCTCCGGGGAATTGAACGTCGTCCGCGACGCGATCGTCGACAAGACGTTCTATTTCGCCCAGGAAACCCCGCTGCCCGCATGGGACGTCGTCGCCCCGGCGCAGAGTACGCTCACCACCTTCGAAAACCGGAACGGCAACCTCTCCGCCAACCTCCGGTTCCAATACGGTTTCCGGTGGGAAAAGGCCAAACTCAACATCTCGGTCTCTCCCTCGGCGAACTACCTGGCGCGTCCCTATTACATCGGCGAGCAACTGAACCGCACGAAGAGCTACGCCCCGAGGCTGGGCCTGAGCGTGAGCACCAATTTCTCGACGAAGGTGCGCATCACGCTCTCCTCGTCGGGCAGTTACATCTATTCCGCCAACACGGCCAAACAGGACGACAAGGTGCTCAATTTCTCGGGCGGCGCGAGCGCGGAGTGCCGCGGGATCTTCAAACGGCTCTTCCTGAAGACCTACTACTACGGCAGTTACTACCGCAGCCTGTCGGACGACTTTCCCGCCACCTCGACCCACGTGCTCAACGTCGTGGCCGGGAGTACGGTGCTGAAGAAGATGGAGGTCAGTTTCGCAGCTTACGACATTCTCAACCGCAATACCGGATTTTCCACATCGATGCAGAGCGACTACGTCCGCAGCGTGTGGACGCAATCTTTCGGGCGTTACTACACCTTCAACGTCGGGTTTAAGATCTTCAAATCCCGCTCCGGGCTCAAGGCCACGAGTACGGACCCGATGCAGTTGCGCGAGGGAGTAATGCGGGAACTGCGTTGACGTCCGCGGCCCGCTACGGCGCGGCGTACAGCCGCACGTCGTCGAGGGTGATCTGGTTGCCGCTCAGGATGATCAGGCGCTCGACCACGTTGCGCAGTTCGCGGATGTTGCCGCTCCAGTTCATTTTTTTGAGCGCTTCGACCGCCAGGGGGTCGACCTCCTTGGGCGAGATGTCGTATTCGGCGCAGATCTTGTCGATGAAATAGTTGGTCAACAGCGGGATGTCTTCCGAGCGCTCGACCAGGGGCGGCACGGGGATCACGATCACGCTCAGGCGGTGGTAGAGGTCCTCGCGGAAGTTCCTTTTGCCGATCTCCTCCTGGAGGTTCTTGTTGGTCGCCGCCACGATGCGCACGTTGACGTCCACATCCTTGTCGCTGCCCACGCGGCTGATCTTATTCTCCTGCAGCGCCCGCAGCACCTTGGCCTGGGCCGAGAGGCTCATGTCGCCGATCTCGTCGAGGAACAGGGTGCCCCCGTGGGCCTGCTCGAATTTGCCCTTGCGCTGGCGCACGGCCGAGGTGAAGGCGCCTTTTTCGTGGCCGAAGAGTTCGCTCTCGATCAGTTCCGAGGGGATGGCGGCGCAATTCACCTCGACGAAAGGCCCGCCTGCGCGGACGCTCTTTTCGTGCAGCCACCGGGCGACCAGCTCTTTCCCCGTGCCGTTGGCGCCGGTGATCAGCACGCGGGCTTCGGAGGGCGCCACCTTGTCGATCAGGCGTTTGACGTGTACGATCTGGCGCGAATTGCCGATGATCTCCTCGGAGCGCAACCCCCGCCGGCGGAGGTTGCGCATCTGTGGCCCGTGATTTGCGTTTTCGTCGTCGGCAGCGGCGGCCTCGGCAACCTCGTCGGAGGTGGCGTAGCGCACGGCGGCCAAGAGTTTATTCAGGTCGATGGGTTTGGCGATGTAGTCCACGGCACCCGAGCGGATACACTTCACGGCGCCGTCGGTAGTGGGGTTGGCCGACACTACCACGATGGGAATGCCTGCCGGAATACGCTCCGGTGCCTGTGCCGAGCCCAGGAACTGCTCTTCGTCACAGATCACGGTATCGTACGCACCTGCCGATCCGGCGCCCGAAGCGTAGGTTTCGGCCGTGTCGACCGCGAAGGATTCGTATTCCAATCTCTCTTTCAGAATGTTGCGTATGCTCCGCTCGTTTTCTATGACCAATATTTTTTTCATAACTTTAATTAAATAGTATATTTGATATCTGTTTTTGCGTTATCTTTGTCCCAAAGTTAGCGCTTCGGAGCGAGATTACCGCACCGGGCGCCGCAAGGGAAAACCGCTGCGATCCCTCAATTTCAAGCCGCCTGCATACCATTCGAAAAGTCTGAAAACACCCCTTCGGCGTCCGCCCGGAGTATTTCCGAAAACCCCGGAGGGACAAAGGCGGCCGAACAAATCATTTTTATGGAGAAGAATTATAACTATTCCCGCAAAAAACTCGCCCTGCCCGAGTACGGGCGCCATATCCACGAAATGGTCGCCGACCTCTCCGCGATCGAGGACCGCGACCAGCGCAACCGCCAGGCACGCGCCGTGATAGCCGTGATGGGCAACATCAACCCGATGCTGCGCGACAGCGCCGATTTCACCCACAAGTTGTGGGACCATCTGTTCATTATGTCTGATTTTCAGCTTGATGTGGATTCGCCTTATCCCATTCCCACCGCCCTGTCGCTCAGCCCCACGCCCGAACGCATGCCCTATCCGCGCAAGAACATCATGCGCAAGCACTACGGCAAGAGCATCCAGCGCATGATCCGTTCGCTCGAGGAGGAACCCGACAAGGAGGCGGTCGAAACGGTGATCGGTAACATAGCCCGCTACATGCGTACCAAATCGTACGAATACAACCAGGAGCATCCGAGCAACGAGGTGATCATAAAAGACATAAAGAGTATGTCCGTAAATGGAATCGAAATGGACGAAGTTGCCCTGAATAACCTCAAAAGCGACTACAAACAACACTTTTCGGCGCATCCGAAAAACAAGCAGGGACAGAAAAACAAGCAGGGGCAGAAGAACGGCAAGCAGCAGCAACAGCACCGCAAAAAACACGGATAGGGATGAAAACCTTACTGGTAACCTTTTTATGCCTTTTGGCCGCGACGACCATGAAAGCACAGAATTTCGAACACGACGTTTTCAAGACCCCGGGCGGGGATATGATCACGATCACCTTCATCAGGCACGCCAGCCTGGTGATCGAGTGGCGGGACAAGACGATCTACGTCGACCCCGTGTCGGAGTACGCCGACTTTTCGAAGATGGCGCCCGCCGACCTGATCCTCATCACCCACGAACATCACGACCATTTCGACACCAAGGCGATCGAGGCCCTCGGAGCGAAGGCGCAGATCATCCTCAACCCCGCCACGCAAAAAATGCTCGGGCGCGGACAGGCGATCGCCCAGGGCGAGGCGATGGACCTGCCGGCATTCGGCATGAAGATCGAGGCCGTTCCCGCCTACAACAACACCCCCGGACGCGACAAGTTCCATCCCGCCGGGCGCGACAACGGCTATATCCTCACGATGGACGGCGAGCGCATCTACATCGCCGGCGACACCGAGGACATCCCCGAGATGAAGGACATCAAGGACATCGACATCGCATTCCTGCCTGTAAACCAGCCCTATCCAATGACCCCCGAGCAGGCCGCCCGCGCCGCCCGCACCGTGTCGCCGGGGATTCTCTACCCCTACCACTACGGCGAAACGGACATCCGGCAACTGGAAAAGTTGCTGAAAGATTCCGGGATCGATCTCCGCATCCGGCAGTTGCAGTAAAGAGAAAGGTCTAAACTGTATACTCCGAGGCGATCGCCCGCGCTTCGGCGTCTGAGCGGTCGAGGTCGTCGAGCGACGGAT
>JAVBRR010000134.1:0-5445 GCA_031547705.1 Rikenellaceae bacterium | reverse complement strand
AAACCGAGCAGCAGGGCCAGGCAATCCATTCTTAGAATTCCGCGTAACATGTCGTTCCGTTTTCAGTGATTCATCAATACCAGCGCGGGTCTCCGACCAGGGTGGCTCCGGTGGCGGTCACCTTGAAGGATGCCCCTGCGGCGAGCGGGTTGTCCATCGGATCCTCGAAGAGCGTCGCCGCCGTGTTGGTCTGGCCGCTCCACGCTACGTTACTGCTGCCGTCCAGGCGGACCAACCAGGACTGGGATGTGAGGCCCCAGTTGTTGGCGTAATTGGCCGCGTTCAACGTCTGTGCCGCAGTGGTGAAGTTAATGAACAGGCACGACGAACCGCCGAAGGTAAGCACGTTGTTCTTGATCCTCAGCGTGGGCTTGAGGTGCAGGGTCTCGCTCGCACCGCTTTGGATAAGGGCCGAGCTTCCCGACATGGCGCAAGCCATCTTGTAGAACGTGTTGTTCTCGAGGGTGATCGTCGGCTGCTTATCACCGTTGTTCTCGAGCTGTGACGGGGCGGCCGAAGGCTGAGGCAGTACGATCAGTCCGGTGTAGGTGTTCGAGAAGGTCGAGTTCTTGATCGTGAGGTTCTCCAACTGCACCCAGAAGTCGGTACCGCCGGTGTGGAGGACACAATAGAACATATCGTCGAGCGCGGAGGCACCCTTACCGATGTATACGCAGTTGTTGATCGTGTAGTTGGTCACCTTGCCGCGACGCGAGGTATCGGTGCCGTTATCGGCAGCGCGTGCGCGGGGGAAGAAGATGATGCCCGAGCCGCTGCTCGCCTCAGAGAAATCGAACACCACGTTATTGATATTCAGGTCGGTGAAAAGGAAACTACCGTTGGCGGTGGTGACCTGCGGGCGCAGGAAGTGTCCCGCGGTGACTTTCCACGTGAAGCCGCTGAAACTGAGCGTGGCGATCGTGCCTTTCGGAGCGAGGTTTTTCGACGAGGTGACGATCGTGTTCAGCGGGCTGTCGGCCATTAGGATAAGGTCCGTAGTGATCACCGCTTCGACCGAGGTGTTGGTGTAGTTGCCCGGTTTAAGGAAGACCTTGGTTTTGCGCGTGGTGCTCGCCATCAGGGCGCCGATGTCCGTTCCCGGCTCGACGAGTTGCATGTCGGGATCCACGAGCGCGGCGAGGGTGGTGGCGTTGGCAGCGGCCAGCAGGGTCGACGAGGCGTCGTGCACCTCGATCGAGTAGAAGGTCTCGGGTTGCAGGAACTTGTTCCCCTGTCCGAACGATACGGTGGCGTAACCTGCGGCCCGGTCGGCCGACGTGATCGTGTAGAGCACTGGTTCGGCAGGTGCGGCAGGCGTGAAAGTGATCGTGGCAGGGGTCTGACCGGCGGCGATGATCTCGCTGATACCCACTTTGATGGGCGTGCTGACCGGGTTGGGCGAAGCCTGGGCGGCGGCCGTGATCTTGGGCAGCGTGGGATCGTAGAGTTCGAGCGGGTCGAGCGTATAGCTCAGCGTGTGGCTCTCGCCACGGCCGAGGACCGCGCCGAGGGTAAATTCATGGTCGTAATTCCCCTCGTCGGTGGCCACGGTGAGGGTCATGGGCGCCGTGGCGTAGTCGTCCGGCAGGACGAACAGTTTACCCGTGAAGGTCCCTCCGGCCGCGGTCGCGCTCGAAGCACCGGTGGTCAGCGTGAGCGTCGGGCGCGCGCTGATCGGCCCGCGGGCAGCCCACGTCAGCTTGTTTTCGGTGATGTCGGCGATAGTTTGGATATAGAACGGCTGCTGCTCGCTGGCGATCGTCACGCTCTGGATCAGCCTCGGCTCGCCCAGGGACGCGGGCACCGTGATGCTCAGCTCGATCGTAGCCGAGACCGGATTGAAGGTCAACTGGGCGCCCTCGCCCGCTCCGCCCGTCAGCGGAGTGGCCACCATGAAGGTGTTGTTGGCCGCGTTCGTAGCCAAGGACTGGTTCTGTTCCAGGTTGAAATGGACGTAGTGGGGATTGCGGCCCACCGCCGGGTTGTAGGGATAGTAGGCGTACAGCGCGCCGGGGCTGCTCTCGGCCAACTGGCCCTCGAAGCTGGCCTTTCCCGAAGCGTCCACGGCCGAAGCCTGGAAAGGGACGTTCTTGGTGGCGTTGTCGCTGAAAACGCCCAGCCGCGAAGCCGTGCTCCAGCTGAAACCGGAGCCCGCGACGGCCGGCGAGCTTATCGTCACCGCTTGTCCCGAGTCGACGCCCGCGTCATCTTTCTTGCACGAGATGATCGCCAGGGCCGACATCAAAAGTATAGCTGATTTTCTCATGGTCGGTTATCGTTTGTAGGTTATTCGTTAGTCTGTTGCGGGGTGAAAATGTGTTTGGCGTAGTTGTAGCCGCATTGGTCGTATATTTTGCGCAGGTTCTGCATGCGGGCCACGAAATCGTCGTAATCCCTGCGGTCGTAGGACCAGCCCGACTCGGCCAGGGCGGCCATGCGCGGCAGGACCATGTATTCGGCCTGGCTCATCGTGGGGATGTATTCCTCCCACAGGTTGGCCTGCAGGCCGAGGATGAACGTCCGTTCGCGCTCGTTGAGCTCCGCGTAGGGATCGACCGAGTAGACCTTCGACACGGGCACGTAACCGCCGATCGCGAAAGGCTCGTTGTCCTTGTCCTCGCTCTGGTAGTAGTCGAAATAGACGTACTTCGAAGGAGCCATGATCACCTTGTTGCCCCGTTTGGCGGCTTCGATGCCGGCCTGCGGGCTTTTCCACGACATGACGGTCGCCGTGGGCGAGACGCCTCCTTCGAGGATCTCCTCCCAACCGATGATCGCCTTGCCGCGCGAGATGACGTATCGTTCCATACGCTTCATCAGGTAAGCCTGCAACTGGCGCTCTTCGGTAAAGCCGTTCTCTTTCATGCGCTGTTGGCAGGCGGGGCACTCCGCCCAGCGGACGGTGGGGCATTCGTCGCCGCCGATGTGGACCCAGCCCGAGGGAAACAGGTCGATCACCTCCGAGAGCACCCCTTCGAGGAACTCGTAGGTGGTCTCTTTGCCGGGGCAGAACACGTCGTCGAACACGCCGAAGGTCTGGCAGACCTCGTACCCCTCGCCCCGGCATCCGAGCCAGGGATAGGCGGCCAGTGCGGCCAGCGCGTGGCCGGGCATCTCGATCTCGGGGATCACCTCGATGCCGCGGGCGGCGGCGTAGGCGATCACCTCGCGGATCTGGTCCTTGGTGTACCAGAGGCCTTTGCCGTAGGGTATCCCGTCATAGACCTTGCTGCTGCGGGCGTGGCCCACGACGGTCTGGGCGCGCTCGGCGCCGACCTCGGTGAGCAGCGGGTAGCGCTCGACGGGCATCCGCCAACCCTGGTCGTCGGTCAGGTGCCAGTGGAAGACGTTGAGCTTATGTAGCGCGAGCAGGTCGATGAACTCCTTCACCTCCCCTACCGTGCGGAAGTGGCGGCACACGTCGAGCATCATGCCCCGGTAACCGAAGAACGGGCTGTCCTGCACTTCAAGCAACGGCAGTTGTCCCTTGTACTGGACGACCACCTGGCGCAGCGACTGCAGGGCGTAGAAAACCCCTTTGCCGCTCCCCCCGGCGATATCGACCTGCTTCGGGGTGATCCGAAGGGTGTACGCCTCTGGCGCCAGTGCGGCGTCGATCGAGAGGTTCACGCTGCCAGCGGCGGGCTTGCCGGTCTTCACCTCCGGACGGAATCCCAGCAGGGGCTCGACCTGCCCGGCGAAGATCGCGGCGGGCTGGGTCAATTCCTGCGAGGCGACGCGAAGCGAGCTCGAGGCCTTCAGGGAGAAGTTCCCCGCACCCGTCACGCGGCATTCCACCGGCTTGGGGACGATCAGAACTCCGGCCGCAGGGTCCGCCGCGCGCAGCGAAGCCGCCGCCAGCATCAGTACCGTTATGATGTAAGCTGTTCTCATAAAATTAGTCGGTCACGGTCATCTCGTAGTTCTTGCCGATGGTCCGGTTGCCCCGGGCGGCCTCGAAGCGCAGGGTGAAGGTCCCTTTGACCGTAAAGACGTAGGTAAGGTCCTTTTCGTTGCTTATCAGCACCCCGTCGAGCAGCCAGCGGCATTCGACGCTGCCGTCGGCAGGCGATACGGTCATCGGCAGGTTCTGCACCACGTCTTTAGTAACGGCCTGCGACGATGCCTTATTGTCGTAGATATACACTTCGTTGGGGCCGAAGTCGGGGTTGTCGGCCGAGTCGTCCTTGCACGAAGCGAGCCCGCCGGCCAGTACCGCGGCCAGAAACAATATTTTCGCTATATTCTTCATGATCATCTCTATTTTGCGCTTTTAACTATTGCACGTCCCACCAGACGGGTTTGAGCCAGCTGTCGGCACCGCCCATGCGGTCGACCGCCTTGCGCCACTCGGCCCCGTTTTGGGATTGCTCCTGGACAGGATAAGGGAGCCTGCTGGGGCGCACTCCGTCGGACTGGTTCTGCGCCGGAATGCGGTTGTAGAATGTGGTGTAGGCCGTAGGCATGCCGTCCGTGCGGCGGATGTTGGACCACGCCTCGAAAGGATCCATGAAATGCAGGAGCCAGATCTGTTTGTTGATCTCCTCGAGCGCCTCGTTGCCGCCCGCCGTGATATGGGGAAGCAGATAAGTGGTGGCATAGGCGTTGATCGCCGCGTCCGTGGGCATCTCCGTCGACGGGACCGCGAACAGGGAGAACTGTTTGACGGCCGCGACGTATCCTTTCAGGAACCGGTCCGAAGCGGTCTCGGAGTCGATGCCCCAGCCGCGGATGGTGGTCTCGGCCAGCAGGAACTGCGACTCGGCATAACTCAGGTGAACCCAGGGCGCGTCGACGGCGATGAGCCATTTGGCGGGCTGGAGGCGGTAGTAAGCGTGTCCCATGGCCGCCGAGCCGATGATCGATTTGAACTGCGCCTTTTCGTCGGCGGTCAGCGCGGCCGAAGCGTCGATCTTGTCAGCGGTGATCTCGGCGGTCCCCATCCCGCGGACGGCGGAAGCGCCTTCATAACCGTATTCACCCGTACGCTGGACTCCGCCGCCGTACATGAAATCCTGCGAAGGAAGGGTCATGTAACCGCTCACGTTCCGGTAAGGGTCGACCGCCGTGGCGAGGTTGGCCGGGCCCTGGACCTCTGCCGAGCCGGCGCTGTACTTGCGCGCCAGTTCGGTAATATCGACGGCGTCGGTCAGGGCGGGCAGGCCGCCTCCCGTGGCGTTGGAAATGGCCGAGTAATAGCAACGGCCGATCAACAGCAGGCGCGGGTCGTAGGCTGTCGCCCTGCGGTAAGGCGCCGCAGCGTACTGGGTGGCGTCCTTGACGCACAGCGCCGAGAAGAAATCCTGGGTCATGCGGTACTGGCTCGGTCCGAAGCCGGTGCTCGTGCTGCCCTGCAGCATGATGTCGGCATAGGCGTTGCCTGCACCCACGGTCTCGTAATCCAGGCCGTGTTTCACGGCGGCGATGTCGGCGTTCGAACTCATC
>JAVBRR010000051.1:0-6284 GCA_031547705.1 Rikenellaceae bacterium | reverse complement strand
GATGGGGTAGTATGGCCTCGGGTTAAGCGACGGGGTGTAGAGCGCCTGGACCCCGTGGTCGGGCAGTTCTTCGGGCGTGCGGTCGTAGATGCTGGCCGTCGATTGGGTTTTGATGACATCGGGGCGCGGAGCGAGCTTATCCTCGCAACTCCAAACCCCCGGCAACAAAACCAACGCGAATAAATAAAGTACGTGTTTTCTCATTTTGTTAAAATTTTAGGTTTTAGATTATCTATTGTTCATCATTTTTCATAAAACACAACACAAAATAACATTATTGCGTACGAATTGAATATAATCAAAGTCCGTATTGATATAACGATCATACACCCCCTGCTCCCTCCGGCGGGTTTGTTTGCGGGGTTGCTTAAAATCCGGGAAAAAACAGTACCTTTGTTTCGAAAGAAAATACGCGATTGCGATGTACAGAACCCTTACCGAAAAAGAGATCGGACAGTTGTCGTCCCAGGGATGCCGCGCCGAGCGTTGGAGCGATGTTTCGGTGGCGGAGAACTTCTCCGCCGCGCAGATATTCAACTGCTGCTTCCGCGGCCGGGTGTCGATCGGCGAGAACGTGACGATCCTCAACATCGGCTCGTACATAGCCAATTACGCGATCGGCGACAACGTGCGCATCGAGAACTGCGGGGTGGTCGAAACGGTCGGCAGCACCTGCTTCGGCAACGGGGAGATGGTGGCCGTGGTCAACGAGGCAGGCGGGCGCGAAGTGCCCATCTTCAACCGCCTCACCGCGCAGCTGGCCTACCTGATGGCCATGTACCGCCACCGCACCAAGAGCGTGCGCAACCTCTACCGCCTGGTCGAGGAGTATTGCAGGAAAAACACCTCGGATACGGGCGCTATCGGCCAGGGCGCCGTACTCACCGGTTGCCGCATCGTGCGCAACGTGAACGTCGGCCCCCACGCCACGCTGGAAGGCCTCGACATCCTGAGCAACGTTTCGGTCAACAGCACCGAGGCGGACAAAACATACGTCGGAGTGGGCGTGAAGGCCTACGACTCGATCTTCTCGGCCGGCTCGACCATCGACAACGGCTCGGTGCTCAAGCACTGCTTCGTGGGCGAGGCGTGCGTGATCGACTACAACTACACCGCCGAGCACTCGCTCTTCTTCGCCAACAGCCATTGCGCCAACGGCGAGGCCTGCTCGATCTTCGCCGGGCCTTACACCGTGAGCCACCACAAGTCGACCCTGCTGATCGCCGGGATCTTCTCGTTTTTCAACGCCGGCAGCGGATCGAACCAGAGCAACCACCTCTTCAAAACGGGGCCCGTACACCAGGGCGTCCACGAACGGGGGTGCAAATTCTCGAGCGACGCCTACGTGATGCTGCCCGCCCGCGAAGGGGCGTTCAGCATCGTCCTGGGGCGCCACACGAGCCACCACGACACCGCCCTGTTCCCCTTCTCGTACCTCACCGAGGACGAGGGCAAAAGCTACCTCGTGCCGGCGGCCTGCCTGCGCAGCTACGGCACGGTGCGCGACCTGGCCAAGTGGCCCCAGCGCAACCGCCGCAACGCCGCCAACCTCGACATCATCCGCTACGAAGAACACAATCCGTTCATAGCCGGGCACATCGCCCAGGCCATCGACACCTCCGAGAAGATGCTCTCCAAGGAGGGGATCGACACTTATGTCTACAACCGCGTGCGCATCAAACAGGTGATGGTGCGGCGCGGGCTGCAGCTCTACCGCCTCGCCCTGGCGGCCTCGATCGGCGAAATGCTGCGCGCGGGACGCGAGGCGGGGGTGGACAAGCTTCCCTCGGGCAACAACGTGGCACTCGGGACGTGGGTCGACCTGGCGGGGATGTTCGCGCCCAAGACCTCGGTGGAACTGCTGTTGGACCGCATCGAGTCGGGCAGGGTGAAGGATATCGCGCTGATCGCCGAAGCGCTCGAAGACATCAACGCACATTATGTGGAGTACGCCTACCGCTGGGCCGAGGACGCCCTCGAAGGGCAGGTCGGCAGCCGCCCCACGCCCCAGGAGATCACCGACGCCATCGCCCGGGGGCAGGAAGCCATCGCCCAGCTCAAGGTGCTCACCGACGAGGATGCCCGCCGCGACCGCGACATCATGATGTCCACCGGCTACGGCATCGATTCCGACTCGGAAACCGACATCGCTTCGGACTACGCGGCGGTCAGGGGATTGGATATGTAAATGCAAAGGAAGAAATGACAGGACCGATGAGAATCACCGCAACAACCCTTTTGGCCGTCTTGTCGGCCGCGGCCGTCCACGGACAGCAACCCGCCCCCGCAGCGGCCGAATGGAACCGCGCCCCCGCACGCACCGAATTCATCAGCTACGACATCCGCGGCGAGGCTGAAAGCGAAGACCTCGCCAACGCCACCTACTACCTTCCGCTCACGCAGCGGGCGGTGAAGACGGGCGAAGGCTACGCCGTGGAGGTGAACATCCCCTACCCGTGGCTGGACCGCGAATTGTTCCTGCACGTGGCGGGACTGCCCGAGATCGCGGTCTATGTCGGCGACAAACCCGCCGGCAAGGCGCAGGACAGCCGCCTGCCGGCCGAGTTCAACATTTCGAAGGTGGTGGAGAGCGGTTTGAACGTCGTGCGCATCGTCGCGGGCGGCGCCACGGGGCGCGCGCTCGAGAACATCCTGCCCGAAACCGATGCCCAGCCCGAGATCTACCTCTACTCGCAGCCCAAGCTGCGGATCGTGGATTACACGCTGCGCGCCGCACCCGATTCGACGAACCACCACGGCATACTGGACCTCGATGTGGCCGTGGGCAACAGCTACAACTCCCCCGAGCAGGTGACCATCGGCTACGACATCTACTCCCCGGCGGGCAAACTGCTCTATTACGATATGAAGAACGTGCGCCTCGCCGGGCAGGGCGCCGACACGGTGCGCTTCAGCCAGAAGATCGACGGGGCGACACACAACCTGTGGAGCGCCGAGAACCCCGCGCTCTACAAGATGATGGTCTACCTGAAATACGACGGGCGCACGATCGAATACATCCCTTCGAAAACCGGCTTCGGGACCACGACGTGGAGCCCCGAAGGCATCAGCCGCAACGGCAAGCCCGTCGCCGTCCGCGCCGCGGCATACAACGCGGCCCCGGACCGCAAGGCCGCCGAGGGCACGCTCCGTTCGCTCAAGGGCGCGGGGATCAACACGATCTGCGTCGGTTATCCCCAGCCCGAATGGTTCTACGACCTGTGTGACGTGGTGGGCCTCTATGTGATCGACCAGGTGAACATCAACTCCGGATTCGAGGTGCACAACCGCAACGTGGGCGGCGCGCTGAGCAACGACCCCGCGTGGCTGCCGCTGTTCCGGGTGCGCTCACAGTACACCTGCGAAAGGGTGAAGAACCACCCCTGCATCATCGCCTGGTCACTGGGCGGAGAGTGTGGAAACGGTTACAACATGTACAAAAGCTACCTTTGGCTCAAAAACGCCGACCCGCGCCCGGTGATCTACCGCGACGCCCAGGGCGAATGGAACTCCGACCTCCCTTACCCCGAGGCCACTCCCTATGCCGAAGTGCTGGTGCGCGCAGCCGCCGAGGCGGCCAAAGCCCCGGTACGCAAACCCGCCGTCAGAAGATAACGATGACCCTCTCGCTGATCGTCGTGGGCAAGACCGACTCGGGCGCCGTTTCCGGGATCGTGGAAAACTATGCCAAACGCATCGGACGCTACGCCCGGTTCGAAATCGTCGTGATCCCCGATCCGAAAAACACCAAAAACCTCGGCGAGCAGGAGCAGAAAAAAGTCGAGGGCGAGCAGATCCTGCGCAATATTTCGGAGGGCGATTTCGTTGTCCTGTTGGACGAAAGAGGCGACGAAATGTCGTCTGAGGCGTTCGCCGGATGGCTCGAGCGCAGGCTGGCGGGACCGGGCAAAAAACTCTGCTTTGTGATCGGGGGCCCCTACGGGTTTTCGGATGCGGTCTACGCACGGGCGGGGATGCGGCTCTCGCTCTCGCGCATGACCTTCTCGCACCAGATCGTCCGGGCGATCTTCGCCGAACAGCTCTACCGCGCCTTCACCATCCTGCGCGGCGAACCGTACCACCATAAATAACCATAAATTAAATACAGCATGGAAAACCTGGATCCGAATACCGAGATCGCCATCTACGCCGGAGGTTGCTTCTGGGGCGTCGAAAACCTGATGATGAAATACTGGCCCGGGGTCAAGTCGATCGAGTCGGGCTACATCGGGGGACACAAGGAAAACCCCACCTACGAGGAGGTCAAAGCCCACACCACCGGCCACGCCGAGGCGGTGCGCATCTATTTCGACCCCCACGTGGTGAGCTACGAAACCCTCACGCGGCTCTTCTTCGAGATCCACGACCCCACGCAGCTCAACCGCCAGGGGATCGACATCGGCGACCAGTACCGCTCGGAGATCTTCTACACCTCTCCCAAGCAGGAGATGGTGGCGCAGCGCCTGATCGCGCTCCTGCGGGAGAAGGGCCTCGACGTGGTGACGCGCCTGACGCCCGCCTCGACCTTCTGGCGCGCAGAGGAATACCACCAGAAATATTTCGAAAAGAACGGCGGCGAACCCGACTGCCACCGCTACGTGAAGCGTTTCTGAAAAGCCCGGGTTCCCGCACTTTTTCGTTCAAAAATTGTAGCCTTCCATCTTTTTGGCTATCTTTGCGGCCGTATCGGCGGATATGGCGTAATTGGTAGCCGCGCCAGACTTAGGATCTGGTGCCGTGAGGCGTGGGGGTTCGAGTCCCTTTATCCGCACAAACAAATAAATCTACCTTTAATTATTAATAGATGAACATCGTAAGAGAAGACCTGGGGAACCTCACTTCCCTCCTGAGAGTCACAGTCAGCGAAGCGGACTACGGCGAGGCCGTCGAAAAAACCCTGCGCGAGTACAAACGCAAAGCCAACGTGCCGGGCTTCCGTCCGGGAATGGTCCCGATGGGGGTCGTCAACAAAATGTACCGCAAGGGCGTCGTGGCCGAAGAAGCCTATAAAAAAGCCTCCGACGAGTGCTTCAAATACCTCGAAGCGAACAAAGTGGCCACGGTGGGCGACCTGCTCCCGAGCGAAGCCCAGCAACCGTTGGATTTCGACGGTGGCACCGAGTACGAATTCGTGTTCGAGTACGGCCAGGCCCCCGAAGTGAAGATCGAACTCTCGAAAAAAGACAAGGTCACCAACTACAAGATCAAGGTGAACGCCGAGATGCACGACGGCTACCGCTCGAACTACCTGCGCCGCTTCGGCCGCCTGGTCGACGTCGAAAAAGTCGAAAAGGAAGAGGCGCTGAACGTCACCCTGGACAACGAATCGATGAACATTGCGGAGGCCTACGTGGGCCTGATCTCGATGGACGACGCCCAGCGCGCGCCCTTCATCGGCAAGCAGGTGGGCGACGTGATGCAGGTGAATGTCAACGAACTCTACCCCACGCCCTCGCAGCGCGCTTCGATCCTGCAGATCAAGGAGAACGAACTCGGCGGCATCGACCCCAATTTCACGCTCACGATCACCAAGATCCGCAAATTCGCCGAACCCGAGCTGGGCGACGAGTTCTTCAAGACGGCCTTCCCCGAAGGCGACGTGAAGAACGGGAAAGAGTTCGACGCCTTTATCGACACCCAGGTTTCGGCCGAGCTGCTCCGCGAAAGCGAGTACCTGCTGGGGCTCGAAATGAAGAAGTTCCTGCTCGAAAAGGCCAACCTGCGCATGCCCGACGAGTTCCTGCGCCGCTGGCTCTACACGATCAACGAGGGCCGTTTCTCGATGGAGGAGATCGAACGCGACTTTCCGCAATTCATCGACATGATGCGCTGGAACATCGTCGTGAAGCACTACGTCGACGCACTGCACCTCGACGTGACGCCCGAAGAGGCGCTCGAAGAGGCCAAGACGGTTGCGCGCGCCCAGTTCGCCCAGTACGGGATGGCTTCGGTGCCCGACGACACGCTCGCCGGTTACGCCAACTCGATGCTCGGCAACAAGGAAGAAGCCAAGAAGATCTACGACCGCCTCTACGAACGCAAGGTGATCGAGGGCGCATTGCCCCAGGTCACCGTCACAGACAAGAGCGTCAGTGTCGAGGAATTTGGCAAGGTCGTTGAAAGCTTGCAACAATAAAACTAAATCCCAACGGGTATGGCAAAGAACGAATTCGAAAAATACGCTTTGTCGGCGGGCATCAGCAGCCTGAAACTGCATAATTTCACCTCGATGACGGGGTCGTACATCTCGCCCACGAGCATCGAGCAGCGCCACCTGAACGTCG
>JAVBRR010000055.1:0-7832 GCA_031547705.1 Rikenellaceae bacterium | reverse complement strand
CGAGATCAGGATCAAGCGGATATCGAAGTTCGACGCGTTCAAGGCCGACGAATATATCAAGGGCCTCGAAAAGGAGATGAAGGAGGTGCGCCACAACCTGGACCACCTGACCGATTACGCGATCCGGCACTACCGGCGGATCGCCGAGAAATACGGCGCCGCCCGTCCGCGCCGCACCGAGATCCGGGCGTTCGATTCGATCGAGGCGGCCAAGGTCGGTGTCGCCAACGCCAAGTTGTACGTCAACCGCGAGGAGGGCTTCTTCGGGATCGGCAACGCGATGAAGAAGGACGAATTCGTGTGCGACTGCTCCGACCTGGACGACGTGATCATCGTGACGCGCGAGGGCAAGTATATCATCACCAAGGTGAGCGAAAAGGCCTTCTTCGCCAAGAATATCTATTATATAGGTGTGTTCAAACGCAACGACGAGCGCACGATCTACAACATCCTCTACCGCGACGGCCGCGGCGGGGCGCTGATGATGAAGCGCTGCGCTGTGAAGGGTGTCACGCGCGACAAGGAGTACGATTTCACCAAGGGTACGCCCCGTAGCGAGATCGTCTACATGAGTGTCAACCCCAACGGCGAGGCCGAGGTGCTGAAAGTGTACTTTAAACCGCGCCCGAGGCTCAAGAAACTGATCGCCGACCTCGATTTCAGCACCCTGGCCATCAAGGGGCGCCAGTCGCAGGGCAACGTCTTCTCGCGCTTCGGCATCCACAAGGTGGTGCTCAAGGAGAAGGGGGCCTCGACCCTCGGCGGACGCAACATCTGGTTCGACGAGGACGTGCACAAACTGAATACCGACGGGCGCGGACGATTCCTCGGTGAATTCGTAGGCGACGACAAGATCCTGGTGATGACGGCCCGCAACCAATACTACACCACGGGCTACGACCTGGGGCACCATTTTCCCGAGGACACCGTGCGGGTCGAGAAATACGACGGCGGGCGGATCTACACGGCGGCCTATTTCGATGCCGAGCAGAATTATTACTACCTCAAGCGCTTCACCGCCGAGTTGAGCGACAAAATGCAGCCCTTCGTCGACGAAAACCCCGCTTCGCGCCTGGTTTGCATGGCGGTGCACGCCTCGCCGGTGCTCGAGATCGTCTACGGCGGAGGCCACCGCACGCGCCCGGTCGACCGGATCGACGCGGTGGAATTTATCGGCGTCAAGAGCCACCGCGCCAAGGGCAAGCGCCTGACGACCTACGAAGTGGATGCGCTGCGTTTCCTTGAGCCTGAACCTGAACCGGAAATCGAGGAGATGCCGGAAGAGGAGGGTGTGGAAGATGTGGAAGATGTGGCCATGCCCGAAGAAGACATTGTGGAGGAGGAGATAACGGCGGAGGAAGAAGAAGCCGTTGCTGAGCCCGGACCCGCGCCCCGGAAAGCTGCGCGGAAAAAGGCTGCGCCTGCTCCGGAACCCGAGCCTGCCGAGGCTGAAACACCCGAAACATCCGAGGCGGTCGAAGAGCCCGGGGACGAGGCGGTGGAGAACGCCGCGATCGAGTTCGAGATCGAACGCCCCGAGGGCGAGCACGATACGCGCAATCCCGATACGCAACAGTTAAACCTTTTCTGACGCACGTATGGTCGTATTTCTGATAGGTTATATGGGGTGCGGCAAGAGTACCGTGGGACGCCGGCTGGCCCGGACGCTGGGGTACGATTTTGTGGATATGGACAGCGAGATCGAGCGGGAAGAGGGGATGAGCGTGGCCGATATTTTTGCGCAGAAAGGCGAAAGTTACTTCCGCGCGAAAGAAACCGAGCACCTCGAGCGTTATGCTTCCGGCAGCCGGATCGTCGTGGCCACGGGGGGCGGTGCACCCTGCGTGGGGAACAACATGGAGGTGATGCACCGCGGCGGCGCCGTGACGGTTTACCTGAAAATGTCGCCCGCGAAACTCGTGGAACGCCTGGGCGGGCACGGGCGCGAGAAACGCCCGCTGATCCGGGGAATGAACGATGGCGAGTTGCTGGAATTCATCGGCCGCACGCTGCCCGGACGGGAGGAAATTTACGAACGCGCCCGCCTGGTGATCGCCTGCGACCGGGTGTCGGACGATTACATTGCGTCACATATTGAACAGTATATTAAATATTTGCAGAAATGATATTGTTTTTTGAGAAAGAACAGACCGTCTATGCCGTGGACACCGCCGAAGGGCTGGCCGAAGGGGATATCGAAAAATTGACCTGGTTGTTCTCGGGCGCCGGTCTGCTCGATTCGGAGCGGGTGTGGGCGGAATTCACCGGCCCGCGCCGGGAGATGGTCACCCCGTGGAGCACGAACGCCGTGGAGATTACCCAGAACATGGGCATTGCGGGTATCCGCCGCATCGAGGAGTTTACGCGCGCCGACGCCTCGTCGACGTTCGATCCGATGCTCAGCCGCCACTACGGGATGCTCGACCAGAAACTGTTCACGATCGAAAAAACCCCCGATCCGATCGTCTACGTCGATAACATCGACGAATACAACCGCGAGCAGGGACTCGCCCTGAGTGCCGAGGAGATCGAATACCTCGATGGCGTGAGCAAAAAAATGGGACGCCCCCTGACCGACAGCGAAGTGTTCGGTTTCTCGCAGGTCAATTCGGAACATTGCCGCCACAAGATCTTCAACGGCCGCTTTGTGATCGACGGCGAGGAGATGCCCGAAACGCTGTTCGGGATGATCCGTTCCACCGCGAAAGCCCACGAGGGGAGGGTGGTGTCGGCCTACAAGGACAACTGCGCCTTCCTGGCGGGGCCCGAGGTCGAGCAGTTCGCCCCCGCGAACCCCACCGGGCCCGATTATTATGTGACCGAGCCTTTCGAGAGCGTAATATCGGTCAAGGCCGAAACCCATAATTTTCCCACCACGGTCGAGCCTTTCAACGGCGCGGCAACGGGGTCGGGCGGCGAGATCCGCGACCGCATGGCGGGAGGCAAAGGTTCCTTCCCGTTGGTGGGGACGGCGGTCTACATGACCCCCTATCCGCGCCTGGATACCGGCAAGGCCTGGGAAGAGGCCGTGGCACCGCGCAAATGGCTCTACCAGACGCCCGCCCAGCTGTTGGTGAAGGCTTCGGACGGGGCATCGGATTTCGGCAACAAGTTCGGCCAGCCGCTCATCTGCGGTAGTTTACTGACATTCGAACACGCCGAAAACGGCAAAACATACGGTTACGATAAGGTGATCATGCAGGCCGGCGGTGTGGGTTACGGCAAGCGCCGCGACAGCCTGAAAGACATACCCCAGACGGGCGACAAGGTGGTGATGCTCGGGGGCGACAACTACCGCATCGGGATGGGCGGCGGCGCGGTGTCGTCGGTGGCCACGGGCGAATACGCCGGCCAGATCGAACTCAACGCCGTGCAGCGCTCGAATCCCGAGATGCAGAAACGTGCTTACAACGCCATCCGCGCGGTGAGCGAGGCGAGGGACAACCCCATCATTTCGATCCACGACCACGGGGCGGGCGGGCACCTGAACTGCCTGAGCGAACTGGTCGAAGCCACGGGCGGAAAGATCGAGATCGATCAGCTCCCCGTGGGCGACCCCACGCTGAGCTACCGCGAGATCGTGGGCAACGAGTCGCAGGAGCGGATGGGGCTGGTGATCGACGCCGGCCACATCGACTACCTGCGCCAGGTGGCCGAGCGCGAGCGTGCCCCGATGTATGTCATCGGCGAGACGACGGGCGACGGACGTTTCACGTTCGAGGACGCGCGCACGGGCGAAAAACCGATCGACTGGCCGCTGGAATATATGTTCGGCAATGCGCCGCGCACGGTGATGAACGATACGATCGTCGAAGAAACCTACGCCCCGGTGGAGTACGCCCAGGGCGATGTGGTGCGCTATATCGGGCAGGTGCTGTCGCTCGAGGCGGTGGCCTGCAAGGACTGGCTGACCAACAAGGTCGACCGCTCGGTGACGGGACGCATCGCCCGCCAGCAATGCGTCGGCAGCGTGCAGCTTCCGCTGGCCGACTGCGGGGTGGTGTCGCTCGACTACGCGGGCAAGAAAGGCATTGCGACGGCGCTGGGGCACGCCCCGGCCGCAGCCCTGGTCAACGCGGCGACGGGCTCGGTGCTGGCGATCGCCGAATCGCTCACCAACATCGTTTTCGCGCCCTTGGAATGGGGGCTCGGCGGGGTTTCGCTGAGCGCCAACTGGATGTGGCCCTGCAAGAATCCGGGCGAGGATGCGCGGCTGTATGCCGCTGTCGAGGCGGCGCGCGATTTTGCCGTCGAACTGGGGATCAACATCCCCACGGGCAAGGACTCGTTGTCGATGACCCAGAAATACCCCGACGGGGAGCGGGTGCTGGCGCCCGGGACGGTGATCATCACCTCGAGCGGCGAGGTTTCGGACGTTGCGAAAGTCGTGACGCCCAACCTGAAGCGCGCCCACAGCCAACTGATCTACGTCGACATGAGCGGCGGCGACTTCGCCCTGGGCGGAAGCAGCCTGGCCCAGGTGCTGGGGCGTGTGGGCGACGACGTGCCCGAAGTGCGCGATTCCAAAGCTTTTGCGGCGGCATTCCGTGCCGTACAGCGGCTGATCGGCGAGGGTACGGTGCTGGCGGGCCACGACGTTTCGGCAGGTGGGCTGATCACCACGCTGCTCGAAATGGTCTTTGCCGACAATCATTCGGGTGCCGAGGTCAACCTCGACGCCCTGGGTGAGACGGATATCGTGCGGGTGCTGTTCAGCGAACGCCCCGCGCTGGTGTTGCAGGTGGCCGATGGCGCCGCGGTGTGCGAAGAGTTGAAGATCGAGGGCGTCGACGCCTATGTGATCGCCCAGGTGAACGACGACCGCCGTTTTGCGGTGAGCAACGCCGGTCTGGAATTCGAACTGGCCGTCAATACGTTGCGCGATGAGTGGTACCACACCTCCTACCAGCTCGACCGCCTGCAGAGCGGCGAGAAAAAATCGCTCGAACGCTTCCTGAATTACAAGAACCAGGAGATCGCCTACAACTTTCCGAAACATTTCACGGGCGGTTACGACGCCCTGGGCATCGATCCCACGCGCAAGGAGCGCACCGATGTTCGCGCGGCGGTGATTCGCGAGAAAGGCAACAACAGCGAGCGCGAAATGGCGTGGATGATGCACCTGGCGGGAATGGATGTGAAGGATGTGCACATGACCGACCTGATGTCGGGCCGCGAAACGCTGGACGACGTCAACATGATCGTCTTCGTGGGCGGTTTCTCGAACTCCGACGTGCTGGGCTCGGCCAAGGGCTGGGCGGGTGCTTTCCGTTACAACGAACGTGCGCGTACGGCGCTGGAGCGCTTCTACGCCCGTCCCGACACGCTCTCGCTGGGGGTGTGCAACGGCTGCCAGCTGATGGTCGAACTGGGGTTGGTGAACCCCTCGCACGAGCGTAAGCCGCAGATGCTGCACAACGACAGCCACAAATTCGAATCGGCTTTCGTGGGGGTCGACGTGCTGGAAAACGACTCGGTGATGCTCCGTTCGCTCGCGGGCAGCACGCTGGGGATCTGGGTGTCGCACGGCGAAGGTAAATTCGAACTGCCCTACGACGAAGTGGCCTATCGCATCCCGATGAAATACGCCTACGAGGCCTATCCGGCCAATCCCAACGGCAGCGACTTCAACGCGGCGGCGATCTGCAGCGACGATGGGCGCCACCTGGCGATGATGCCCCACCTCGAACGTGCCATACGTCCCTGGAACTGGGCCTATTATCCCGAAGAACGCGCGGCGGACGACATCAGCCCGTGGATCGAGGCGTTTGTGAACGCGCGGGAATGGATCAAAGAGAGGACTAAATAGTATGAACAACGCGCCGATAGGGGTTTTCGATTCGGGTTTCGGAGGGCTTTCCGTGTGGAGGGAACTCCGGCGGGTGTTGCCTGCCGAATCGCTCGTCTATTTCGGCGACGGCAAACATTGTCCCTACGGCCCGAAACCGACCGAAGAGGTGATCGGATACGTCGATCAGGCGGTTCGATTCCTGATCGGCAAAGGCGTGAAGATGGTGGTCGTGGCGTGCAATGCGGCCACGGCTTCGGCGATCGACTACCTGCGGGCGACCTATTCGATCCCTTTCGTAGGCATGGAACCGGCGGTGAAGCCCGCCGCCGGGGAGAGCCGCAGCGGGGTGATCGGGATACTGGCCACCGAGGCGACGCTCCGGGGACGGTTGTACCTCGACACTTCGTCGAAATTCGCCGACCGGGTGAAGATCGTCCCTGCGGTGGGCGAGGGGTTTGTGGAGCTGGTCGAGGCGGGGCGCGAGGATACGCCCGAGGCGGTCGCGGCAGCCGAAAAGGCGGTGCGGCCGATGCTCGACGCAGGTGCCGACCGGATCGTTTTGGGATGTACGCATTATCCCTTCATGGCCGGAGCGATCCGCCGGGCGATAGGCGACCGGGAGGTGGAGTTGGTCGATCCGGCGCCGGCTGTGGCGCGCAGGGCGCAGCAGGTGCTGGCGCAGGCGGGATTGCTGGCCGAAACGTCGCACCGGGCGGATTATGAATTTTATACCGCCGCGGACGAGGACTACCGGACGCGCCTGCGGGCCAAGGCGGCGCAATTGAGATAAAAAGATTACCTTTGGAGGTAGAATTATGGCAACGACTCAGAAAAAAACCGAAGTCAACGTACAGGAGCAGAAAGGCCTGACCGATACCCAACGGTGGGTGTACGGTTTCATGCTGCTGTTTTTCTCGCTGTTCCTGTTGCTTTCGGTCGTGTCTTATTATTTTTACTGGGCGCAGGACCAGGATGTTGTAAATTGGGGCCACCTGTGGAGCAACGACGGTGAAAAAGTAGCCAACAACGGCGGTAAACTGGGTGCCCTGGCGGCCGACTACCTCGTGGGGCGCTGGTTCGGGGTATTCGGGGTGGTGGTTCCGATGGTGCTGATCGTTTTGGCGTTGAGGATCATGCGTTTCCGTCCGTTGTTCCTGCGCAAATCGGTGCGTATATCGCTCATGGCGATGATCCTGGGGTCGCTGTCGCTGGGGCTGGTGTTCGGCGAGCGCTGGGGCGTTTTCGGCACGGGGCTGGGCGGTGCGCAGGGGATCTTTGTGGCCGACTGGCTGATCTCGTTCGCAGGGATGATCGGTACGGGGCTTATGCTGTTGCTGGCCTGGGTGCTGCTTGCGGTGTATGTCAATCGGAAGACCATCGGGGTGGTCAACAAAGTAGGCAAGGAGATCCTCGACAAGAGTGCCAAAGTGGGCGAAGTCGTGGGACGCGGGGCGGTGGACCTGGTGGGTTCGGCCGTGGCCCCGAAACCCAAAGAAGAGGAACCCGAAGCAGAAAAACAACCGGAACCCGAACCCGAAACCCCGGTCGAGGAACCGCTCGAACCGTTCGAGATCTCGCGCGGCGAGGAGGACGATCCGCAGGTAATAATCCTCGGAGGTGAAGATGGTTACGATGCTGTAAGCCGCTCGATGCAGCGCCCGGTGCGCAGGGACGACGCGGATAGCAGTTTCGAGGTGGTAGATATGACCGCGCGCGAGGAAGACGACGAAATGCTTCCCGGCGAGGGGATGATGGGCGTGGGCGCGGTGACTGTTTCGGACGGCACGGGCGAAGGTATGGAGGTGCTGCAGGCGGCTAATGACGATGTGCTGGCCGACGACATCGACAATTCGGCATACGACCCCACGCTCGAACTTTCGACCTACCAGCGTCCGCCGGTCGAGATCCTCGAAGACCACAGCGTCGATGTGCGCGTGTCGGAAGAGGAGATTTACGAGAATAAGAACCGGATCATCGAAACGCTCAATAACTTCGGTATCAAGATCGACAAGATCAAGGCGACCATTGGTCCCACGGTGAC
>JAVBRR010000163.1:0-5250 GCA_031547705.1 Rikenellaceae bacterium | reverse complement strand
CTGTTCCTACTCAAGCCCTCGACCTACATGAACCTCAGCGGCAAAGCGGTGAGCTACTGGCTGAAACTCGAAAACATCCCGCGCGAGAGGATACTCATCGTCGTGGACGACGTGGCGCTGCCCTTCGGGGCCATCCGCCTGCGGGCCAAGGGTAGCGACGGGGGCCACAACGGGCTGTCCAACATCACCCAGACCCTCGGCACGGCCGACTACGCCCGCCTGCGCTTCGGCATCGGAGGCGACTTTCCGCGCGGCTTCCAGATCGACTACGTGCTGGGCCAGTGGAACGCCGACGAGAGAAAAGCGCTGCCCGAGCGGATCGACCTCGCCTGCGACGCCATCCGTTCGTTCACCCTCTCGGGCATGGCTGCCACGATGAATACCTTCAACAACAAATAACCGGTGCGATGTCCGACATAAGGCTGGATAAGTGGCTTTGGGCGGTGCGGGTCTACAAGACGCGCAGCGATGCGGCCGAGGCGTGCCGCACGGGCAAGGTGGCCGTGAACGGCACCGAGGCCAAGCCCTCGCGCGAGGTGCGGGCGGGGGACGAGGTGTCGGTGCGCAAAATGCCGGTCACCTACCGCTACCGCGTGCTCGCGTCGGTTTCGAGCCGCCAGGCGGCCAAGGACGTGGCGCAGTATATGCTGGACATTACCCCGCAGGAGGAGTTGGACAAACTGAATGTGCCGCGCGAAACGGTCTTCGTACGCCGCGACCGCGGCATGGGGCGCCCCACCAAAAAGGAGCGCCGCGATATCGAGGGGCTGATGGAAGGATTGACGACAGGGTCCGACGACGAAGATTAGAAATTGATATGTACATAGCCCAAAGCAAACGCAAGGAAAACATCGCCGAATACATCCTCTACCTGTGGCAGTTGGAGGACCTGTTGCGCGCCATGCAGTTCAGCCCCGAGGCGATCTACTCGCAGCTGGCCGACCGCTTCGACGTGGATCCCGAGCGCAAGCAGGAACTGCTGCTGTGGTACGTCGAGGTGGGGAACCTGCTGCGGCAGGAGGGCAAGGAGCAGCACGGCCACCTGGAGCACACGCTGCACCTGATAGGCGACCTGCAAAACCTCCACACACAACTGCTTACGCTCAAAACGGGTGAACGCTACCGTACGCTGTGGGCCAAGGTAGCCCCCGAATTGCCCGCCCTGCGGGAAAAACTGGGCAAGGAAGAGGTGGGTGATATAGAGTTATGTTTCAGGGTATTGTATGCCGTGATGCTGCAACGCATAAAAGCCAAAACGGCCACCGGCACGTACGCCGGGACGCTCGAACTCATCTCGCCCCTGATCGCCGAACTGGCGTCGTTCTTCGGTGCCGCCGAGCGCGGCGAGATCGACCTCTACCGCGACGCGGAGTAGATCGTACCCAGGCTCTCTACGCCTCGCCCATGTTGAATCCCATACCCATCGCGCCCTCGCCGCCGGAACCGGAGAGTTTGATCGGGCCTACGTTGCTTTCGTAACGTCCGATGTTGTCTTTCAGGGTCATAAGCAGGCGTTTGGCGTGCTCGGGCGCCATGACCACGCGCGTACGCACCTTGGCCTTGGGAACGCCGGGCATCATGGCGGCGAAGTCGAGGACGAATTCGGCCGCCGAGTGGGAAATAATTACCAGGTTGCTGTAATGACCTTCGGCTGCGGCTTCGGGCAGTTCGAGGTCTATCTCTTGTTTTTCCTGCATAGCTGTAAGAATTTATACGCCAAAAATACCAATTTCCGCGCCCGGAGATTCCCCGCCCGAGGGAATTTATCTTTTACTTATCAACAGGTGCCCCGTCGAAATGGGCGCGAATGGCCATGGCGCGTTGTTTTCCAACGACTTGGGCGATATCTTCCACCGGGGCGCGGCGGACGGCGGCCACGCTGCGGAACTTGCGCAGCAGCTTGGCCACGCTCCCGGGCCCGACGCCGGGAATCGCGTCGAGTTCGCTCTTGATGAAGTCCTTCGAACGCTTCTGGCGGTGGAAAGTGATGCCGAAACGGTGCGCCTCGTCGCGGATGTGCATCATCACGCGCAGCGCCTCGGAGTTGCGGTCGAGGTAGTAGGGATCGGGGTCGCCGGGAAAGAATATCTCCTCGATGCGCTTGGCCAGCCCCACGATCGGCACCTTCTTTTCGAGCCCCATTTCGCGCAGGACACCGTAAGCGGCGCTGAGTTGCCCCTTGCCGCCGTCCACGACGATCAGGTCGGGCAGTTCGGCCCCCTCGTCGACCAGGCGCGCCAGGCGGCGGCCCACGATCTCGCGCATGGTGGCGAAGTCGTCGGCCCCGACGACGGTCTTGACGTTGTAGTGGCGGTACTCCTTGGGCGAAGGCTTGGCATCGCGGAACACCACGCAGGCGGCCACGGGATGGGTGCCCTGCAGGTTGGAGTTGTCGAAGCACTCGATGTGGCGCGGCGGCGAGGCCAGGTGGAACGCCTGGCGCAGCACCTCGAGGATGCGGTCGGTATGGCGCGCAGGGTCCTTGATCTCTAAGTTTTTGAGCATCTCCAGGCGGAAGAGGCGCGCACCGCGCTGGGCGAATTCGAGCAGTTTGAGTTTGTCGCCGCGGCGGGGGACGGTGAACGTAACCCCCGGGAAAAGCGACTCCTCGGGCAGCCACTCGACCGCCACTTCGCGCGCCAGCCCCCCGGGAATACGCTCGGAGAGTTGCGAGAGCGCCTGGGTGAGGATCGTCGTGCGGTCCTCCTCGGCCCCCAGGTTGAGCTGGGCGGTGAAACTGCTCACCACCGCGCCCCGGAAGATACGCACGAAGTCGGCATACCCCACCCCGGCGTCGATGACGATCACGAAGACGTCGAGCGTGAACTGCGAATTGTTGACAATGACCGACTTGCTGGTGTATTTTTCGAGGATCGCCAGGCGTTGGTGCGCCCGCTCGGCCTCCTCGAAGCGCAGGGCGGCGGCGGCCTCGTTCATGACGCTTTCGAGGTGGCGCTTCGTGTCGCGCCAGTCGCCCCCGAGCATCGAGGCCACCAGGCGGATGTCGGCTTCGTACTCTTCGCTGCTCTGCAACCCGACGCAGGGACCCTTGCAGTTGCCGATGTGGTACTGGAGGCAAACGCTGTACCTTCCCCGCGCGATGGCTTCGGGCGAGAGGTTGAGCTTGCAGGTGCGGATGGGATAGAGGGAGTGGATCAGTTCGAGCACCTCCTTCTGCATCAGTCCCGAGGCGTAGGGCCCGAAGTAGCGCGAACCGTCGCGGACGACTTTGCGGGTGGACTCGATGCGCGGGAAATCCTCGGCACGGACCACGATCCAGGGGTAGGTCTTGTCGTCCTTGAGCAGGAGGTTGTAGCGCGGCTTGAGGCGCTTGATGATGTTGTTTTCGAGCAGCAGGGCGTCGCTTTCGGAAGATACCAGGATGTGGCGGATGTCGGCGATCTGGCGCACCAGGATCCGCACCTTGGGCGGATGGGCGGCGCTGTCGACAAAGTAGGACGACACGCGGCGCTTGAGGTCCTTGGCCTTGCCGACGTAGATGATCTCGCCCTGGCGGTCGACGAACTGGTAGACCCCCGGCGAGTGCGGCAGGGCCAGGGCTTTCTCTTTGGGCGAAACGCTATTTTCCGGTGCCACGTCAAAACTGGTTATCTTTCACAAAATTATAACAACCGTGCCGAATTCCCGAAAATTGTACTAAATTTGTGCGTCACACACTAAAAGTTTTTCATGCAGCTTGTTGACAGACAGGAGTTAATGTTCGGTAAAAAAGGCCCTTTCGCCCGCTTGGTTTCGCATGCGGCGATGTCTGTTTTCCGCCTCGGCGCCATGAACGACCTCTACGCACGCACGGCTGCCGAAAAAGGCAACGAGCTGGCCGCCCTGGTGCGCGAAATGGGTATCTCCTACGAAATCTGCGACAAAGACCTGTCGAACATCCCCTGGACCGGCGCCCACATCATCATCGCGAACCACCCCACCGGGGCTCCCGACGGCATCCTGCTCATCGACGCCCTGTCGAAGATACGCCCCGACGTGAAATTCATGGGCAACTTCCTGCTCAACCGGATCGAATACCTCAAAAAATACTTCATCGC
Source organism: Rikenellaceae bacterium (assembly GCA_031547705.1). Lineage (GTDB taxonomy): Bacteria > Bacteroidota > Bacteroidia > Bacteroidales > Rikenellaceae > JAVBMJ01. The sequence goes on along the minus strand of JAVBRR010000163.1, from coordinate 1,192 downwards.
CGTCGACCCGTTCAACCCCAAGGAACGCGCGCGCAACCTGAGCGGGATCCGCCAGTCGCTCGAGCACCTGCGCGGCGGAGGCCTGCTGGTGATCTTCCCCGCCGGGGAGGTGGCCACGTGGCAGAAAGGTTTCCGGCAGGTGAAGGACAAGCCGTGGAGCACCTCGGTGATGAAATTCGTCCGCACGTGCGACGTACCGGTGATCCCGGTCTTTATCGAGGCGCGCAACAGCTTCGCGTTCCGCCTGCTGGGCAAGATCCATCCCGCCCTGCGCACGGCCATGCTGCCCCGCGAGATGATGAACAAGCGCGGCCGCAACGTGGTGATCAACATCGGCTCGGCCGTCACGCCCCGCCGGGTGGGCGACCTGCCGGCCGAAGATTACAGCAACTTCCTGCGCGCCAACGTCGAATACCTCTCTTCCAAAAAGGCGCGCCGCCGCATGCGCATCATCCCGCGCCGCACCCCCGCGCAGGCCGAACCCCAGGAGATCATCTCGCAGGCCAGCCTGAGGGTGATCGAAAAAGAACTGGACGCGATCCGCGCCGACCACCTGCTGTTCGATTACGGCAACTTCGACGTCTACTTCGCCCATCCGCGCGAAATCCCCCACATGATGAACGAGATCGGGCGCCTGCGCGAGGTCACGTTCCGCGAAGTGGGCGAAGGCTCGATGAAGAGCATCGACACCGACCACTACGATACTTACTACCGCCAGTTGTTCATCTGGGACCGCGTGGGGAAAGCCCTCGTGGGGGCCTACCGCATGGGGATGGGCGACGAGATCATCCGCGACTACGGCCTCAAGGGATTCTATACCAACTCGCTGTTCCGGATGTCGGACGAGATGATCCCCATCATGTCCAAGAGCATCGAGCTGGGGCGCTCGTTCATCGTGCGCGACTACCAGCGCAAGGCCGCGCCCCTGATGCTGCTGTGGAAAGGGATCGTCTACGTGCTGCTCAAACACGACCAGTACCGCAACCTGATGGGGCCGGTGACGATCTCGGGCGAGTTCGAGGCCACGTCGAAGGTGGTGATCGTCGAGTACCTGCGCCGCCACCACCTCGACCCCAAGATCGCCTCGTGGATCCGCCCCGTGACGGGAATGGACGGCGTGCGCTCGCCGATCGACACCTCGCTGATCGCAGGCATCACCTCGATCGACCTGATCAACAAGATCGTGTGCGAC
>JAVBRR010000137.1:0-12317 GCA_031547705.1 Rikenellaceae bacterium | reverse complement strand
CGACGATCCGGCCCTGTGGCGCCAGCGCACCGTGGCGCTCGAACTGGAGCGCATGGCGATGCACATCGCCGATACCGGGGCGCTGTGTATGGATGTCGGGTACCAGTTGGGCCAGGTGGCTTGCGAGGCGTTGCGCACGGTGGTGATCAACACGACCCAACTGTGGTGCGGCAACCGCTTCGGGCGTAGCCTGGTACGTCCCGGCGGCAGCCACTACCCCCTCACGCCCGAACTGTGCGCGACAATTGCCGCCAACGTGGCCGGGGTGCGCGACCGCTACGCCCAGGTCAAGGAAGATATCAAGGAAACGCCCACCGTTCTGGCGCGTTTCGAGGAGTGCGGCCCGGTCCCGACCCAATCGATGCGCACCATCGGCGGGGTGGGGATGGCGGCCCGGGCGAGCGGCCTGGGGCGCGATGTGCGCACGACCCATCCGTGGGGCGCCTACCTCTCGCCGTTGCAACACACGCCTGTCACGCGCACCTTCGGCGATGTGATGGCGCGCCTGACCGTGCGCGGACGCGAGGTGCTGCAATCGGCTGAATATATTTTGGAATTGCTCGCGGATACGCCCCCGGTGCCCGCGCCCGACTACGCGTTGGCTTACGCTCCGGAGAGCCTTTCGTTCGGTCTGATCGAAGGCTGGCGCGGCGAAACGTGCCACGTCGCCCTGACCGACGCCCAAGGAGCTCTGCGGGCCTACAAGATCAAGGACCCTTCGCTCCACAACTGGATGGCGCTGGCGTTGTCCGTCCGCGGGGCGGGGATCTCGGATTTCCCGGTCTGCAACAAGAGTTTCAATTTGTCCTACTGCGGGCACGACCTGTAGTTTGAGAAAAGTATAAAAATATATCGAACCATGTTCTGGTCCCAACTGAAAGTCCTTCGCCGCCACGGCGTCCAGTATATCAAAGACCTGGATGCCGCGACGCTGCCTGCCGTTTTCCGGGGGCGTCCGGTGCTCACGCCCGGGATCCCGGCCGCCCGGGCCGCCGAGGTGGCCGCGCTGTGCCCCACGGGAGCCATCGGTTACGAAGGGGGGCTTTCGCTCGACATGGGGCGCTGCCTGTTTTGTGGCGAGTGCGCCCACGTGGCGCCGCAGCACATCCGCTTCACGAGCGACTACCGCATCGGATCGAACCTGCGCGGGGCGCTCGTCGTGCGCGAAACCGCTTCCCGGGAGCCGTCCGCCGGGGCCGTCCGCCAAATCCCGTTCGATGCGGCGGCGGTGCGTCCCGAAATTCCGAAACTCTTTTCGCAGGCCCTGAAGCTCAGGCAGGTGAGCGCCGGGGGCGACAATTCCACAGAGATGGAACTCAATGCCTCGATGAACGTCAACTTCGATTTCCCGCGCTACGGGGTCGAGTTCGTCGCCTCGCCGCGCCACGCCGACGGGGTGGTGGTCACGGGTCCCGTGACCGAGAACATGGCGCGGGCGCTGGAACTCACCTTCGAGGCCGTCCCGCAGCCGCGCGTGCTGATCGTCGCGGGCGCCGACGCCATTTCGGGCGGGCTTTTCGCCGGTAGCCGGGCGGTCGACCGCTCGTTTTTCGAGCGCCACACGCCCGACCTATACCTTCCCGGCGCGCCGGTCCACCCGCTCACCTTCATCGACGGGGTGCGCACGCTGCTCGCCCGGAAATAACACTTTTTTTATACGTTGCAGGCTCTTTTTCGGAATAAAAACACTAATTTTATCCCACCAAACTTAAAATATTGAGTGCTATGGGCATAAAGGCAAGACTTACGGTCATGAATTTCCTGCAGTTCTTCGTGTGGGGTTCGTGGCTGATCACGATCGGAAACTACTGGTTCCAGACCCGCGGGTGGTCGGGGGCCGAATTCGGCGCTATTTTCGCCACCATGGGTATCTCGTCGCTCTTCATGCCTGCGCTGATGGGGGTGGTCGCCGACCGCTGGATCAACGCCGAGCGGCTGTATGCCATCCTGCACATCCTGGGGGCGGTCACGCTGTTCCTCCTTCCGGGCATCAACGACCCGGGAACCTTCTTCTGGGGCATCCTGCTGGCGATGATCTTCTATATGCCGACCATCGCCCTGAGCAATTCGATCGCCTATACCGTTTTGAAAAACAGAGATTTGGATGTGGTTAAGGACTACCCGCCCATCCGCGTCTTCGGAACGATCGGCTTTATCGTCGCCATGTGGGTGGTCAACCTGACCGGCAACAAAAGTTCCGAGAACCAGTTCTATATCGCTTCGGCGGCCGCCCTGCTGCTGGGCCTCTACGCCTTCAGCCTGCCCAAGTGCCCGCCGCTGGGACAGGGCGGCGAAAAGAAGACGCTGGCGCAGATACTGGGCCTGGACGCTTTCTCGCTGTTCAAAAACAGGCAGATGGCGCTGTTCTTCCTCTTCGCGATGTTCCTGGGGGCCGCGTTGCAGCTGACCAACATGTACGGCGACGTCTTCCTGGACGACTTCAAACACATTGCCGGGTACGAGGATTCGTTCGTGGTGCGTTACTCGACGATCATCATGTCGATCTCGCAGATATCCGAAGCCTTGTTCATTCTGGCCATTCCTTTCTTCCTGCGCCGTTTCGGCATCAAAAACGTGATGCTGATCAGCATGCTGGCCTGGGTGTTGCGTTTCGGGCTCTTCGGGCTGGGCAATCCGACCGACGGGCTGTGGATGATCATCCTTTCGTGCATCGTCTACGGGATGGCGTTCGACTTCTTCAATATTTCGGGCTCGCTCTTCGTCGAGAGCACCGTCGATCCCAAAATGCGTTCCAGCGCCCAGGGGCTGTTCATGATGGCCACCAACGGTTTTGGTGCGGTTCTTGGAAGCAGCATCAGCGGTTACCTGATCCAGAATTATTTCACCCTGGCCGACGGCACCAAGCAGTGGCACGAGATCTGGTTCATGTTCGCCGCCTATGCGCTGGTGGTCGCGATCCTGTTCGCCGTTTCGTTCAAATACAAACGCGATCCGGCCAAGAGCATTTAAAACGAGTTTTTTTACTACACTTCCATGCCCGATTCCCGCGTCAAGCTGTGGAGCCTGTTCTGGTCGTTCCTCAAGATAGGACTTTTCACCTTCGGGGGCGGTTACGCCATGATCCCGCTGATCCGCCGCGAGGTGGTCGATAACCGCGGGTGGGTGGCGGGCGACGAATTCCTGGGGTTGCTCACCCTGGCGCAATCCGCCCCGGGGCCTATCTCGCTGAACAGCGCCGTTTTCGTGGGGTACCGTGCGCGCGGTTACCGCGGCGCGCTGAGTGCCATAGCGGGCATCGTCCTGCCTTCGTTCGTCATCATCCTGGTGATCGCCATCTTTTTCCGGGAGTTCAAGGACAATCCCACCGTGGCCGCCGCCTTCCGGGGCATGCGTCCCGCGGTGGTGGCGCTGATGCTGGCGCCGATCCTCTCGCTGGCCCGCGGGCTGGGGTTCTGGCGCATCCTTCTCGCTGCTGCCGCTGCGCTGGGGGTGTGGTATTTCGGGCTTACGCCGATCTATTTCATCGTTGCGGGAGCTGTTGCGGGGGCGTTGTGGCAGGTTAAAAGGGCGAAGGCATGATCTATCTCCAGTTGTTTTATTCCTACCTCAAGATAGGTTTCTTCGGCTTCGGGGGAGGCTATGCGATGCTGTCGCTGATCCAGAACGAGGTGGTGGTCAACCGGGGCTGGATCTCGAACACCGACCTGGCCGACATCATCGCCATTTCGCAGATGACCCCCGGCCCGATCGCCATCAACAGCGCCACCTACGTGGGCTACACCGTGACGGGCAACGTCTGGGGCGCGCTGCTGGCCACGGTGGCCGTTTGCCTGCCCGCGCTGACGATCATGATCGCCGTGACGCGCTTCTACCTCCGCCTGCGTGACAACCGCTACGTGACGGGCGCCATCCGCGGCATGGAGCCGATGATGATCGGCATGATCGTCGCCGCGGCCATGCTGCTGCTCACCCACGACAACTTCCCCGACTGGCGCAGCTGGGTGATCTTCGCCGCGGTTTTCGTGTGTACTTCGCTGAAAGTGAACCCTATTTTCCTGATCATAGCTTCGGGCGCGGTGGGGGTATTTTTGTATTGAGCGCTTGGCTGAAAATTGTTATCTTTGTAAACAAAAGAATAGGAAAATCATGTTTCTTGAAAACGCAAGCCGCTCGGGCTGGATCGAGGTGATCTGCGGATCGATGTTCTCGGGCAAGACCGAGGAGCTGATCCGCCGCCTCAAGCGCGCGCAATTCGCCAACCAGCAGGTCGAGATCTTCAAACCCAAACTCGATGTGCGCTACTCGGAGGACGAGGTCGTTTCGCACGACTCGAACGCCATACGCTCCACGCCGGTCGACTCCTCGGGCAACATCCTGCTGCTCACGGGCGATGTCGACGTGGTGGGCATCGACGAAGCGCAGTTTTTCGATGCGAACATTGTGGACGTCTGCCGCCGGCTGGCCGACAACGGGGTGCGTGTGATCGTCGCGGGGCTCGACATGGACTACCTGGGCAATCCCTTCGGCCCGATGCCCGCGCTGATGGCCATGGCCGAGTACGTCACCAAGGTGCACGCCATCTGCGTCCGTTGCGGCAACCTGGCCCACCATTCCCACCGCCTCTCGGACAGCGACCAGTTGGTCGTCCTGGGCGAAAAAGACGTCTACCAGCCCATCTGCCGGCATTGTTTCAATTCGGAAAGACCGCGATAAAAAAACGTCCTCGAATTTTTCGAGGACGTTTTTTATGTCTTCTTAAAAGATTACCTCAACAGGATTTCGCTCGATCCGATCTGGTAACCGTCCATATAGACGGCGATCTTGTAGTTGCCGTTGGCGACCCCCGAGCCGTTGTAGTACAGGCTCACCGAGAGGTCCTGGTTCTGGTAGTCTACCGAGCGCACGGCCGAGTAGGTGAGCCGGTCGCCCTCGAAAGCGAAGGTGTTGTTCGATGCGTTGGCCAGCACGTAGCCGTCGGGACCCGTGATGCGGACATAGACCTCGCGTTCACCGGCCGGGGCCAGTTCGTTGGCCGCCAGCACGAAGTCGATCCTCAGCCGCGTGGCGCGCGCTGCCCGGGTCACCTCGCGGTCGCTGTTGCTCAGGGCCACCAGGCCTATTTCGCGGGCGCGCACCACGGCGCCCTTGCGGATCTTGGTCGTGAGTTCCGATGCTTTTTCCTCGGCCATGTCGGCGCGGAGCCTTTCGGTCGAAACCTGCTTGCGGTATTCCACGTTTTCCGACGCCAGCTTTTTGTTGAGCGTGTTGAGCGAGTCGATCTGCACGATGAACCCGCGCATCACGGTGCGCAGCGTGCCCAGCTCTTTCTCGTAGGAACGGATCTTCGAGGCGCTGAACGAGCGCTCCTTCTGGAGGCGCTGCAACAGCGAGTCGGCCTTGTCGCGCTCGACGCCCAGGTGGAGCGATATGGTGTCGTTTTCGGTTTTGATGTTGTCGTACTGCACCACCAGCTGCTCGAAGCGGCTGGTGAGCGTGTCGCGTTCGACCGAAAAGTCGCTTTTCAACTGGCGCACCTGGCGGAAGTACTGGAACGAGAGCGCTGCCAGGATCACCGCCAGGATCACAATGATCACCTGGTAGCCTTTGATCGACTTGTTGGGTGTCTGGTATTCTTGATTGTAGTCTTCCATAATCGCAGATGTTGGGTCTGTACAGGGACAAAGGTACGAAATTTTCCCCGAAAGGCGCTATCGCCGGCGTTATTTGATCTTGCTGTCGAGCGGGTATTTCAGGTTCTCGTATTTGGCGAGCCTGACGCGTACACTGCCCACCCGGATGGGGCTTTCGACGTAGAGGGGGATCTTGTTGCGGTCGTCGGAGATCCACAGGAACAGCTCGCTGCCGTCCTTGAACGCCTCGCCCGAGCTGGTGGCGAGCTTGATCGAGAATTTCAGGGTTTTGAACGTCCCGGTGCCTTTGATCGTTTTGGTTTCGCGGCCGACGAATTTGTACTCTATGCGCCGGATGGTGTCTTCGAGCACCAGCGAGAGGTATTGCGGGAGGCCGGGCGCGAACGATTCGGCGCTGCGCGAGCGCAGGTTGAAGAACAGCGCGATGGCGTCGTAGCTGGCCGAGGAAAGTTTCAGGGTTTTCGACACGGGGTCGGGCAGGCTGCTTTTGGTGTAGGTCGACTGCGCCCGCATCGAGTCCCAGTTGAAAGTGGTGGTGTTCTTGAAGGTGTATTTGCCTTCCTGTACATCGGCCATGTATTTCATCGGCCGCAGCGAGGCGCTGTCCATCCAGGTGTAGTAGGTGTCGTTGATGTCGAAGAAGCTGCGGAAGAAGGGGGCCACCTTGCCGTGGGCCTTGACGCGGTAGGTGCTTGTGCCGTTCACTTTGTCGGCCCGTGTGTCGAAGACCACCGTGGCCACTTCGATGTTGGGTACCAGCGCCGCGCGGTAGAGGATCGCCATTTCGAGGTATTCCCCCGCCTTGAAGGCGGGTTGCGCCTGGCTTTGTGTGGTCAGGCCCAGAACGGCGGCGAGGATAACAGCTATTTTTTTCATATATACGATTTGCAAATAATAGAGGATCAGGCGGCAAATTTACGAAATCATACTGAAATCCTGTGCCTTCCCCCGCGAATATTTCTCCCTTAGTGCGGCCAGGGACCGGTTTTTTTCCGTCGAGAGCGCCGGATCGTCCGCCAGGACCCGTTCCGCCGCCTGGCGGGCCGACTCGATGATCGCCGTATCCTGGCCTATGTTGGCTATCTTCAATTCGAATGCCAAACCGCTTTGCTGCGTCCCGGCCAGGTCGCCCGCCCCGCGCAGGCGTAGGTCGAGCTCGGCCAGTTGGAAGCCGTCGTTGGTTTCGACCATGGCCCCGAGGCGCTTGCGCGCTTCGGTCGAGAGCTTGTCGCCGCTCATCAGCACGCAGTACGACTGCTCGGCGCCCCGTCCCACGCGTCCGCGCAGCTGGTGGAGCTGCGAGAGCCCGAAACGCTCGGCGCTTTCGATCACCATGATCGAGGCGTTGGGCACGTCGACGCCCACCTCGATCACCGACGTGGCCACCATGATGTGCGCCGTGCCGCGCTTGAAGGTCTGCATGTTCTCCTCCTTGACGTTGGCTTTGAGCTTGCCGTGCACCACCACGGTTTGGAATCCGGGGGGCGGGAATTGCTGCGTGATGGCGTCGAAACCGTCGCTCAGGTCCTTGTAGTCCATCTTTTCGGACTCGCGGATCAACGGGTAGACGATGTAGACCTGGCGCCCGAGGCGGATCTGCTCGGCCATGAAGCCGTAGACGCGCAGGCGCTGCGAGTCGCGGTAATGCACCGTGCGGATCGGTTTGCGCCCGGGGGGCAACTGGTCGATCACCGACACGTCCAGGTCGCCGTAGAGGGTCATCGCCAGCGTGCGCGGGATGGGCGTGGCGGTCATCACCAGGATGTGGGGCGGCCGGCTGTTCTTGGTCCACAGCCGCGCGCGCTGTTCCACCCCGAAGCGGTGCTGCTCGTCGATCACCACGAAACCCAGGTCGGCGAACTGCACCTCGTCTTCCAGCAGGGCGTGGGTGCCCACCAGGATGTGGGTTTCGCCCGAGGCGACGCTTTCGAGCACCGGCCGCCTTTCGCGCCGCGTGCTCGACCCGGTGAGCACGTCGACGCGCACCCCCGATCCTTCGAGGAATTTACACAAAGTGGCGTAGTGTTGCCGTGCGAGGATCTCCGTGGGCGCCATCATACACGACTGGTAGCCGTTGTCCGCGGCGATCAGCATGCTTACCAACGCTACGAGCGTCTTGCCGCTTCCCACGTCGCCCTGCAGCAGGCGGTTCATCTGGAACCCCGTGACGGTGTCGGCGCGGATTTCGCGGATGACGCGTTTCTGCGCGTCGGTGAGCTCGAACGGCAGGCGGTTGGTGTAGAAATCGTTGAAATGCTCCCCCACGCGCGGAAAAACGAAACCGTTCTTTTTGGACAGGCGTCCTTCGCGCCGGGAGAGGATGTAGAGTTGTACGCCGAAGAGCTCTTCGAACTTCAGGCGGTACTGGGCTTTGCGCAGCGCCTCCTCGCTGCGCGGAAAGTGGATGTCGTGCAGGGCGTCGCGCAGGCCCACGAGCCCCTCGGCGCGCAGGATGTGGTCGGGGAGCGTTTCGACGATCTGGTCCCGGACCGTAGCCCACAGGTTGCACACCAGGTTGTAGATCCCCCGCGTGCCCAACTGCACCGACCCCAGCCGCTCGGTGGTGCCGTACACCCCCTGCATGGCCCCGTACGAGGGGCGGTTGAGCAGTACTTCGATCGCTTCGGTTTCGGGGTGGATGATCGAGAGGCGGTCGTTGAATACCGACGGGCGCCCGAAAAAGAGGTACTCCCTGCCCACCTCGATGCGCTTTTCGATCCAGGCGACGCTCTGGAACCACACCATTTCGGCCGTGCCGTTGCCGTCGCTCACCTCGGCCACGAAGCGTTTCTTCGGCCCGCCGCCCAGCAGCGCCCGCGAGGTCACCCGCGCACGGATCTGGATGTAGGACTGCTCGTCACCGCGGACATCGGCGATGCGGTAGACCTTCGAGCGGTCGATGTAGCGGAAGGGGAAGTAGTAGAGCAGGTCACCCAGCGTCCGGATCCCCAACTCCTTGTCCAGGAGTGCGGCGCGTTTTTCGCCCACTCCCTGCAGGAATTTTATGTCGCCGTCGAGGATCGTTGCCACGGGAATGATTATTTCGGCTGTTCCACAAAGATCTTCACCCGGTCGCTTCCCGTGCGCACGGCGACCCATTGCCGGAGTTTTTCGGTATCCACCTTGCCGGTGCCTTTGGGGGTGACGTAACACACCGTCACCTCTTCGCGCGCCTTGCCCGCGGTATCGTATTCGGTCACGCGCGAGATCGACACCCGCGCCACGTTGTCGACCACTACCCCCGCCTCGCGGGCCAGGTCGCCCATCGCCAGGGTGTCGGCCACGGGTGCAACGGCGATCTGCCGGCGCAGTTCGCTGATCTGCCGGTTCTTTTCGTCCAGCAACCCGGCGTAGTCGAGTTGCAGCCCGCGCAGGTCGATCTCGCCCCCCCCGCTGGCCTGGCGCACTGCGAGTTCGGCGTTGATCAGGTTGTAGAAGGGCAGTTGGGCCCGCGCGTTCTCGATGGCGTCTTCCGAAACCACGTCGCCCATCAGCAGCACCTCGATCCGCGAGGGTTTGCCGCGCTTGCCGTAGATGTGGTCGCACTTCACGACCTGGGTGTTGGGGAAGTTGAACACGGCCGCCACGTAGCGGTCGACGTTGGTATCGAACAGCGAGCGCTGGACGATGTTGTAGGCGATCACCAGGCTGGGGATGATCGTCGCCACGGTGATCAGGGTGATGTAGCGCCGCACGCGTTTTTCGCGTTTCTTGTCGATGAATTCCTTTTTGTCGTAACGCAGGAAGCTGACGATGAACAGCGTGGCGAAGGCGATGAAGACCGTGTTGATAAAAAAGAGGTAGAACGCGCCGATAAAGTAGTTGAACTGCCCCGTAGCCAGGCCGTAGCCCGCCGTACAGAGGGGTGGCATAAGCGCCGTGGCGATCGCCACACCGGGGATGACGGTCGTCGTGCGGTCCTTGCGCGACTGGGCCACGATACCCGCCAGCCCGCCGAAGAAAGCGATCAGCACGTCGTAGATCGTGGGCGTGGTGCGCGCCAGCAGCTCGCTTTCGGCGTGGCTCAGGGGCGAGAGGGCGAAATAGAGCGTCGAGGTGACGATGCTCACGGCGATCATCAGCCCGAAGTTGCGGCACGAACGCTTGAAAAGTTCGAAGTCGTTGATCCCCAACGATAACCCCAACCCCATGATGGGCCCCATGAGGGGCGAGATAAGCATGGCGCCGATGATCACCGCCGCCGAGTTGACGTTCAGCCCCAGCGAGGCGATCATTGTGGCAAAGATGAGCACCCACAGGTTGGTGCCTTTGAATTCCACTCCGCGGGCGATGTTGTCGATCACCTCATGCTGTTGTGCCTGGTCGGCTTCGAGGTTGAATTTTTCGTTGAAGAACCCCTTTACGCCGTGCCAGAAATTTTTCTTTTCCGCTTCCATACCCGGTACGTCTTTGTATGCAAAGGTAAAATTTTTACCTTTGTCTTCCAATTCCGAGAGCAATGTTTTGTAAGAGCCTGACATATTTTTCGCGGCGTCCTTCGCGCGGGGTGAAGATCGGTGGCGTCGTCGTCGGTGGCGGCAACCCGGTCGTGGCCCAGTCGATGGCCAGTTGCGACACGCTCGATACGGCCGCCTGCGTGGCCCAGGCCGAAGCCGTTGCCGCCGCCGGAGGGGCCCTGATGCGTTTCACCGCCCAGGGGCGCCGCGAGGCCGCCAACCTCGGGAACGTCGTCGCCGCGCTGCGCGAGCGGGGGGTGGGGATCGCCGTTTCGGCCGATGTCCACTTTACGCCCTCCGTGGCGATGGCCGCGGCCGAACACGCCGACAAGGTGCGCATCAACCCGGGCAATTACGGCGATCCCGAAGGGCCCGAATTCCGCGCCCTGCTGGCCCGCTGCCGCGAACGGGGCGTCGCCCTGCGCGTGGGGGTCAACCACGGGTCGCTCTCGCCGCGCATCGTCGAACGATGGGGCGACACGCCGGCGGGGATGGTGGCCTCGGCGATGGAGTTCCTGCGGGTTTGCGTGGCCGAAAATTTCCGCGATGTGGTGGTTTCGATGAAGTCGAGCAACGTGCGCGTAATGGTGCATTCGGTGCGCCTGCTGGCCGAAGCGATGGAGGCCGAAGGGATCGATTTCCCGCTCCACCTGGGTGTCACCGAGGCCGGCGACGGCGAGCAGGGCCGGGTGAAGTCGGCCGTGGGCATCGGGGCGGTGCTCGCCGATGGGCTGGGCGACACGCTGCGTGTTTCGCTCACCGAGGCCCCCGAGCGCGAGATCCCCGTGGCACGCTTGCTGGCGTCGTACGTCGCCTTGCGCGAGGGACACGAGCCGATCGAGCCGGTTGCCGATGCGTCGCTGTACCACTACGCCGATTATTTTCGCCGTCCTACCGGCCCGGTGGGCAGGGTAGGGGGCACGAACCCGCCGCTACTCTATAACGAATTGAATGAACAAGAGTTGAAGTCCGTGGAAAACGGCGAAATTCTACTCTTTCGCACCCATAACGCCAATTTCCCCGCCGCCGCCCGCGCCCGCATTCTCAACCGGTGGGCCGCCGGCGACCGCCGCCCCGTGATCGTCCGCAAAACCTACGCCGAGGAGTCGCTCGAAGCGCTGCAGGTGAAAGCCGGGGCCGATTTCGGAATGCTGTTTCTCGACGGCCTGGCCGACGGGCTGTGGATCGACAACCGGGGGGCCATCCCGCAGGCGGAGGTCGATTCGCTGGCCCTGGCGCTGCTCCAGGCCGCCCGCGCCCGTTTCTCCCGCACCGAGTACATCGCCTGCCCGGGTTGTGGACGCACGTTGTACGACCTGCAGGGAACGCTGGCCGCCATCCGCGCCCGCACGCAGCACCTCAAGGGGCTGAAGATAGGCGTTATGGGTTGCATTGTCAACGGTCCGGGCGAAATGGCCGACGCCGACTACGGCTACGTGGGCAGCGGTCCCGGGCGCATCTCGCTCTACCGCGGCCACGAACTCGTGCGCCGCAACATCCCCCAGGCCGAAGCCACCGAGGCCCTCGTGGAGCTGATCAAAGAAAACGGCGACTGGACCGACCCGCAATGACGCTCCTCCCGCTCGCATACCTGGGCAATGTCCAGTATTTCACCAAATTGTGTTTCGAAGACGCGGTGATCGACCTGCGCGAGCACTACGTGAAGCAGAGCTACCGCACGCGTTGCGACATCCTGGGGCCCGCCGGCGTCGTCACGTTGAGCGTCCCGGTGGTCAAAAGCCCCAACGACCGCAAGGCGGCGATGGGCGACGTGCGCATCGACTATTCGAAGCGCTGGCGGCACAACCACCGCCAGGCCCTCCTCTCGGCCTACAAGGGTTCGCCCTATTTCGACTACTATTTCGACGCCTTCGAACCGTTCTATATTGAGCGATACGAGCTGCTGGCCGACTTCAACCTGGGCCTGACGCGCCTGGCGCTGCGGCTGTTGGGGTACGAACCCGAACTGCGGTTCGCCGAAAACTACCTCTCACCCGAGGCCGCCGCCGCGCAGGGCCACGCCGATTTCCGCTCGTCGCTCTCGCCCAAACCCCGCCTGTGGCGTCCCGATCCGGCTTTTGCGCCCCGGCCCTATTACCAGCTCTTCGCCGATAAACACCGCTCGACAGGCTGCGTGGTAAACCTGTCGATCGTCGACTTGTTGTTTTGCGAAGGCCCGGGGGCCGCCGCAATCTTGAGAGAATCTTCCTTGCTTTAGCCCTCCCCTACGGTTAGGGGAGGGTTGGGA
>JAVBRR010000035.1:0-5021 GCA_031547705.1 Rikenellaceae bacterium | reverse complement strand
GTATACCAAACCGGCGAGTTCGGCGCAAAGCCTCTCGGTCGGGAGCCCCATCACGTTGTAGTACGATCCGCAGACGCTTTCGATAGACGTGAGGCCGATCCACTCCTGGATGCCGTAGGCCCCGGCTTTGTCGTAGGGCCGGTAGCGGTCCACGTAGTAGGCGGCCGCTTCGGGCGTCACCGGAGCGAAAACCACCTCGGTGGCCACCGAGAATTCGCGCGACCCTTCGGCGCTGCGCAACACCACTCCCGTGACGACAACGTGCTTCGCTCCCGAAAGGAGTGCCAGCATGCGCAGCGCCTCTTCGCGCGCGACGGGCTTCCCGAGTATCCCGCCACCGGCGATGACCGCCGTGTCGGCCGTGATCAGGATGTCGGCGTCGGCAAGCGTTCCGGGGTAAGCGTCGGCCTTGGCGCGCGCGATATGCAGCGGCACTTCCTCCAGCGGCAGGCCGGACGGATACGACTCGTCGGTTTCGTAGTCGGCGACCTCGAACGCTATGTCGCACCCGGCGAGCAGTTCGCGCCTGCGCGGCGACCGGCTGGCGAGGACCACGCGCCTGCCTTTGAGAGCGTCGGCGAGCATCATTTGATATCGAAATCCAGCAGTTTTTCGCCTTCGAGCCACGCCTCGAGGTGGTCGCCCGGGCGGACCGGCCCCACGCCCACAGGCGTTCCCGTAAAGAGCAGGTCGCCCATTTTCAGGGTCACGAAATGCGAAACGTAGGAGATCAGGCGGTCGACGTCGAAGAGCATCAGTTGCGTGTCGCCGGTTTGTTTCAACTCGCCGTTGAGGCGCATCTCGAAGTGCAGTTTGCCCGCATCGCCGCCCAGCGAGTCGAGCGGCAGGAAGCGGGGCGAAACGGCGGCCGAATGGTCGAACGCCTTGCACCGCTCCCAGGGCAACCCCTGGGCGATGGCTTCGCGCTGGATATCGCGCGCCGTGAAATCGATCCCCAGGCCCACCTCGTCGTAACAGCGCCGGGCAAATTTGGCGTCGATGGCTTTGGTCACGCGCTTGATCTTCACGACCAGTTCGGTTTCGTAATGCACGTCGTTACTGAACGAGGGGACGTAGAACGGATCGTTGTTGCGCAGCAGCGCCGTGTCGGGTTTCATAAAAAAGACCGGTTCCTGCGGAATGGCGCGGTCGGGTTCGAGTTCGCGGACGTGGGCGGCGTAGTTGCGGCCGATGCAGATAATTTTCATAGGTATTATTTCAATAAGTCGGGGCGCAGGCGTTCGGTGCGCTCGAGGGATTGTTCGTGTTGCCAGCGCGAGATTTCGGCAAAATTGCCCGACAACAGCACCTCGGGCACGGCCCAGCCGTTGAAAACCGCGGGGCGCGTGTAGACCGGGGGAGCCAGCAGGTCGTCCTGGAAACAGTCGGTCAGGGCCGAAGCCTCGTCGCCTATCGCTCCGGGCACCAGCCGCACGACCGCGTCGGCGATCACCGCGGCAGCCAGTTCGCCGCCCGTGAGCACGTAATCACCGATGGATATCTCTTTGGTTATAAGGTGTTCGCGAATGCGGTGGTCGATTCCCTTGTAGTGTCCGCACAGGATGATGATGTTGCCCAGCAGCGAGAGGCGGTTGGCTTCGCGCTGCGCAAAAGTTTCGCCGTCGGGCGAGGTGTATATGATTTCGTCGTACGTCCGCTCGGCCTTCAGCCGCTCGACGCATGCAAAGACGGGCTCGGGTTTGAGCACCATGCCCGCCTCTCCTCCGAAAGGATAGTCGTCGACCTGGCGGTGTTTCCCTGTGGCGTAGTCGCGGATGTTGTGCACCACGATCTCCACCAACCCGTCCTGTTGGGCGCGGCGCAGGATCGATTCGTTCAGGGGGCTGACGAGCAGTTCGGGAACTACGGTGAGGATATCTATTCTCATCGACCTTTACTTATAGTTCACCTCGCCGCCCAGCACCTCGGTGATGAACGGGTTGTAGAGCGTTTCATGGCCGATGGTCGTGGCGGGGCCGTGGCCGGGGAAGACCTTCACGTCGTCGCCCAGGGGAATGATCCGATCGAGGATGCTGCGCATGATCCAACTGTAGTCGCCCCCGGGCAGGTCGGTGCGGCCGATGCTTTCGCGAAACAGCGTGTCGCCCGTGAGCAGTTGCCGGCCCCCGGCGTCGAAAAAGCAGACGTGGCCGGGCGTATGCCCCGGCGTATGGATGATCTGCAGGACGCTGTTCCCGAAGCGCACCTCGTCCTGCTGCGACAGGTCGATATCGGGCACGGGGGCTGCGGCGAGCTCGAATCCGTAGAGGCGGCCGTGCATCGGGGCCGACTCGACCAGGAAATTATCCTCGCCGTGCACGGCAAAGGGCACCGAGAACGTATCCTTCGCATAGTCCACGCCCAGGATGTGGTCGATGTGCCCGTGGGTGTTGATCGCCGCTACGGGGCGCAGGCCGTTGTCTGCGACGTAACGCGCCAGGGCCGCATCTTCGGCCGCCGAATAGTTTCCCGCATCAACGATCACACACTCACCGCTTTCGTCCGAAACCACGTAGGTGTTTTCGCCGAAAGGGTTGAACGACAAAGCAACTATCTTTACCATAATCCCATCTGATTGATCAGGCAAAGATAGTAATTTTCGTGGTTTCGGCGATCACTGCGGGGTGTAGATCACCACATCGCGCACCACGCAAGCAGCCGGATGGTTGGCGATCCCGCGTGTGCGAATCGCCAGGTGGCCTCCCGAAATGGGTGCCGGATCGGTCGCCTCGACCACCAGTTCGCCGTCTATTTTGAGCCACAGGTAAGCGCCTTTACGGCCCATCTCCACATCGTAATAAACCCCCGGGAGCAACAGGTCCTTGTCGGCTATCGCGAAAGTTTCGTCGGCGGGGTATTTCCGGATAAAGGGAGCCGTCACGTGGGGCGAATTGCGGAAGGCGACGAAATAATTCTCGCAGCCCGAGGTCAGAAAGCCCATGTTGCCGTTATACCCCTCGGGGTAGGTAATCCCGGTCGCCTCGCCCGGGTCGGAAAGCGAAAGCAGCGTCACCATAACCGTGGCGGCGTTGAGCGTCATCACTTTGTAGCGCAATACCACATCGCCGTAGGATTCGGGGCTGGTGATCGTCACCCCGGCCGATCCGGGAGCCTCTTCCAACAGGGCCTGCCGCGTGCCGTCGAGGATGAAATTCCCTTGTCCGGACAGGGGCCATCGGATCAGCTCGTCGAGCGTGACAGCCTGTTCTTTCATGCCGCTCAGGTCGGTAGCGGCGGTCGTTGTGGATGTGGTGGTCGGGGTGACGCAAGCAGTCAGCAATCCGATCAGCGCAATCGATAGAAACGATAGTTTTTTCATGGTTTAAGAGTTTACGTGGGTATACAAATGTAATAAATCTGATCCGAAATTTCAAAATTATTGACCCGCGAAGAGGGATTTACGCTACCTTTGGCAAAAAATAACGGGAAAGTGGCGAGGAAACGTGGAAAATTACCCCTGATCGAGGGGCTCGAGATCACGGGCGTAGCGGCCGAGGGCAAGGCGCTGGGCAAATACAACGACGTGGTGGTTTTCGTGCCCCTGGCCGTGCCCGGCGACGTGGTGACGGTACAGGTGTGCAACAAACGCAGGCGGTTTATGGAGGCGCAGATCGTGGAATACGTGCGCCATTCGCCGCTGAAGGTCACGCCTATATGCGAACATTTCGGGGTGTGCGGCGGATGCAAATGGCAGAACCTGCCCTACGCCGAGCAGTTGCGTTTCAAACAGCAGCAGGTCGCCGACCAGCTCGCGCGCATCGCCAAAGTCGCCCTGCCCGAGGTGGCGCCCATCATCGGTTCGGCGGCGACCGACCACTACCGCAACAAACTGGAATTCACCTTTGCGCACCGGCGCTGGATGACGCGCGAGGAGATCGACTCGGGCGTCGAAATGACCTCGCCCGAAGCCCTCGGGTTCCACATTCCCGGTATGTTCGACAAGGTGCTCGACATCCGCCGGTGCCACCTCCAGGGCGAACCGTCTAATTCCATCCGTTTGGCGATCAAGGAATTCTGCCTCGCAAACGGCTATACCTTCTATAACGCCCGCGAACACACGGGACTGATGCGCAACCTCGTGGTCCGCACCTCGTCCACCGAAGAAGTGATGGTGATCGTGGTCTTCGACTACGACGACAGCGAAAAGATCGAAGCGCTGCTCGGGCACCTCGCCGCGCAGTTCCCGCAGATCACCTCGCTGATGTACATCGTCAACGGCAAGCTCAACGACTCGCTCACCGACCAGACGGCGCACCTCTTCGCCGGGCGCGACCACATCTTCGAACAAATGGAGGGCCTGCGGTTCAAGATAGGCCCCAAATCGTTCTACCAGACCAATTCGGCGCAGGCCTACGAGCTCTACAAGGTCGCGCGCGACTTCGCACAGCTCACCGGCGGCGAAATCCTCTACGACCTCTACACCGGCACGGGTACGATCGCTAACTTCGTGGCAGGGCGTTGCGCGCGGGTGATCGGCATAGAATATGTTCCCGAGGCGATCGAGGACGCCCAGGTCAACTCACAGATCAACGGTATCGGCAACACGCAGTTTTTCGCGGGCGACATGAAGCGCGTGCTCGACGATGCTTTCGTGGCGCAGCACGGCCGGCCCGACGTGATCATCCTCGACCCTCCGAGGGCGGGCGTGGACGAGCCTGTCATTCAGACTATTCTGCGTGCGGCGCCCGAAGTGATCGTCTACGTGAGCTGCAACCCGGCCACCCAGGCGCGCGACATCGCCCTGTTGGACGAAGCGTACGAGGTGCGGCGTGTGCAGCCGGTGGATATGTTCCCCCACACGCACCACGTCGAAAACGTGGTACAATTAGTGAAACGTCAAACCACAAAACACGATTGATATGAAAAAAACGATTTTAGCCGCAGTGCTCCTCGTCGCGGCGATGGCTGCGAAGGCCCAGGCCACCGAACCCCAGAAGTACGTCGAAGTCAACGCCCGCGCCTTCCGCGAAGTGACCCCCGACGAGATCTACGTCAAGGTAACCCTCGACCAGAACGACTCG
>JAVBRR010000092.1:0-10403 GCA_031547705.1 Rikenellaceae bacterium | reverse complement strand
TACTCTCTCTCTGCATCCCGGCCCGGGGCGCGGACGCCGGGTCCGTGCGCCCCGCGGCGCAAAAGGCGGCGGCGACCTACCTCAACCCCGTGCTGGGAGGTTATTGGGCCGACCCGTCGGTGGTGCGCGACGGCGAGGATTACTACCTGACCACCTCGTCGCACCCGCTCTACCCGGGCATGACGATATTCCATTCGAAAGACCTGGTGAACTGGGCACCGGTAAGCTACGCGCTCGACAAATACTACGGGGTGGTGCTGGCACCGGAGATGGTTCGGTACGGCGACTGGTTCTACATCTACTTTTCGGTCAACGCCCGCCGCGACTGGAACAATCCGCGCGAGGGCAACGAAACTTTCGTCACCCGCGCACGCAGGCCCGAAGGCCCGTGGAGCGAGCCGGTCAAATTCGATATCTCGCCCCGTTTGTTCGACCCCGGGCACGTCGCCGACGCCAACGGCAAGCGGTGGTTGTACTTCGCCAAAGGCATGGCGCTCGAGCTTTCGGCCGACGGCATGTCGGCCGTGGGCGAGCCCCGGCAGGTCTACCAGGGCTGGCAATACCCCACCGAATGGATCGACCAGACCTTCGCGCTCGAAGGGCCCAAGTTCACAAAGCTGGGCGACTATTACTATATGATCGTCGCCGAGGGCGGTTCGCACGGGCCTCCCACGAGCCACATGGTGGCGGTCGCGCGGTCGAAAAACCCCCTGGGCCCCTGGGAGAACTCGCCCCACAACCCGATGGTGAGGACCTTCAAAAACAGCGAACGCTGGTGGTCGAAAGGGCACGGCACGCTGGTCGACACCCCCGACGGGAGGTGGTACATCGTTTACCACGCCTACGAAAACGGGTTCTACACCCTCGGGCGGCAGGTGCTCATCGAGCCGGTGAAATTCACCCCCGACGGATGGCCCGTGCTGACCGAAGGCCTCGACGCGGCGGACCTGCCGACCCCGATGCCCTTCAAGGGAACGGTGCAGAAGCCGTATGTGCAGGCCGACCTCCCGGCTTTCCGCATCGGCCTCGACTGGTGGTTCTACCACCAACTCGACCACGCGCGCTACCGGGTCGACGGAGGCACCCTCACGCTGCGCTGCCAGGGGACGACGCCCGCCGATTCGCACCCGCTGCTGTTCAACGCCGGGGTCCACGCCTACCAGTTCGAGGTGTCGCTGACCCTTGCACAGGGAAGCGAGGCCGGTGTGGTGGTGTTCTACGACGAGGTGGCCTACGCCGGAATGGGCGTGCGCGACGACCGGCTGGTCTATTTCGACAAGGGCGGTGCGGGCTCGGTACACAGCAAAAGCATCCCCGTCCAGGGCGGGAAAGTGCGGCTCAGGCTGCTCAACGACCGCAATTTCGTCACGGTCTACTACTCCCTGGGCGGAGAATGGATCAAAGCCCCCTTCCGCACGGTGGACGTCACATCGTTCCACCAGAACGTCTACGGCAAGTCGCAGGCCCTGATGCCCGGGATATACGCCGCCGGAAAAGGCGAGGTGCAATTCAGTAACGTGGAATACAAAGTTTTGGACTAAAAACATACTCAAATGATTGACATCAACAAAAAAAGTTACGGCGTGCGCTGGTGGATCCTGATCTTGCTGCTCATGGCGACGATCATCTGCTACATCGACCGCCTTACGGTATCCTTCCTCGCGCCGGTGATCAAGGAAGACCTGGGGATAAACAACATGCAGTACGCCACGATAACCACGTGGTTCCTGATCGTCTACTCCGTCTTCCAGCTCCTCGCCGGACGCCTCTACGACAAGGTGGGCACCAAAAAAGCCTACACCCTGTCGATAACCATCTGGTCGATAGCGGCCATGCTCCACGCCACCACGCGGGGCATCGCCGGACTGAGCGTTTTCCGCGGGCTGCTCGGCCTGGGCGAGTCGGGACACTGGCCCGGGGTTACGAAGAGCGTGGCCGAGTGGTTTCCCGCCAAGTCGAGGGCCTTCGCCATGGGGATCGTCAACGCCGGGGCTTCGATAGGCTCGGTGATCGCCCCCCCGCTGATCGTGGGGCTGCTGCTGGCTTTCGGGTGGAAAGCGACCTTCATCGTCACCGGGGCCCTGGGATTCGTGTGGGTCATCGCGTGGCTGATCGTCTACCGGTCGCCCGAACGCCACCGGCTGGTAACCCCGCGCGAACGGCAGCTCATAGGCATAGATGACGAGGATAGCGCAGATGCGGCCGCAACCCCCGCCGAGGCCAAAACCTACAACGCCAAAGGCCTCTGGAAGAGCCGCCAGTTCTGGGCCATATCCACCGCCCGGTTCTTCGGCGACCCGATCTGGTGGCTCTACCTCACCTGGCTGCCCCTGTACCTGAGCAACGAGCGGGGTTTCACGATGGAGAAGATCGGCACCTGGGCGTGGCTTCCCTTTGTGTTCGCCGCGATCGGCGGCATCGCCGGGGGCTGGTTCAGCGGTTTCCTGATGCGCAAAGGCATGAGCGTCGACAAAGCCCGCAAGATAGCCATCATCGTGGGGACGCTGTTCCTGCCCGCAGGAATGATGGTCATCAATGCACAGACCGAAACCATGATGTGGATCTATATATGCCTGACGCTGTTCGGGTTCCAGTTCTGGGTAAACAACGTGCAGACCCTGCCGAGCGACGTCTACGAGAAGCGCTACGTGGGCACGGTGGCCGGCATGGGACAGTCGGGCGCGGGCATAGGATCGGTGATCTTCGTGCTGTGTACGGGATGGGTCGTCGACCACTTCAGTTACACCCCCATCCTGATCGCGGCAGGCATCCTGGGCCCTCTGGCGACTATCTCGCTGATGCTTATCGGAGGTAAATTCGAAAAAGTAAAAATTTAACACCCTATAACCATGGCAGACTCATTACTCATACGCGCGTTTGAAAACAAAAACAAACCCGTACTCGATAAGGGCAACAAAATCGTTCCCAACACCTACTTCAACCTGGTCCGCCTGGCCAAAGGCCAGTCGTACGACTACGCGCTCCCGCGACACGAAAGCATCGCCGTGGTGATGAGCGGCAACTGCGACATAACGGTCGACGGCAAGCTCTACCCGAAAGTGGGGCAACGCCGCGACATCTGGTCGGGGAATGCCGACTCGGTCTACGCCGGCACGGGCTCGAAAGTGACCGTCACGGCCAATTCGGACGACCTGGAAGTGGCCGTTGCTGGAGGCGTGTGCTCCGTAAAATACGATTCGTTCAGGGTCGAACCCGGAGAGGTGGACATGGTCGACGTCGGTTCGCCCGAAACCAAAAGCCACCGCCGCATCTTCCACATCCTGGGCCACAACGCCGTCGGCAGGGCCGGAAACCTGCTGATCAGCGAGCTCTATTGCGACGAGGGCTGCTGGTCGGGATACCCGCCCCACAAGCACGACTGCGACCGCGCCGGAGAGACCAATTTCGAGGAGACCTACCACTACCGCTTCAACCCCGAAACGGGCTTCGGCGGGCAATATTGTTACCAGGAAGAGGGCGAGCCCCAATGCTTCATGACGCGCAACGGCGACACGTTCGCCCTGCGCCGCGGCTACCACCCCACCGTAACTTCGCCCGGCCACCAGGAGTATATCTTCACAATCCTCGTGGGCATTACCCAGCGCTCGCTGGTGCAGTATTTCAAGGAAGAGCACCGGCACATCATGAACAACATCCCCGGCATAGGCGACATGGTGGCCAAATTCAAATAACAGACGCTTATGGACACCCTATTTTCCATAAAAGACAAAGTGGTGCTGGTCACCGGCTCGGCGCGCGGCATAGGCTACACGCTCGCCGAAGCCATGGGACGCGCAGGCGCCAAAATCGTGATCAACGACATCAATCGCGAAGCGATAGAGAAAGCCATGAAGGCCCTCGCGGCGCAGGGTATCCGCGTATGCGGTTCCCTGTTCGACGTCACCGACCCCGAACAGGTCGCAAGCGAAGTGGCCGTTATCGAAAAATATTTCGGACCCATCGAAGTGCTGGTCAACAACGCCGGGATACAGATCCGCCACAAGGCCGAGGAGTTCCCGATCGAAGACTACGATAAGATCCTGGCCGTCAACCTCAAGGGGGTCTTCGTGGTTTCGCAGGCCGTGGCACGCGGAGGGATGATCGCCCGCCAGCGCGGAAAGATCATCAACATCTGCTCGATGCAGAGCGAGCTCGGCCGCCAGTCGATCACCCCCTACGCCGCCTCGAAGGGAGGCGTGCGCATGCTCACCCGCGGCCTGGCCACCGAGTGGGGCAAACACAACATCCAGGTCAACGGCATCGGCCCCGGTTATTTCATCACTGAGATGACCCGGCCGCTGGTCGAAGACAAGGAGTTCAACGCATGGCTCTGCAGCCGCACCCCCGCCAACCGCTGGGGCGACCCCAAAGAACTGGTGGGCTCGGCGATATTCCTCGCCTCCGAAGCCTCGGACTACGTAAACGGGCACATCCTTTACGTGGACGGCGGGATGCTGGCTTGTGTCTGAGAAGCGGAGGGTTTTCACACCCTCCGCTTATAAAATAAACCTACTATGAAACGCACGATCCTCACATTAGCGATGATTCTCATCGGCAGTTCGTCGTCGGCCGTCAAGCCCCCGGCGGGCGAATGGGAAAACCACCTGGTCAGCTCGGTCGGCCGCCTGCCGGCGCGGGCCACATCCTACTCCTACCGCAGCGTCGCGGATGCGCTGGCAGGCGATCGCACCAAGGCCGACATCGTGATGCTCGGCCCGAAGTGGAAATTCCGTTTTTCGGAAGACGTGTCCTTGCGCCCCGTCGACTTCCAGAGTCCCGGCGCCGACGTGTCGTCGTGGGACGAGATCGATGTTCCGGGTTGCTGGGACATGCAGGGCTACGGCTATCCGATCTACACCAACGTCCGCTACCCTTTCCCGTTCACCCCTCCGCGCATCGCACGCGACAATCCCGTGGGCAGCTACGTCTACGACATGGAACTGCCCCGTGAATGGGCGGGGCGCAGGGTGATCATCCATTTCGGCGGCGTCTACTCGGGGTATTACCTATGGATCAACGGGCAGATGGCGGGCTATGCCGAGGACAGCGCCCTGCCGAGCGAGTTCGATATCACGGACTACGTCGTCGCGGGCCGCAACCGCATCGCCGTCCAGGCTTTCAAATGGACCGACGGCAGCTACCTCGAAGACGCCGACCACTGGCGCATGGCGGGCATCCACCGCGAGGTTTACGTGGCGGCTATCCCCACGGTATCGATCGGCGATTTCGAGGTGCGTACGAAATTCGACCCCGGCATGGCCGATGCCAAGCTCCAGATACGCCCCGCGATCGATACGCCCCAGGATTTCGACCTCGCGGGGTGGACCGTTTCGTCGACGCTCTATTCGCCCGAGGGGAAGCCCGTAGTTGGCTCCCGGGCGTCGATCCCGGCGGCGGATATCGTCAACGAGGTCGCGCCCCGGTTCGACCACACCTATTTCGCGCTGATGGAGCGCACGATCGCCGCGCCGCGCAAGTGGAGCGCCGAATCGCCCGCGCTCTACACGCTCGTGCTGTCGCTCACCGACGCTTCGGGCAGACTCGTCGAAGCCCGCAGTTGCAAGGTGGGATTCCGCCACGTCGAGATCCGGGGCCGGGAGTTGCTGATCAACGGCGTGCCGGTGAAACTCTACGGCGTCAACCGCCACGACCACAACCAGCATACGGGTAAAACGGTTTCACGCGAGGATATGCGCCGCGACGTGGAGCTGATGAAACAATTCAATTTCAACGCTGTGCGCGCCGCACACTACCCCAACGACCCCTATTTCTACGACCTGTGCGACACTTACGGCCTCTACGTCATGGACGAGGCCAACATCGAAACGCACGGAAGCGGCGGCAAGCTGGCCAACGACGCGCAATGGGCGGGATCGTTCCTCGAACGCGTTTCGCGCATGGTGATCCGCGACCGCAACCATCCGTCGATCATCAGCTGGTCGGTGGGCAACGAGTCCGGGACGGGCCCCGCGTTCGCCGCGGCGGCCCACTGGGTCAAGGATTTCGACCCCACGCGTTTCATCCACTACGAATGCGCCCAGGGCAATCCCCTCGATCCGGACTACATTCCCCTGCCGTTGGTCACCAAGCGGGTCAACCCCAGCGACGTGGTCACCACCAAACAGACCCTGGTGCAGGAAGTGGCGCTTCGCCGTCCTGGCAACCCCGACGACAAGCCCTACGTCGACGTCATAAGCCGCATGTATTCCATGCCCCGCGAGCTGGAGCTCATGGCCGCCGACCCGCACCTCACGCGCCCGATCATGATGTGCGAATACGCCCACTCGATGGGCAACTCGACGGGAAGTATGACCGATTTCTGGACCCTCGTCCGCGCCCACGACTGCCTGGTCGGGGGCTATATCTGGGACTGGATCGACCAGGGAATAGCCACGAAGGACGCCTCGGGCAAGGCGTACTGGGCTTATGGGGGCGACTTCGAAAAACCCTCGGACCACAACGACGCCAATTTCTGTATCAACGGAATTTTGTCCCCCGACCGCACCCCCAAGCCCGCCATGTGGGAGTGCAAATATACCTTCCAACCCATCGCCTTCACCGCCGTCGACATCGACAAAGGCGTCGTCGGAATAGAAAACCGCAATTTCTTCACTCCGGCGGACCAATACGCGTGCCGTTGGGAACTGTTCACCGACCGGGGAACGATCCAGAGCGGCGCGTTCGACCTTCCGCCGATCGAACCCCGGGGCAAAAGCGAGATCACGATCCCGCTCAGGAGCTTCAAACCCGAGCCCGGGGCGGAATACTGGCTGCGGTTGTCCGCGCACGAAAAACATCCGCGACTTTACTGCCAGGCCGGTTTCGAGGTGGCCCGGGAGCAATTCGCCCTGCCGGTCTACCGACCTGCGGCACCTGCGTCCGAACCCTCGGGCAAGCTCACGGTGAAGGATGCCGGCGGGATCGTATCGGTCGCCGGAAACGGTTTCGAAGTTTGCGTCAACCGCGCTTCGGGCAACATCTCGCGTTACGTGGCGGGGGGCCGCGACATCCTGCGCTCGGAGCTCCGGCCCAACTTCCTGCGCGCCGCCACCGACAACGACTGGCGCGGCTGGCGAACCCACCACTACCTCGAATTCTGGTTCGGGGCCGACACCGTAACGCGCGTTACGGGCGTCGAGGTCAGCCGCCCGGGACGGAGCGTGCTCGTTGCCACGCAGCGCACGATCGGCGACGGGGGGACCCTGGCGCTCGACTACCGCATCACCGCCGACGGACGCGTGGAGGTGGCCTACAACCTCCAACTGGCCGACGACACCCCCGAGCTGGTCCGCGTGGGCATGCAGGCCACCGTCGCGGGCGACCTCGGCCGCGTGGCGTATTACGGCCAGGGCCCCCACGAGAACTACATCGACCGTTGCGCCAGCGAAAAAGTGGGCCTCTACACGAGCGACGTGGAGGGCATGACCACCAACTACGTCAGGCCCCAGGAGAACGGCAACCGCGGCGGCACGCGCTGGCTCTGGCTCTCCTCGCCCTCGCGCGGGGTAGTCTTCGCCGGACGCAACCCCCTCGCGGTTTCGGTGTGGCCCTACACACAGCAGGCCCTCGATGCGGCGAACCACACCAACGACCTGGTCCGGTCGGGCGACATCACCGTCAACATCGACCTCGGGCAATGCGGCGTGGGCGGCGGGGATTCGTGGAGCCTGAGGGCGCGTCCGCTCGACCCCTACCGCCTGCTGGAGAAAAAGTATGCCTACTCGTTCGTCATCGCTCCCTGCCGCGACCTCGGCACCGCCATCAAAACGGGACGCGGCTATTTCAAACCTTAATTAACACGAAAACCCCGCCCTTTCACAGGCGGGGTTTTTCATGGGTTTCGACAAGCCCTATTTCTTCTCTTCGACCTTCACAAATTGGGAGAGGACGGGGTTGTTGAATTCGATGTGCGTCTTGCGGGCGTAGTCGTTGAGCCACTCCTTGGTGTTGACGGTGTAGCCTTCGCTCCAGCCGCCGAGCAACATATACTGGTAGCTGTTCTTCGCATCGGGGGTGACGCTGAAAGTGTGGTTCCTGTTGTGGGCGTCCACGTAGCGGTATTGCGGCTTGTAACGGTCGGGCACGATCATCGCCGAGCCGATAAACGGAACTTCGTGCTCCTTGCGGTCGTCGATGTTCTCCGGGTCGCGGATACCCTCGGGCCCCGAAGTCACCACCAGGCCGCCCTCCTGGATGAAGTTGTTCTCCTGCGGCTTTTTGCGCAGCCCGCAACCCATCGTCACGCCCGCCTTCCGGGGCAGGAACTGTGTGAAGCGGACTTCGGAGATGCAGTACGACTGGTTGGCGTAGGCGGTGTAGGTCTGCTCGTAGGCGTACGAGCCGTTCTCGGTGTTCCAGTTCATTCCCTTGATCTTGACCGTCGAACGGATGGGGCCGTTGACCACCACCTGGTACGAATAACGGGTGTCGGAGAGTTGGCCGGCATTCCACGAGGTGGTGGGCACCTTTGCGTAATGCATGGGGGTGAAACGCGGCATCGACACCGAATCGGGGACTTCGGGCGCCTCGAAAAGGCATACCGCTCCCGCGCCCATGCTGATATCCACGCTCTGGATATCCGAACCGTAGCTTTTGTCGAGGATCGACACCCCGTAGCCGTCGATGTTGTCCATGTAGAGTTTGGTAGCCATCAGCAGCGGTTCGCGCTTCGAGTAGCAGTCCACACTATTCGCAAACCATATTTTCCAACCGATCGCTTCGGTTTCCCAAAACGGCATCAGGTGGCGGCAATAGCTGCCCACAGCGGCGTGGGTGCGGTGTTTGTTCCATCCGCGGTTGTTCTGGCCGAGGTAGATGAAGAACGTGCGCTTCTCTTTGGGTTTGAGGTTGGTCTGGAAGAAAATTTCGTCCCAGACGCCGTCCTGGTCGAGGTCGTCCATCTGGTGGAACACGGCGTGGCCGTTGCTCTCGGCGCGGAGTTCGTGGCCGCCCTGCAACTTGAGCACATCGGCCGAGGGCTCGGGAGCGGAAGGAAGCAGGGGATCGACCACCGTAACCCACATCTCGTGCAGGTCGGGCATGGGAAATCCCTCCCGGGGAATGATGACAGGCACATTGGTGCGTTCGATATCGAGGGTGTTGACCACCGTGAACTCGATCCGGGTCGTGGGGACGAAATTACCCTGGGTGTACCAGGCCCTGGGGGCTGCACCAGCGGCAAAGACGCTCAACAGTCCGGCGGCCAGCAAAGGTAATGTTTTCATAATCGGAATGCGGTTAAATTATTTTCGGTTCAATCGTTTGTGGAGTCCCCAAAATTCTTTGGGGTTCAGCATTTTGGGAGTCACACGGATGCCGTAGATCGTCCCTTTGAAATGGCTCGAGCGGTTCTGGTTGGATCCGAAAGAGGCCCTTCCGTCGGTGAAGGGCGCGTAGCCAAGCTCACCCGAGAGCTCTTTCACTCCGTTGACGTAGGAGGTTACGGTGCCCTTGCCGTAGACCACCGTCACGGTGTACCACTCGCCGCAGGGATGGAGCAGGGTCGAGTCCTTCAATGTCCTCGATCCCAGCTCGCCGGAGTTGGTATGGGCGTCGAAATACCATTCGCCGCGCGGCGTGAGGCGCACCTCGAGCATGATCCGTTTCGTTTTGCCGCCAAAGTGCATGAAGCGCGGCGAGGGATAGCCGTCGGGCTCGGGTTTGAAGACCGCCTCGAGCGTGAATTCCGAAAATCCGACGAGCGGGTTGACCTCCGACACGAAAGCGTCGTCCGTCCCGTCGAACCACACGGCAGGCCCGAGTTTCGTTTCCACCGTTTCGGGTGCGCCGGTGGTTTCGAGGCCATCCCCAAGCAGCGCCGGAAGTTCGGCCATCTTCCAGACCACTCGTTCGGGTTGCGGCCGGGCCGCGAGGGAGACGCCCGTCGAGAGTACGAGCGCAGCAAAAAAACCGGTTTTGAAAAAGCGTAGCATGGGTTATTTGCTTTTCAGGTAGACGACCAATTGGGTGATGTTCTCCATGTAATTCTTCGTGGTGATGCCCATGATGGCGGGATCGGGCGGGAAGGGGGCGGTGTCGTATTTGTCACCCACCGGAACGCCGAGGAATTTCCCGGGCGTCACCACGTTGGGATCGCCGGGGCCGATGTAGGGGTTCGAGGTGGCGGCGATGGGCGAGAGCCAGTAGTTGCCCCCGACCAGGTCGGCCAACAGTTTTTCGACATCGGCAGCCGTGGGTTTGGCTTTCGTTCTGAGTTTGATGTATTCGGGGAAGGAGAAAGGTTGCGGCCGGCCGATCAGCGGCGAGTTGGCGGTGACCTTCGCGGGATCGCTCTTTTTCAACTGTTCGTATTGGGCGCGCAGGCCCGGGCCCTTGATGTGGGCCAGTTTGCCGGGAACGAGATTCCGGCCCAGTTCTTTCAGCCGCTGGCGGAAGAAATCAGC
>JAVBRR010000047.1:0-3599 GCA_031547705.1 Rikenellaceae bacterium | reverse complement strand
GTGCGCACCTCCCGGCTCGACGAGCACGGCTCGCCGCTGGAGATCGTCAGCTACACCGGCAACCGCAACGTGGGCAAACGGATCGGCATGCTCTACGAAAACCGCGCAGGAAAGATGTTCGTGGTTTCCGAAGTGGGCATCACGCTCTTCACACCCCGGGACGGCGATTTCTCCTCGACCCTGCTGAGCGGCGAGAGCAACATCGCGCAGATCAAGGAAACCGGCGGCAGAGTCTATTGCAGCGCAGGACAGCATATCCTCGTCTTCGACGGCAACGGCAACCCGGGACCCCGGATCGAGAGCCCCGGCGGCGATGTGGCCACCGCCCTCGAAACTTCGCCCGACGGCAGGGCGCTCTACATCGGCACCGGACGATCGGGCATGCTGCGCTACGATACGGCCACGGGGCAACTGCACCGCGAAGGCCCTCCGCCCGGGCACATCCGCTTCATTGTCGCCGACAGCCACGGCACGTTGTGGGTCACGACCCGCCAGCCGGGGATCTTCCGCTACAACCCCTCGCTGGGCGGCTACAAGCATTTCGAGCAGAAAATGAACGCTGTGTCGTACTACGTCGACAGCCTCACGCGTGTGGTCGAAGCGGGCGACCGGGTGTGGATCAAACTCAACATGGTGGGTTTCGGTTACTACGACCGCGCCACCGACCGGCTGGAACCTTTCTACAACCAACCCGGCGAGCGCTTCACCAACGGCATGCCCTGCTACGAGATCGACAGCACGGGCATCCTGTGGATGTCGACTTCGGCGCGCGGCCTGGAAAAGGTGACGATCATCGACCAGAAAGCCTCGGTCTTCACGCCGGCCACCCGGCAGGACGACCGGGCGGGGTCGGAGATCCGGGCCCTGCTGCACGACTCGCACGGCCGCCTGTGGATCGCAGCCAAAAGCGGCGAACTGCTTTGCTACGACTCCTCATGGAAACTCCTGCACAAATTCCCCGACGCCCGCTCGGGCCCCCTGGGCATGATCTACGGGATGAAAGAGGACTCGCAGGGCAACATCTGGCTGGGGACGAAAGGCGACGGGGTGACAAAACTCACCCCCGCGGGCGGCGGGTTCGACTTCACCCGCTACCGCCACAACCCCGCCGACCGCTACAGCCTGGCCAGCGACCAGGTCTACTCCATCGAGCAGGACCGCGAGGGAAAGATGTGGTTCGGCCTGTACGGAGGCGGGATCAGCATGTTGGCCAATCCCGAAACGGGCCGCTTCGTAACCCCTGCGAACGGATTTCCCGATTACCCGCGCAGCCTGGGCGACAAGGTGCGCTACCTCCACCTCGCACCCGACGGGATGATGATGGTCGCCACGGTCGAAGGGCTGATCGTCTTCGATCCCGGGCAAAAACCCGAAAAGACGGATTTCCGGGTGGTACAGAAAGTCCCAGGCGACATCCATTCGCTGGGCAACAACGACATCATCCACATCATGACCGACTCGAAGCACCGGGTATGGCTCTCGACCTTCGGGGGCGGGCTGAACCTCTGGAAGGGCTTCGACGAGCAGGGAACGCCCCGTTTCGACGTTTATTCCACCGAGCAGGGCCTGTACAGCAACATCGTCTTCGCCGCCACCGAAGACCTGAGCGGCCACATCTGGCTCTCGACCGAGAACGGCATCTCGCGGCTCGATCCCGAGCAGCGGACCGTAACCAATTTCTCGAAATACGACGGCATCCCCCCTGCCATATTCAGCGAAGCCACCGCCCTGACCACCCCCGAGGGGAAAGTGCTGCTGGGAAGCCTGCGCAACCTCTACATCGTAGATCCCGCGACCCTGAAACCCACCGTCGAAAAGAGCGCCCTGGCCTTCACCAATTTCGAGATCGACAACCACGCGGTCGCCGTGGGCGAACGCTCGCCGCTGCAAACTTCGATCGTCGAGGCACACAACATCACCCTGCCCTACGACTACGCCGTCTTCCGCCTCGAATTCGCTTCGCTCAACTTCCGGATGCAGCCCAAACTGAGCTACAGCTACCTGCTCGACGGGTTCGACAAGGAGTGGATCCTGGCCAAGGATATCCGCAGCGCCTCGTACTCCAACGTGCCGGCCGGGAAATACACCTTCCGCGTGCGCAGCCTGCTGGACGACGGGCAGCAAACGGGCGACGAAATAGCCGTCGGTATCACGATTCTCGCCCCTCCGTGGCGGACCTGGTGGGCTTATGCGCTCTACATCGTGCTGGCCGCACTGGTCGTCTGGCTGATCCTGCGCACCCTCTACACGATGTTGTCGCTGCGTAGCCAGGTGGGCCTCGAACAGAAGATGACCGAACTCAAACTGCGCTTCTTCACCAACATATCCCACGAACTGCGCACACCGCTCACGCTGATCCTGGGCGGCGTGGAAGACATAGACCGCCGCGAAAGCCTCTCGGAACGGGGCGAATACAACATTTCGCTGGCGCGCAAAAATGCCAAACGGATGTTGAGCCTGATCAACCAGTTGCTCGACTTCCGCAAGATCGTCGACGAAAAGATGGAACTCAAAGTCCGGCGCGTGGATATCATTCCCATCGCACAGGGCATCCTGGACGATTTCAAGGAGATGGCCGCCGAAAAACGGATCGAACTGTTGTTTGCCGTGACCCACAAAAACCTCTACGTTTGGGTCGACCGGCAACGCATCGAAAGCGTGATCTACAACCTGCTCTCGAACGCCTTCAAGTTCACTCCCGACGGTAAACGTGTCGAGCTATCGGTATCGCAACGCGAAGGCGACGACCACTTTACGATCGCCGTGCGCGACGAGGGGATCGGAATCCCCCGTGACAAAATGGAGGTGGTCTTCGACCGCTTCGTGCAGATGCCCGGCACGGAATTCTCCCCCGTCAAAGGCAGCGGCATCGGCCTGGCGCTCTGCAAAGAGATCACCGAGTTGCACCACGGGACGATCGGCGTCGAGAACAATCCCGCCGGGGGCTCGGTCTTCACGGTGCGCCTGCCGATGGGTAACGCCCATTTCAGCATGGCCCAGATCGACTTCACCGAAGGCGAGGGAGCCTATGCCGACCGGTCGGAGTACCTGACCGTCGACTCGGACGGACACAACACCAAGCGCCTCGACCGCCGTCCGCCCGAAGGCGCGCAGAAAATCCTGCTGGTCGAAGACAACAACGAACTGCGGACATTTATCTACAACAACCTGGTCGAGCTGTACGAAGTGAGCGAAGCCCCGGACGGCATCCAGGCGCTGGAAAAGATCGCGGAAAACGCGCCCGACATCATTATCACCGACCTGATGATGCCCGGCATGGACGGTATCGAACTCACGAATCGCATCCGCAACGATTTCGAGATCAGCCATATTCCCATCATCATGCTGACGGCCAAAGACGAAACGGAAGTGCGCACCCAGGCCATGAAATACGGGGCCGACGGCTACATCACCAAGCCGTTCAGCATGGAACTGCTGCTGGCGCGCATCGAGAACCTGCTCACCCAGCGCCACAACCTCTTCGAGCGTTTCTCGTCGTTGCGGGCCATGGTGGTCGACCTGAGCCCGGGCGAGATCGTCTTCACGGACCGTGAGGAGGAATTCATCGGCAACGTGATGACCTGGATCGACTCCAACAT
>JAVBRR010000153.1:0-4451 GCA_031547705.1 Rikenellaceae bacterium | reverse complement strand
CACCCACGGTCGAGGACTACTTTATGTCGATCGATAATTGAAAATATGGTAATCGAAGCACATAACCTCACCAAGCGTTTTGGGACCTTCACGGCGGTCGACGATATTTCGTTCGGCGTGGAGCGCGGCGAGATATTCGGTTTTCTGGGCGCCAACGGTGCGGGCAAGACCACGGCGATGCGGATGCTGTGCGGCCTGAGCCGCCCCACGTCCGGCACGGGGAGCGTCGCGGGCTTCGATATCGCGCGCCAGAGCGAGCAGGTGAAACGCAATATCGGCTACATGAGCCAGCGCTTCTCGCTCTACGGCGAACTGAAAGTATGGGAGAACATCCGCCTGTTCGGGGGGATCTACGGGATGGATTCCCGGACTATCGAAACCAAGACGGCGGCGCTGCTCGCCGAGTTGGGCTTCGAGTCCGAGCGCGACACGCGGGTGGATGCGCTTCCCCTGGGTTGGAAACAGCGCCTGGCCTTCTCGGTCGCCATTTTCCACGAACCGAAGGTCGTCTTCCTCGACGAGCCCACCGGAGGTGTCGATCCCGCCACGCGCCGCCGTTTCTGGGAGCTGATCTACGCCGCCGCCGCACGCGGGATCACGGTCTTCGTCACGACCCACTACATGGACGAGGCGGAGTATTGCAACCGCGTGTCGATCATGGTCGACGGACGGATCGAGGCGCTCGACTCGCCCGCCGCACTCAAGAAAACCTACGACGCAGCCTCGATGGACGAAGTTTTCACCCACCTCGCCCGCCGTGCCACACGCAGTGGAGAATAGAGCTATGAAACAGTTTTTGACCTTTGTCCGAAAAGAGTTCCGCCACATCCTGCGCGATCCGCGCACGATGCTGATCCTGCTGGGGATTCCGGTGGTGCAGATCATCCTGTTCGGGTTTGCGCTCACCACCGAGGTGCGCAACATACGCCTGGGGGTGGTGGCGCCCGCCCGCGAGGACGAGGTGACGCTCAAGCTGGTCGACCGCTTCGCCTCGAACGCCTATTTTTCGTTCGTGGGTACGTTGCCTTCGGGCGCCGCCGCCGAGGCCGCTTTCCGCGACGGGAGGGTCGATATGGTGGCGGTGTTCGAGAATAATTTCGGAGAGAGCCTGCTTCATACGGGACGCGGGGATATGCAGCTGCTTGTCGACGGCACCGACCCCAACACGGCGACCATCATGGCCAACTACGCCGCGGGGGTGGTCGCTTCCGCCGCCGGGGAGGCGACGGTGTCCGCCCCGCCGCCGATGACCGTCTCGCCCGAGATCCGGCTGCTCTACAACCCCCAGATGAAGAGCGCCTATAATTTTGTGCCGGGTGTGATGGGGCTGATCTTCACACTGATCTGCGCTATGATGACCGCTATTTCGATCGTGCGCGAAAAGGAGACCGGCACGATGGAGTTGCTGCTGGCCTCGCCCGTGCGCCCGCTGATCATCATCCTTTCCAAGGCGGTGCCCTACCTGGTGCTGTCGCTGGTCAACCTGGCGACCATCCTGCTGCTGTCGGTCTATGTGCTGGGGGTCCCGGTGGCGGGCAGCCTGGGGTTGCTGTTGGCCCTGACGGCGCTGTTTATCGCCGTTTCGCTGGCGCTGGGGCTGCTGATCTCGACCGTGGCCGCCAACCAGGTGATGGCGATGCTGATCTCGGGCATGGGGCTTATGATGCCCGTGATGCTGCTTTCGGGGTTGATCTTCCCGGTGGAGAGCATGCCCTGGATCCTGCGGTTGATCTCGAACGTCCTCCCCGCGCGCTGGTTCATCGAGGCGGTGCGCAAGGTGATGATCGAAGGACTGGGAGTGGAATTCATCGTCCGCGAACTGGCCATTCTGACGGGTATGGGCGCGCTGCTGATCTTCGTGAGTTTTAAAAAGTTTAAAATAAGGCTATCCTGACGCCATGCTGAAGTTCCTGTTGGAACAAGAGTTCAAGCAGTTCGTCCGGAACGCTTTCCTGCCCAAGCTGGTGGTCATTTTCCCGTGCCTGGCCATGCTGGTTTTCCCGTGGGTGGCCAACCTCGAGATCACCAACATCCGCGTGGCTGTGGTCGACACCGACCGCAGCTCCTTCTCCACCCGGCTTACCGCCAAGATCGCCGCGTCGCACTATTTCCGCCTGGCCGAAACGGCCGCGGGCTACGACCGGGCGCTCGAGAGCGTCGAGCGGGGGCGCGCGGACCTGATCCTCGAGATCCCGGCGGGCTTCGAGCGCGACATGATGCGCGGCGGGGTGGGGCGGGTGATGATCTCGGCCAACGCGGTCAACGGCACCAAGGGGGTTATGGGCAGCAACTACATGGCCGCCACGCTGGCCGGTTTTTCGCAGGAGCTGCGCGACGGGGCGGGACTCGCGTCCGCCGCCCCGCAGATCGAGATCTCGACGCGCGCGCTTTTCAACCCCACGATGGACTACAAGGTCTTCATGGTGCCGGCGCTGATGGTGATGCTGCTGACGATCATCTGCGGATTCCTGCCCACGCTCAACATCGTGAGCGAAAAGGAGATCGGCACCATCGAGCAGATCAACGTGTCGCCCGTGAGCAAGCTGAACTTCATCCTGGCCAAGCTGATCCCCTACTGGATCATCGGTTTTGTGGTGCTGTCGATCTGTTTCCTGGTCGCCCGGCTGGTCTACGGGCTGACGCCCGCGGGGTCGCTGGGGACGCTCTATGCGGGGGCGCTGCTCTTTATCGTCGTGATGTCGGGCATGGGGCTGGTGATCTCGAACCATTCGGCCACGATGCAGCAGGCGATGTTCGTTATGCTCTTTTTTGTGATAGTTTTGATCCTGATGAGTGGTCTTTTTACGCCCGTTACCAGCATGCCCCGGTGGGCGCAGGCGATCGCCTGGTTCAATCCGCCGAAATATTTTATCTCCATCATGCGCATGGTCTACCTCAAGGGCAGCACGTTGGCCGACCTGGCGCCCCAGTTCGCCGCTTTGGGGGGATTCGCCCTGCTGCTCAACCTGTGGGCCGTGGCCGGTTACCGGAAAAAATTGTAGATGGGTTAGCATCTTAATAATTTTTCATACATTTGCCGCCTATTATGGCCCGATATTTCGACAACCTGACCTGCAAGCGCAACCGTGAGCAGCTGACAATCAACTGGAACCACACCGAACCGGGTGAGGTGTCGATCTATTACAACGCCCTGCCCGCCGAAGACGGCAACGAAAAACTCCTGCTGGTCACCTCCGAAGGGCAGGTTACTTTCGACGATCCCCTCCCCGGCCGCCGCGTCTATTTCATTCTCCGCAAGGAGGGTCATCCCGCCGAATTCGCGGGCGAACGCGAACTGCCGCTGCTGGGAACGTGCAATTTCCGCGACCTGGGGGGCTATACCTCGGGTGACGGCCGCCGTGTGCGCTGGGGGTTGTTCTACCGCTCGGGCGCCCTGCACAAACTTATCGACCACGACGCCCGGTATGTCGCTTCGCTCGGCATCCGCACCGTGATCGACTACCGCTCGGCCGCAGGATCGGCAGGCGAACCCGACGATGCGATCGAGGGCGCGCGCATCGTCAATATCTCGGCCATGCCCCTGGCGGACGAGGCCGTGGGCGGCTTCGGGCCCGGGACGATGCTCAAGGCCCCCGAGCGTTTCGCGCAATTCAGGGACCTGACCGAGATCATGCGGTTCGGCTACCGCGACATGGTCTTCGGCAACCCCGCCTTCGCCGAGATGTTCCGCGTGATGCTGGCGGGCGAGGCGCCCTTTATCCAGCACTGCGAGTCGGGCAAGGACCGCGCGGGGATGGGGTCGGCCCTGCTGCTGTTGCTGCTCGGCGTGCCCATCGACGTGGTCCGGCAGGACTACCTGGCCAGCAACACCTACATCGGCATTTGCAACGGCAAATTCATGGACAAGATGGCCGCCTGGCTGGACTCCGAGGAGAAGATCGAACTTTTCTCTCGGATGATGCAGGTTTCGGCCGAATACCTCGAGTCGGCGCTCGACCTGATCCTGGAGCGCTATCCCACCCTCGAAGCCTATTTCGAAACCGAATACGGCCTCACCGCCGGCGATCTGGTTTCCCTGCGCGACCGGTACCTCTATTAGCCTATCGATCAGCATATAAAAAGGGCCGGAACTTCACAGTCCCGACCCCATCGCCAGTTTACGCAGTTGCTACAACGCCACTCTGCTTTCGTTTAGGATCCGCATTGCGCAATCGAGAATAGTCGTGTCGTCCAGGGTGACGATGCCGCCGTCGGGACCCTTTTCGAAGTGAACCCCCACGAGAGCTCCTCCATCTTCGAAATGCCTGCCACCGAAATAGTTGCGTACGGTGTCTGCATCGATATTCAGTTCTTCCGCAATGCGTTTTGAGCTTCCGCTCGGCAACTTGTCTTTGATGCGGCGCAGCTCATTGAATGTGATAACCATATCGTTATAAGTTTTTTAGGTATGTAATAATAGGTTCTGCAAAATTTGATTTAAAGTTAAACAT
>JAVBRR010000133.1:0-4113 GCA_031547705.1 Rikenellaceae bacterium | reverse complement strand
ATGTTTCTCGCACGCTTTGCAGAGAGTATGTACGCAAAATACGGGGACGAGATTTCGTCCCTTTCCATTCTGTTTCCCAACCGGCGGTCGCGGCTCTTTTTCGAAGACGCCCTCGCCAAAGTCGCCCGGAAACCCCTGTGGCAACCCGAATACCTCACCGTGGACGAACTGGCCGGCGAATTGTCGGGGGGATTGGTGCGCGGTGAGTCGATGCGGCTCGTGGCCGAGCTCTACAAGGTTTACAGCCGCTTCCACGAGGAGAGTTTCGATTCATTCTATTTCTGGGGCGAGTTGCTGCTCCGGGATTTCGACGCCGTGGACCGCTACCTGGTCGATGCCGACGCGCTGCTGGCCAACCTGGCCGACCTGAAGGAGATCGAGGGCAGCCTCGACTACCTGACCGACGAGCAGCGCGAGGTGGTGACGCAATTCTGGCGCAGCGTGGGTGCCGAAGCCGACTTCTCGCAGGAGAAACGCCGCTTCGTCGAGCTGTGGCAAACGCTGGCGCCCATTTACCACGGTTTCCGCGCGCGGTTGGACGAGTTGGGTATCGCCTACGGAGGTATGCTGGCGCGGCGGGCGGTGGAGCGGATCGAGGCGGGCGACACAGGCGGCTTACGTCCGAGAAGGTTTGTCGTGGCGGGGTTCAACGCCCTGTCGCAGTGCGAAAAACGGATCTTTACCTACCTGAAGAACAACTTCCAGACCGAGTTTTTCTGGGATTACGACAACTATTACTTCGCCGACCGGCGGCAGGAGGCGGGGGTGTTCGTGCGCGACAACGCGGTGCGCTTTCCCGAAAGCGACCCCGGCGTCGGACGCGACGATTTTGCGCACCCCAAGGAGATTACCGTGGTGTCGGCCCCCTCGCAGAGCCTCGAATGCAAATACGTCCACACGTTCCTCGAAGAGATCGCCGCCACAACGGGACGAACGCCCGATAAGGAGACGGCCGTGGTGCTGATGGACGAAAACCTGCTGCCCGCGGCGCTCTACTCGATCCCCGAAAGCATACAGAAAGTGAACGTCACGATGGGCTACCCGCTGCGGCTGACGCTGGCCTACTCGCTCGTCGAACGGTTGGTCGCCCTGCAGGGCCGGTGCCGCGTGCGGGGCGGGAACGTGATGTTCCATCGCAGCGACGCGACGGGCCTGGCCGGGCATCCCTTTCTGCACGACGCGATCCCGGCCGGAACCGCCGAAGCGCTCGGACGCCACACGAGGATGTACGTCCGGGCCGAAACCCTGGCCACCGAGGGGCTTCCGGCCGCGATCTTCCGGCGCGTGGATTCGTGGCAGGGGATGTCGGACTACCTGCTCGATATCGCCTCGCGCGTGGCGGCAACGGGCGGCGAAACGGCGCAACCCGACACCGCGCCCATGGCCTGGGGCGAAACGAAGGCGCTGCGACGCGAGTTCCTCGCTGCGATCTGCGAGGCGCTGGTGCGGCTGCGTACCTCGATCGACCAGTGCGGCATCGGGATGGGAGTGAATACCTATATTTCGCTGGTGCGTAAAACATTGCAGGGGATGCGCCTGCCTTTCAGCGGCGAGCCGCTCGAGGGAGTGCAGATCATGGGGATCCTCGAAAGCCGCAACCTGGATTTCGAAAACCTGGTGGTGCTGTCGCTGGCCGACGACGTCTACCCCGGCAACAAGGGGGCCTCGTCGTTCATCCCCTACAACCTGCGGCTGGCCTACGGGCTGCCCACCGTCGAGCACGACGAGGGGGTTTCTGCCTACCACTTCTACCGCCTGGTCCAGCGTGCACGGCGCATCCACCTGGTCTACTGCTCGCACGCCGACGAAAAACGCTCGGGCGAACCCAGCCGTTACATCCACCAGTTGCGCTACGAATCGCCCCACCGACTCGCTTACCGGCAGATCGCCGTCGATGCGAACCTGCCGGCGGGAAAACCCATCATTATCAACAAGGAAGGCGAAGCGGCGCGGCGCCTGGCGCGTTTCACCGAAGGCACGGGCAGCCTGTCGCCCTCGGCCTTGGCGACCTACATCCGCTGTCCGGTGCGCTTCTACCTCAACTACGTAGCCGGTATGCGCGTCGCACCCGATGCGACCGCCGAGATCGATCCGGCGGTGTTCGGGTCGGTGCTCCACGCGGCCATGGAGATCCTCTACGCCCCCCTGGCGGGCAGCGCCGATGCGAGCGAGCAGATCCGGGCGATGATCGGCAACGACGCCGTGGGCGCGGCCGTGGACCAGGCATTGCGCAGCGAATATTTCGGCGGCGAGGAGATCCCTGCGGAAGAGTACGGGGGCGCGGTGGTGCTGGCGCGCGAGGTGATCCACCGCTACATCGACTCCTGCATCCTGCCCGCCGACGCGGCGGACAAGGGTTTCTCCCTGATCGCCATGGAACAGCGCCTGGGCTGCGGGTTCGACTTCGAAGCCGGCGGCGAGCGCCGCACGGTGCGGCTGCACGGCATCGCCGACCGCCTCGACCGCCTGGCCGACGGACGCACGCGCGTGGTGGACTACAAAACGGGAGCGGTGAACAACGCCTTCGCCGGCACAGAATCGCTCTTCACGCCCGGCGACCCGGGCAAGGGAAGCGCCGTGTTCCAGACGCTGCTCTACTGCCTGATGCTCTCGCACAGCGGCAGCGCGCAACCCGCCGGACTGCAACCCGCACTCTACTACATCCGCGACATGGGGGACGAAAACGGCGCCTCGCCCATCCGCGACACGGCGGCGAAATGCGACGTGGAGAGCTACGGCGATTACGCCGCGGAGTTCGAAGCCCGGGTGCGCACGCTGCTCGGCGAGGTGTTCGATCCGCAGCGCCCCTTCACACAGTGCGCCGATGCACGCCTGTGCGAGAACTGCGACTACGCCACGCTCTGCGGGCGCTGAAAAGTCCCGGAAATAGCATAATTTGGCACAGCTGTTGTATCGGATGCGTTCCACCCGATCATGTTGATTATGCGAAAATTATTCTTTATCCTGCTGCTGGCCGCCGCGTCGTGCAACAGGGAACCGGCGGAAAACGCCGTTTCCACACACAGTCCATACGTACGCCTCTCGGTATCGACCCCCGAGGCCTCCATTCCCCGGAGGGCCACGCGGGCGGGCGCCGATCCCGAATGCGATATCTCCGCAGTGCGGGTGCTCGTGTTCAAACCCGACGAAGGCGAATACCTGTTCCGCTATATGACCGATGGGCTGCGCGTGAGCAACGACGGCCTGAGTGCCACGTTCGACGCCCTGCTGCACGAATCGGCGGACTCGGTGAAGCTGCTGGTCGTAGCCAACTACGGCGACGCCTTCGGCTCCTACACCCCCCAGGCGGGCGAGGCGGAATGCGACGTCAGAAAAAATATCGCCCTGTGCATCGACGGCAACCTCGCGTGCGACCTGCCTATGTGCGGCGAGATAGCGCTGAAAGAGTTGAAAGCCGACGGCACGGACAACATCTCGGTGACGATGCTCCGGGCCGTGGCGCGCGTCGACATGATCCGCGACCTGGATCCCGTGTCGGACAGTTTTCGCCTGATCGGTGTGACGGTCTACGGCGCCAACGACAAGATACAGATCGCTCCCGACCCGGCGGCCCGTCAGGCTCTTCCTCCGGCGCCGGTGACCGCCCCGAGCGTTCCCGCAGGGTGTTCGCGCCTGGATTTTTGTTGTGACCACGAGGGCGCGCCGCTCGCCTCGGTCGAGAAACTCTACGTACCCGAATCGCAGGGGACGGACAACGCGGCAGAACAACTGACCGGCGTGACCCGCATCGTGGTGGCCGGGTATTACGGCGACGACGAAGAGCTTTCGTACTACCGCGTCGACTTCGACCCGGGAATCGAAGGGCATCCCTTCGGGCAGGTGCTGCGCAACCACAAATACGTCGTGCGCATCAAACGCGTCTTTAGCCGCGGATGGGAGTCGGCCGACGAAGCGGCTAACAACAAGGCCAACAGCATGCTGGCCGAGATCGGCACGTGGGACAACCTCGTATCGGAGATGTTTTTCGGCACGCAGGAGGGCTACCTCGGCATTTCGTCGCGCCAGGCGCTACTGCGTTACCGGGCGGGGTACGAAAAGACCCTCTACATCCAGTCCAGCGTGACATACGGGGTGCAGAGGCTCGACGCGGCC
>JAVBRR010000164.1:0-3673 GCA_031547705.1 Rikenellaceae bacterium | reverse complement strand
TCGGCAAAATCACCCGTCAGGAGCTCCGAGCGGTAGGTCAGGCAGACCTGCTCGCGATCGTCCGAGAGGGCGGCGTAATACTGCGCCACCAGGGGGGTCATCTGCGCGATGGTTTCGGCGCGGCGGGCGCTCACGCGGCGGCCGTACTCGACCAGCTGCAGGTCCAAAACCGAGAGCATTTCCTCGTTGTGGCGGCCCCAGGACTCCTTGAGCAGCTTGTTGCGCTGGGCGAGGGCCCCGTTGTATCGGATCACCGCGTCGAGGTAGGCGCGGTCCAGCTGCGAGAGGAAACTGTTCAGGTAACGCCGCCGCTCCTCGGCTGCGTCGCTCACCAGGAACACGTCCGACGGGAAGACCACCACGATGGGTACCAGTCCCAGGTGGTCCGATAGGCGTTCGTACTCTTTCCCGCTGCGGCTGAGCGTTTTGCCCCCGTCGCGCTTGTAGGCGCAGGTGATCTGCTCGGCCTTGCCGGCATCGGAGACGAAAGAGCCTTCGACCAGGAAGAACTCCTCGTCGTGGCGCACGCTCTGCGCGTCCGAAAGGCCCATCGCCCCGCGTCCTACGGAGAGGTAGTGAACCGCTTCGAGCACGTTGGTCGTGCCTGCGCCGTTGTCGCCCACCAGGCAGGTGATGCGCCCCGGGAAGGACCACTCGCCCGCGGCGAGGTTCTTGAAGTTGAGCAGGGTGAGTTTTTCGAGTTTCATGGCGGATTTCCTGCCTCAAAGGTACTAAAAAGGGGCAAAAAATAAAATATTTGGGGCCCGGGGTTTTGTAAT
Source organism: Rikenellaceae bacterium (assembly GCA_031547705.1). Classification (GTDB taxonomy): domain Bacteria; phylum Bacteroidota; class Bacteroidia; order Bacteroidales; family Rikenellaceae; genus JAVBMJ01. The sequence continues at coordinate 2,894 of JAVBRR010000164.1, read as the reverse complement.
CCGTAAATAAGGTGTACTTTTGCGTATTCAAAAAATTATCCAAGCATCGTCATGTCCGATAAGAAAACGCACACCGAAGACCCCGAAGTGGTCATCGCCTCGGCCATCAGCCGGACCGAAGGTTTTATCGAGAAGAACTCCAAAGTTCTGTTTTACATACTCATAGCTATTGTGGCCGGATCCGCGGGCTATTTCGGCTGGAAGTACCTCTACGCCCAGCCGCGCGAGGGCCGCGCCGCCGACGCCATGTTCGTGGCCGAGCAGCTCTTCGCCGCCGAGCAGTGGCAGCAGGCCCTGGACGGCGACGGCGCCAACGCAGGTTTCCTCGAAATTATCGACTCGTACGGCTCCACGCCCCAGGGCAACCTGGCGCGCCAGTACGCCGGGATCTGCTACGTCAAGACCGGCCAGGCCGACGCCGCGTTGGAGATCCTCGCCAAGTATAAAAACGCCGACGGTGCCCCCGGGGTACTGATCAATGCCCAGAACTACGGGCTGAGGGGCGATCTGCTCTCCGACAAGGGCGAGTTTGACAAGGCCCTCGGTATGTACCGCAAGGCCGTCGAAGCCGCCTCGAACCCCCTCACCACCCCCTACTACCTCAAAAAGGCAGGTCTGGTGAGCGAGAAACTGGGCGACAACGCCGGGGCCCTGGCCTACTACCAGCGCATCAGCCGCGAATTCGGTAACAGCCTCGAAGCCCGCGACATCGATAAGAGCATCGGCCGCGTAGAATAACCGGTTCCCGATACAGATACCATGCGCCGCCTCCAAAGGGCGGCGTGCCTTTCGCCCCCAACACACCAGATCCTATGGCAACCAAACATCGCAACCTTTCCCGCTCGGAGCGGCTTCCGTCGGCCGAGGACATGAAATTCGGCGTCGTCGTTTCGGAGTGGAACGAGCAGGTAACCGAAGAGCTCCTGACGGGGTGCGTGCGCACGCTGCGCGCCAGCGGTTGCGCCGACCACAACATCCAGATCAAATACGTGCCGGGCAGCTTCGAGCTTCCCTTGGGCGCGCAATTCTTCGCCGAGTACACCGACGTGGACGCGGTGATCGTGCTCGGCTGCGTGGTCCAGGGTGAGACGCGTCACTTCGATTACGTCTGCATGGGCGTCACGGAGGGGATCACCCGCCTTTCGATCGACTGGAACATGCCGATCGCCTTCGGGGTGCTTACCACCGAGAACATGCAGCAGGCGCTCGACCGTGCGGGCGGAAAGCTCGGCAACAAGGGCGACGAAGCCGCCGCGACCGCCATCAAGATGGTGCGCATCCAGATGGAAATGGAAGCCCTCTCGGTCAACGAGGCGGATAACCTGGTGAACTAACTGACGCGGTTGAAAGAGACGAAAACGGACGCCCTCGGGCGTCCGTTAACTTTTCCACTACCGGGGTCTGGCTACTTCGCCTCCTCTATGTAAACTTCCAAAAGGGTCGCGTTTCCGGTGAGGACCGCCTCATCCAGCGCGGCGGGCAACAGGGCCGTTTCACCGGCCGAGAGGGTTTCGGTGCCGCCCTCGTAGCCGATCTTCAGCTCGCCCTTCAGGCACATATAGATTACGAACGAGTCGAGGGGGGCGTAGTCGCGCACGGCTTCGCCCTCGACCTTCAAAAGATTGGTGGTGAAGTATGGGCAACGCTTCATCAGCACCGGCTCGTTGGTGCGCGGGGTGACGGTGATGCTGTAATCGCCGGGGGCCGAGAAGTCGATGGCGTCGACGGCCAGTTCGGTGTGCAGTTGGCGGGGATTGCCCTGGTCGTCCAGGCGGCCCCAGTCGTCGACGCGGTAAGTGATGTCCGAGGTCTGCTGGATCTCGGCGATCAGAAGCCCCGCGCCGATGGCGTGGATCGCCCCGGCGGGAATGAACCAGGCTTCGCCGGGCTTCACCTCGACGCGGCGCAGCAACTCGGGCAGCGTCCCCGCCTCGACCGCGGCGAGGTATTCCTCCCGCGAGGTTTTACGCTTGAAACCTACGTAGAGGGATGCGCCGGGCTGGGCATCGACGACGTACCACATCTCGGTCTTGCCGGAGGATTGGTGGCGCACTGCGGCCAGGCGGTCGTCGGGGTGGACCTGGATCGAGAGCACGTCGCGCGCGTCGATCAGTTTGATGAGCAGCGGAAACGTCTCGCCGAATTTGTCGAATATCTTTTCGCCGGCCAGGTCGCCCATGTAGACTTCCAGCAATTCGGCCAGGCTGTTGCCTTTCAGGGGGCCGTTCGCCACGACGGACACATCGCCCGGCACGGCCGAGAGTTCCCAGCTTTCGCCTATTTTTTTGCCGGCATCTTTCGCCGAACGTTTCATGGAGGCCAGCGCGTCGCCGCCCCAGAGGCGTTCTTTGAGCGAGGGGCGGAATTTGAGGGGATAGAGCATATTGCGGTTACGTTTTGTCTGCAAAGGTACGATTTTCCGGGGGGATTTTCTATCTTTGCGTGAATTATGGACATCCTACGCATAGAACATGTCACCAAGCGCTACGCGGCGCACACGGCGCTCGACGACGTGTCGCTTTCCGTGCCCGAGGGGACGGTCTACGGCCTGCTGGGGCCCAACGGCGCGGGTAAAACGACCCTGATCCGTATCATCAACCGCATCACCGCGCCCGACAGCGGGGCCGTGTGGTTCGACGGGCGGCCCTTGCAGCCCGAAGATATCTACAAGATCGGTTACCTGCCCGAGGAGCGCGGCCTCTACCGCAAAAGGCGCGTGGGCGAGCAGGCGATCTACTTCGCCCGCCTCAAGGGACTCTCGCGCAAAGAGGCCACCGTGCAATTGAAACAGTGGTTCCGCAAATTCGGCATTGAAGGCTGGTGGGATCGCAAAGTCGAGGAACTGAGCAAGGGCATGGCCCAGAAGGTGCAATTCATCGTCACGGTGCTGCACC
>JAVBRR010000025.1:0-12978 GCA_031547705.1 Rikenellaceae bacterium | reverse complement strand
ATCAACGCCAGCCTGATGTACAAAAACACCGCCGCGGTAAAAGCCCACCCGATCTACACGCTCGGCATCGGCGACCCGCGCTGGGCCAAGTCAGTCACTCCGTAAAGGATTGCTGATCACTCTACATACGGCAGGGAACCCTTTAGGGGGTTCCCTTGTCGTATCACAGGACGGAATGTTTCCTACCCGAAAATCACTACCTTTATAAACCAAACCCAAATGAACGAACCGATGAAGCGACTTATTTTTACGTGGGCGACCTGTGCGATGGCTGTTGCGGCAACGGCCCAGGAACTCGTCCCGCAGCGCCAGGAGAGCTACCAGGTGCGCGACCGAATGATGCTCCAATCCCTGAACGGGACGTGGGATTTTATCTACATCGCGGGCGAAGAGGTGCCGGCGGCAGACCGGGATTTCTTTAAACCGGACTATGTGCCCTCCAAGGCGTGGGGCAAGATCGAAGTACCGGCCCAGTGGGAAAACAGCGGCAAGAACAACCCCCGGTACGGCAGCGAACTCGAAGCGGGGCGCGGACTCTACCGCAGGACGTTCGAAGCGCCCTCGAACCTGGGACAGGACCACCTGTTCGTGCGTTTCGACGGGGTGATGTACGGATTCAAACTCTACTTGAACGGCCACTTCGTGGGCGAATGGGCCTCATCGTTCAACCCGAGCCAGTTCGACCTCACGCCCTATCTCTACCGCGACCGCCCGAACCTGATCGCGGTCGACGTGACCACCCGGGTCAAGGGATGGGAGTTCGACACGAATGACTGCTGGGCCCTTTCGGGCATCTTCCGCGACGTGGACCTGTTTGCGGTACCCGAACTCCATTTCCAGGACATGACCTTCACCAGCGCACTCAAAGGGGCCGACGACGCCCTGATCTCGGTGGCGATCGACTGGAAGACCTTCGGCGGCGCCCCCGCTGCGGGACACCGGGTCGAGGTGACGCTGTTCGACCAGTCGATGCGCGACATCGCTTCGTTCGGCGGAGCGGTCGAGGCGGGGAAGAACCGCCTGGTCTTCGAAAAGCTCGTCAGGGGTGTCAACCACTGGAGCGCCGAAACGCCCTACCTCTACACCCTGACGGCCAAGATCCTCTCGCCCGGGGGCGAAGTCGTGCAGCAGATCCGCGAACGGGTCGGCATCCGCGAAATATCGACCGAAGGGGGTATCTTCCGGGTCAACGGCAAGCCGGTGCTGCTGCGCGGGGTGTGCAACCACGAGATCCACCCCCTGAAAGGGCGCGCGCTCACCGACTACGAGCGCCTCGAGGAGTTGCGCCTCATGAAGGCGGCCAACATCAATTTCGTGCGCACCTCGCACTATCCGCAGCACCCCCGTTTCCTGGAACTCTGCGACGAAGCGGGTATCTACGTCGACTGCGAGGTGCCCTTCGGCTTCGGCGACAGCCACCTCAAGGATCCCTCCTACCAGATCGAGCTGCTCAAGCGCGCCGAGGCCACCCTCACGCGCGACAAGAACCATCCGGCGGTGATCTTCTGGAGCATCGGCAACGAAAACGCCTACACGCCGCTCGTGGAAACGACACTGAAATACGTCCGCGAAAAAGACCCGTCGCGTCCCCGCACCATACCGGTCACCCGGGGCGGCTTCATGCGCGACTGGCCCACCTATTCCGACAATGTCGACCTCTACACCTTCCACTACCCGGCCGCCGCGGTGCTCGACAGCCTGGCGCCGCTGCTCAACAAGCCGATCATCCTGACCGAGTATTCGCACTCCCTGGGGTTGGCCTTCGAAAACCTCGAGGCGCTCTACAACCTGATACTCAAATACCCCCACGTTGCCGGAGGAAATGCCTGGCTGCTGATGGACCAGGCGGTGCAACGTACGCGCACCCGCGAGGAATTCATGGCCGACACGCTGGTGCTGGGCGTGTGGAAAACCCCGACGACCTACTACGACAGCTACGGCGACAAGGGCACCGACGGCGTGGTCTACGCCGACCGCTACCCTTCGGAAGACTACTGGTACCTGCGCAAGATCTACTCGCCGGTGATCATCGCCGACCGCGAATTGCAGGTCAGCGCGGGCCGGCAGACGCTGCAACTCAACCTTGAAAACCGGTTCGATTTCATCTCGCTGGCCGGGTATTCCTTCCGGTGGAAGTTGCGCGAATACTACCGTCCGATCGCCTCGGGCGAGGCGACCTCTACCCTGGCCGCCCGCAGCCGCGGCACCCTGCCCGTCGAGCTCGAACTGCCCGCCCGCGACGGGGAATACATCCTCGAAGTGGCCGTAATGGCCCCCACGGGGATACAGATCTACGAACGGACGATCGCATTGCAGGTCACCGGCGGTGTTCCCGCAGCCGAACCCGCGCCGTCCAAAGCCTCGTGGAAAGTGCGCCGTCCTTCGGGAGGCGTGGCGGTGGCTTCGGGTGATGCGCTCTTCACGATGGACCGCAACGGCAAGGTCACCTGGGCCTCCAAAGGCCAAAAAGCGGTCGTCGACGGCGCTCCGGTGCTGCGCGTGGGACGCAAGCCGACCATCAACGTAGTCAACCAGGCCACCCGCCGCAAGGGCGTTTTCTACTGGAATCCCTACCTACTCGACTCCCCCACCCTGCTTTCGAGCAAGGTGACCGGCAACCGCGACAGCGTGACCATCGAGGCCCGCTACCGTTGGAACCGCGCCGAAAAGCCCGGCCAGTGGGTCGAAGGAAACGTGATCTACACCCTGCTGCCCGGCGACGTTCTGCGGGTCGGCTACGACCTCAAGCCGGTGAACGGCACGGGAAGCTTCCTCGAATTCGGGCTTGGATTCGCGCTTGCGGGCGATTACAGCGTCTTCAAGTGGGTCGGCGAAGGGCCTTACGCCTCGACGCCGGGCAAAACCGCCATGAACGAACGCGACGCCTGGGCGCTCCACCGCGACGACCTGCGCTTCCCGGGCAATCGCGCCGGGGTCGACTTCTCGTTGTTCTGTGGCGAGGGAGTGGCACCCCTGGGCTTTGCCGGGCACCGCAACAACCTGGGCGTCGAGAACCTCGGCGGACGAATCGTCTTCACCGACAACAAATTGTTAACGGGCTACGGCACCAAGATCAACTTCCCGGGAACGGGCGAAACGCCGGTCGAAAAAGTGGACCGTCTTTCGGGGAGCTTCAGCCTGCTGCTGAAACCCTGTCCCGCCTGCGCCGATCGCACGTTCGACCCCTCGGCGACGGTAGTGCCCGAAATTCCGTACGCCAAAAGCTACGGATTCTAAATAGCAACTGAATCGGGGAGCCGGGGAAACAACACTTCCTCCGGCTCCCCCGATTCAGTAGGTTACTGTTGTTCGAGGTATTGCTCGACGGCCTCGAAGGGCGCGTCCTTGAGTATGACGCGCTTGTCACGGTCGAGCAGGTAGATGTTGGGGATGGCGCGCAGGTCGTAGACGTTGCCGTCACGCAGCGTGCCCGCGGGGTCGGCGGCATTGATCCAGCCGGCGGGAATATCGGCGAAACGCTCGCGCCACGTAGCCAGGTCGCCGTCGACGTACATCGCCAGCACCTTGAGCTTGCCCGAGGCGATGGCCTGCGAAACCGCCGGGGAAGAGGCCACCGAGGCCATGATCTCCTTGCATCCGCCGCAACCCGGGTTGTGGAAATAAATCAGCAGCATGGGGGCCGCTATGCGGCGCATCGTTCCTTTTTCGCCCGAAATCGTGACGTAGGCGAAGTCGGCCGCCGGTGTGCCGGGACGGTTTTTCATCGCCATTTCGAGCCGATAGCGCGGGCGCGCCTTCTCGATATCGGGCAATCCGGAATTATTCACAAGATACTCCAATACAGCGATATAAAGATCTTCGTTGCGCGCGGGCGAATTGGGGTCGTAAAGGTATTTGTCGTAAAGGCCGGCAAAGAAGTCGAGCATCGGGCGGCCGGATCGCCGGGCATCGGAGAGGTTCTTGCGGATAGCCTCCGAGGCGGTTTCGGCGGGGGCGTATTTCAACAGCTCGATAAACTCGGCCAGGGCCTGTTCGGTGGTAGCGGGTGAGGCGATCTGCGTGGTGTCGGCGTAGTCGTAGTTGTCCCAGAAGTGCTGCGCGAGCCACTCGCCGCGGTCGGCGGGGACGGTCAGGTAGGACGGTATCGCCGGGATCTGCAAGGGCTTGTGCTCGGACGTCGCTACCACCACCGCGTCTTTGCGCGCTCCAGTCCCCGTGCAGGAAACCAGCAAAAGCAACAGGAGGGCGGCAGGCAGGCGTTTCATGGCGTCAATCTCCGTAAACCCTTGCGCCCCAGGCGGTGGCGTAATAGGCGGGGTTGATGTCGGCGTACGCGCTCACGGGGATGTAGACCGAGGCGCCGCAGTAGGTATTGATCGGATAAGTCGTACCGCCGCCCGGATCGGTGTAGGCCTCGGGCGTGGTGGTGGCGTAGGGGATGGCGGCAGTGATCAGCGCCCGGACCGAAGCCAACTCCGCGGGGGCCAGTTTGGCAATGAAATCCTCGAGGTCGAACATCGTGTGCTTGTTGTAGCCGTCGAGGAACTGCACGGTCGAGAGGCTGAAATTCGCGATCTCGGTGCGGCGGGTCGAGGCCACTTCACGCATCTTCGTGGCCAGGGCTTCGAGCTTCGAACAGTCGTAATAAGCGATCGTCGCCGAGCGGTCCATACCGGTGCGGACGTTGTAGTAGTCGTAGAATTTGGCGCACAGCGACGTGAGGTTGGGCGTGGTCGCGAACACGTCTTTCAGGATCCGGTCGTAGGGCATCCCGTCGGCGAGGACCTCGGTCGAGGAAGCGACAACGTATTTCGTGTCGTTGCGCAGCTCGTAGGCCACCTCGATCTGGCCCATGTAGCAGGCGTCGAAGAGGATGAACTCGAACAGGTGGTCGGGGACGGCGGCCGAAATATCGGCGACCGACAACCATTGTGTAGCAGCCGGATAGCGCGTATCCTGAATAATGGCTTTGGTCTGGAACCTTTGTGAGGAGTCGGGCGCGGTCATTTTGCGCAGCAAGCCTTGCTGCTGGCCCCAGCGGTTGACGGGGCCTACCATATAAGAAGAAGCCGTGTAGGGCAGCCACCCCGTGCCGTGCGACCAGATATCGAGCGCGTAGCTGTCGGCCGGGGCATACTCCTGCATGTCGGCGATCGCGGTGCTCAGGGCCTCGACCGTGGCCGAATTGTGGGCTTCGTACTCCTTGAGCACCGTCATCACGCCTTTACCGTCCTTTCCGGCCTGGATCAGCAGCAGGCGCGGCGCCGGTTGGCTGCTGCGCTTGGCGGCGTGGTAGACGACGATCTTGTTGCGGCCAATGTTGGCCCGGGTGGCCCCGGCGACCAGCAGGTCGATGTTCTGGGTGTCGAAATCGGACGTGCGGGCACCCAGCGAGTTGCTGGCGGCCATGTAGATGAAAAACGTGCGGGTACGGGGGTCGCATACATCGCAATCCTTGTCGCCGCACGACACGGCAGCCAGCGCCACAAAAACGAAGAGAAACAGCCTGGCGGGGAATATCTTGATTTTACTTATCATCTTGTCATAAAAAGGTTCACAAACAAACGTCGCCGCCTGTTGATATATTTTATTTCACCTTCAATCCGTTGATCCGCCACCCCCCGGAGCGCTTGTCGGGCAGGTTGTCGGGTTTTTTGCTGTAGGCGCGGCTGTAGTCGAAGTAGTAGCCCTTCACCCCGTCGTTGGGTTCCAGCAAGGGGATGTACTCTACCTTGGCGCTGATGATCAGCGCGCGGCGCGGCACCAGGCCCATAGCCCCCACCACGTCCTCGGCATGGAAACGCGTCAGCACGTGCCACGGCGAGGAGTCCTTGAGCCCCGTGCCGCTCGAGCGGATCGTCGCCAGCACCGCCTCGAAACGGCGGGCGCTGAGGCGTTCGTTCAACGTGTCGCCCAACGCCCCGTAGGCGTAGGTGAGGTAGTTGAGGTTACGGGGGCTGAACGGATCGCGGCGCATCACTTTCAGACCGCTCCCGATGATCGACTCACACTGGCTGTAGCCGGGTTCGGGGTTCTTCGAAAACAACTCGAGGATGTGGTCGGCGTCGGGGTCGGGCTCCAGGGGGCGGTAGGTGGGTTCCCATATGTAACCGTAGTAGAGGTAGAAGTAATCGTCAGGGCTGAGCGTCGCATCGCCGGCCATGTAGCGCGCCATCAGGTTGGGATAGTAGTAGGGCGACGCACCGTCCACCACCGCCCGGAATATCGAATCGTTATCGGGCACCCGCTGGGCGCGCGCACCGGCCGACAGCAGGGCCAGCAAAACCGTGAGAATGCAGAAATACCTCTTCATAGCGAACAATGTCGATTACAAAGGTATAAAAATTATCAAAATTCCGGCCAGACCGGTCTTTTTTACTGGTAGATCCACAGCAACACCGGCTGCGCGGGCGCGGAGAGCAGCCCGTCGAGGCGGCGCATCAGCGCGTCGCTCACCACGGGGCACCCCAGGCTGAAGCCCATGGGCAGGTGGGCGGGGTAGATCTCGGCGTCGGGGACGGGGGTGAACGAGTGCAGGACGACGATGCGTTTGTGGGCGTTGCTGTTGGTCGATTCGAGGCCGTGGAGTTTGTAGTGCACGTTGATGCCGTAGTTGCTCCAGGCACGGGCGCCGACGCGGTATTTGCCCAGCGAGGTGCAGTTGCTCCCCGGCGTGTTGCTGAACACGGGTTCGGCGCCCGTGCTGCCGCCGCCCATGCCGTGGCAACATAAGCCGCTGTATTTCAATTTATCTTCGCTGAAATTCCATACAAAAATGCGTTCGCGTCCCGAGTGGATGCCCATGTCGATCAGGATGCAGAAGGTGGTGTCCATCCCGTGGCGCACGCAATAGCTGCGGGCCTCGGCTGCCTTGGCGCGCAACGCCGCGGAATCGGGACGGGCGCACGAGGCACGCACCACGGCCAACGCCAGCAAGGCGGTCGACGCGGCGGCGACAAAGACGAAGCAACCCCGTTTCAAGGCCGCCGGTTTAGAGTTTGTGGGTTTCGATCAGCGCGGCGATGCGGGCGCGCAGGGCGTCGCTGCCCGCCACCAAGGGCAGGCGCAGGCGGTTCTCGGCGATGCCGCGCACGGCGAGCGTCGTTTTGATACCCGTGGGATTCCCCTCTGCAAAGAGGGCTTCGATGGGTTCGGTGAGTGTGGTTTCTAACTTCGAGGCCAACGCTTTATCACCATCCAAAGCGGCCCCGACCATCTCGGCGAGCTGCTTCGGGTAGGCGTTCGCGGCCACGGAGATCACCCCGTCGCCGCCCGCCTCGATCAGCGGAAGCGCCATCCCGTCGTCGCCCGAGATCACCCGGAACCCGGCGGGACGTCCGCTCAATATTTCTTTTATCTGCACGATATCGCCGCAAGCCTCCTTGATCCCGGCCAGGTTGGGCACCTCGCGGGCGAGGCGGAGCGTGGTTTCGGCCGTAAGGTTCACACCCGTGCGCGGCGGCACGTTGTAGAGGATCACCGGGCGGGGCGAAGCCGCCGCCACCGCCTTATAATGCTGATAAAGACCCTCCTGCGAGGGTCGGTTGTAGTAGGGCGTAACGCTCAGGACGGCCTCGACCCCGGCGAAATCCCAGCTCTTCAGGTCGCTCACCACCTTCGAGGTGTCGTTCCCGCCGATCCCCACCACCAGCGGCAGGCGGCCGGCGTTGCGGGTGCGGACAAAATCGAACACCGCGCGCTTCTCGTCGCACGAAAGTGTGGGGGTTTCGGCCGTGGTGCCCAGCGCAACCAGGTAGTTCACGCCGCCCTCGATCACGTAGTCAACCAGGCGACCCAGGGCGGCATAATCCACCCCGCCGTCGCTTCCGAAAGGCGTGACCAGCGCCACACCTACCCCTTGCAGGTTATCTCGCGTGTTATTTTTCATACATTTTGCCTATTTTTTCACAAAGATAGCGATTTTTCGGGATTCACCATGAATAAAAACAAAAAAATAATATTTTGACTTTAACGAAATTATCCATAAAATTGTGATCGGAATAAGTATGTGATATTTATGAGGTATTCGGTCGTTTTTCTGGTTTTATGGTTGGCGCTGCTCCCGGAGAGGTCGGCGGGGCAGGACGGCGGGAACATCACGGTGTTGTCCACCCCGGCGAGGGTCGACCTGCGCAAGGGGTTGCTCTTCCTGAATGGCATCGGACTTCCGGCAGCCTTCAACGAAAGGCGCCTGCTGAGCATCGATTACGGCTTCCTGCAGGACGACGAGCCCGAAATGCTCGCCACCCCGGCTGGATTCGAGCCCGAGGCCATCGTTTGCCTTGCGGACGGGGAGATCCTGACCAAGAACGGACGGTCGATCCGCGGACTGCGTGGCGGAAACTGGCGCGAGGTGATGCATATGCCCGACGCACGGTTCTCGATCTGGCCTGCTATGGAGCAGACGGTCTATCTCGTGCGGGACGACGGCGAGAAGGGAAGCGATATTTTCCTGCTGAACTCGGCGCTGAGGCAGGCCGTGAAGCTCGTTTCGTTGTCGTCGGCGATCGACGGCGTGGCAGGCGACGGGGTGAGGACCTACGCCTGGTCGGGGACGAAGATCTACCTTTTCACCGTCGTCGGGTCGCACGAGATCTGCACGGCCGACGCCCCGGTGAGATCGCTGGCCGTGTGCAGCGCGGGCGTTTTCTACGCGACCTCTTCGGGGGTTTACTACCTGGCCGAGGCGGGCGATCCCCTGCCTGTTTACGCCCAGGGGGCGCAAAAACTGCTCGGGGCGGGCGAGGCACTCTATGTGCTCGACGACCGGGGGACGTTTTTCGTCATCGACCGCATCGCCCAATACACCCAATCGATAACAAACTAAGCTATGAAAAAAATAATCCCTGTCATTTTACTTTTGACGTGTTTCGCCGCGCACGCCCAGGCCCCCAAACTCTCGCCCGAAGGGTTCCGACACTGGACCCGGGCCAACCTTTTTCTGGAAGAGGTGAAGGCCGACGAGGATTATCTCAAGGCGGCGCAGGAGTTCGAGGCCATCCTCCAGTACGACAAAGATGTACCGGAGGTATACTACAACCTCGGCGTTGTCTATGGGCAGTATGCCCGCAAGAAAAAGAAAGACAAGGAGATGTTCACCAAAGCGATCGGTTACCTCAACAAGTACCTCGCTTACAATCCCCCGGCCGAGGAGGCCGAAGCGGTGCGTGCCGAGATCATCAAACTCGAAACGCTGGGCGAAAAGAGCAATCACAGAACCTTTGAATACACCGGAATTCCACACAATTTCACGATCGAGGGTGAATTTATCGACGGGAATCCAAATCCCGAAACCCAATCGATCGTCAGGTTCAGCAACGGCGACAAATTCGAGGGACGCTGCAGAATGGATAAATGGAAGGGTTTGGTGTTAACGGAAGGCACCTACGACAAACCAGGCGAGGGGGTTATATATACCGGCTCGATATGGCCTACCGGCTGGGGATGGTATAAACCCGATAAGTCGTGCGTCGAGCGCAGGACCAGGGACGATGTTCCCAACTGCCCGGGATCGCGGAAATTCGAAGGCACCTACGACAAAGGGGATAAAGTGGAGGGAACGTGCTACGACGAGGACGGAGTGATGGTATACAAAGGCGCTTTCAAAAAAGACAAGCCCACGGGCGAATTCCCCTCGGCAACATACAAGGAATACCTGAAAACGAAAAATCGATGAAATACCTGTTGACCGTTGCGTTGTGCCTGGTGTGCGCGATCGCCGCCGCGCAGTCGCGCTACAGCCTCTACTACGGAAACAACAACACCGGTTTCTCCGGCACCCAGAGCGAATGCAACCGCGAGATCGACCGCCGCGTCGAAAACACGCGCCGGCAGCAGCAGGGCGGCAACCGGGACAACCTCAGCGGCACCCTCGCTTCGCGCTATGCCGAGAACACGCGCAAACACTACCGTCTTGTACCCTACACAGGCGGCGGTTCCTCTCCTTCCTCGTCATCCTCCTCCTCGTCGTCGAGTTCCTATGATCCCCACAAAACTATCCTCCAGAATGTGGGGCAACAAATGGTGAGCGCAATGATTACCGAAAGCGCCAACTTACTGGTGGATTGGATATTCGGCAGACAATCCGGGGAGGATGCCCAGGCATCGCTTCGCAGGGAGGCCGAGTACCGTCGCCAGATGGCCGAAGAAGCGGCGGGCCTGCGAGCCAGCCTGAAAGGATACGCCGGCGAAGGATTGCAGGTCAAAAGCCTGTCGGGCGAAGGAGCCCCGAAGCTGGCATTGCAGGGTCCCACAACCTCCCCGGGGGGATTGCAGGTCAAAAAAACAGCCACCATAGACACCGGAAGCGGCATAACCCGGGCCCGTGAATACGCCCGGGACGAAGGTGCGGACAGAATGATCGGATTCGGGACGGATCAGGTGGACAAGTATCTGGAAAATAAAAGGATCGGAGAGGAAGAGATCGACGGGAAAAAGATCGAAGGAAAAAGTATCGGAGAATGGATGGATGAAAACGTCGTTGACAGCCACGGGATGTGGGACGACGTGATCCAGTCCGGGGCCGCCCCCCTGATCAAAGGGACTATCTCCGTCGTGCGGGGCAACTCCATCCGCGGCGAGGTACGCAACCGGGCCGGAGAATTCGCAAAGAGCCTGGCCCAAAAGGGGATTCCCGACCGGATAGGCACGGCAAAAACCAAACCGCTACTCAGCTACATAGACTTTTTCAACGAGAAAACCAACCAGGTGACCGGTAACATCTCCAAATTCGCGCTGAGCAATATGACCGCAAAAGACATTGCCGACTACAACCACAATGTGGAGATGATTCTGATGGGCGCATCGATGGACGCAGCCGACATCGTGCGCGAGAGTTTCTGAACCCGGCGACCCGCATCGCAACCGCACGAGCAGCGCTGGCGTGCGGTCGATCCGGTCCATTTATTCCACCATCAAAGCCCACAACACCCCGAAGCGGTCATACACCTCGGCATAGCGTTTGGCAAAGAACGCCTCGCCCAGCGGGCAGCGGATCTCCTGCGCCCCGGCGGTAAGCTTGGCATACACCTCTTCGATTTTTGCGATGGAATCGAGATCGAGCGTGAGCATATGCCCCAGGCGACCGAAATCGGCAGGATCGCCGGGCAGGGTGTCGGCCAGGCTCATCGATCCGCCGTCGAAGACGAGGCAAGCGTGCAGAATTTTCTGACGATGCTCTTCCGCCACATCGGGCATCGATCCGTAAAGGTGCAGGTTTTCGATCTTACCCCCCAGCACATCGGCGTAAAAGTCCAGCGCCTGCTGAGCCAGACCATTGAAAACGAGATAAGGAGTCAGTTTCATAATCGTAAATTTTATGGGTTTACATCACAAATAACCTCCTACCGACGACACTCCCATGCCGGGAATCCCTAACAAAGGTCGGATTTTTATTTCTAATATCCTCGTCAAAATCTCTTTTATGTTTTTTTCGAATAACTCAATCTCCACCTATTTAACAAGGGTATCGAAAATTATCTTTTGATTCTGGCCGATTACCTGCAAAAGACGAGCAGGTTTCAGCCGTTGCCCGGGAAAATTAATCCTTGTCGAGTTCATAGGCCGGAAGTTTCTGTTTGATCCGGTGCATGCGGATGTAGATCGACTCGGAGTTGGTGTGTCCGTAGAGCATTCTCAATACTGCCGTTTCGAACCCATTGTATATCAGGCAGCTCAATTCGGTTTCGGTTTTACTGAGCACAATATTGCGTGTTTTAAGCAAAATATTATAGTACTCAAAATCAACGATTTTACGTTCCCGAATGCTCTCTATCCGAATTAATTCGGATAGGGCCCGCTTAAGTTTGGCCTCGTTGTATCCATACACATGGACAAGCTCTATGATCTCCTGAATAAGCCTGAGCCTGTTGTCTGCAATAAACTTCAATCGGGGGATATCGATAACGTCATTCGGGATCAATTCGTTGATGGTATTTTTCAATTTACAGGGTAGGGTTTTCTTCATAGGCCACTTTAGGATTTTCTCACAATTCTTTACTTGAATATACCGCATTCTATTCGTGGCTAAACAGGGCATCCGTCGCTGTTAAGTTTGAGAATATTATTTTCATTGATTTTCAGTAAATTACAAGCAGTGCCGTTAAGGTTTTTTATTTGATTTTTTTATACTAACGCCGTTATTATCAGTAATTTTGTATCAGATTCAGGTTTTTGTATGCCATAAATAAACCGAATACAAATAAAATACAGACGTATTTATAATACAGGCCGTTCGATGAAAATAAACCTCGAAAAAAAACTGAAAGCTTTCTCGCTCGCTGAATTATTGGTCGTTTTGGTCATCATCGGGATCCTGGTCCTGATCGCCCTGCCCAACCTGATGCCGCTCATCTCGAAGGCCAAGAGCACCGAGGCGCAACAGCAGCTCACCTTCCTGCATTCGCTGCAGAAAAATAATTTTTACACCTACTCGCGCTATTCGTCCTCGCTCGACGAGCTGGGCTTCGAGCAGGTGAAAACCGTCACCGACGGCGGACAGGCGAACTACCTGATAGAGATCGTCGAAGCCTCGGAGAACGGGTTCCGGGCGACGGCGACCTCGGTGGTCGATTTCGACCGCGACGGCGTGTTCAACGTCTGGGAGATCAACCAGGACAAGGAGTTGCGCGAAACGGTTAAGGATTGATCCCATGGCGGGCGGTTGGATGGAATTTCTGTTGCTCGTTCCGGCGGGCGTGATGACTGCGCAGGATTTTCGCTCCCGCGAGGTGGGGTCGGTCTGGCTGCTGTTGTTCGCGGCCGGGGCGGTGGGCCTTTCGGTGTGGCATGACGGGTGGCGGACGATGGCCGGCAACACGGCCCTGAATCTCTCGCTGGCGCTCTACCTCGCCCTCGGTGTGGTGCTCTACCTGCGGGTGCGGACCAAACGGTGGACCAACCCGCTCAGAGCGCATTTCGGCGCGGGGGACCTGCTGTTCATCCTCGGCGCAGCCCCCCTGTTCGGGCTGAGGACGTACCTGTCGTTTTTGCTCGTATCGATGGCCGCCGGGCTGCTTT
>JAVBRR010000103.1:0-5351 GCA_031547705.1 Rikenellaceae bacterium | reverse complement strand
CGAGCACGGCCAGCAGCATGTTGAGGCGCTTGAGGTCGTAACCCGTGGTCGAACGCTGGGGCGTCCCGTAGGCGGCGTTGCTCACCAGCGCCTGGGTTTCGATCAGGTAGGGGCGGATCCCGTCGACCGCAGCCCCCACGGCGATGCCGCTCAGGGGCTCGTCGTAGTGCGACAGCAGGATCTCCGAAGGGTTGGCCACCTCGACCAGTCCGCAGGAACGCATCTCGAACACCCCGATCTCGAACGTGGCGCCGAAACGGTTTTTGATGCCGCGCAGGATCCTGTAAATATTGTTGTTATCCCCCTCGAATTGAAGTACCACATCCACAATGTGCTCCAATATTTTGGGGCCCGCGATCGAGCCGTCCTTGGTGATGTGGCCGATCAGGAAAACGGACGTCCCGCTCGTCTTGGCGTACTTCAGCAGCGAGGCGGCGCACTCGCGGATCTGCGAAACGCTCCCGGGCGACGAGTCGATCAGATCGGTATAGACGGTCTGGATCGAGTCGATGACCAGGATATCGGGGCGCAACTCCTGCGCCTGGGCCAGGATGTTCTCGAGCAGCGTGTCGGCGTAGACCAGGCATCCTTCGTTCTCGGCCCCCAGACGCACGGCGCGCATCTTGATCTGCTGCGGCGACTCCTCGCCCGACACGTAGAGCGTTTTGAGTCCTTCGCTGCCCAGGGCGATCTGCAGGCTCAGGGTCGACTTGCCGATGCCCGGCTCGCCGCCCAGCAGCACGAGCGATCCCGGGACCAGCCCGCCGCCCAGCACACGGTTCACCTCGCTGTTGCTGAGTTCTATGCGCGTATGGTTCTGCTCGGCGATCGCGGCGATGGGCCGGGGCGGTTCGGCCGACGACTTCACCAACTGCGAAGCCGCGCTGCCGCTCTCCTTGGCGATGATCTCCTCGACAAAGGTGTTCCACTCGCCGCACGACGGACAGCGTCCCAACCACTTGGGGGACTCGTGCCCGCAACCGCTGCAGAAGAACGCCTTCTTGATCTTGGCCATCGCGTTACTTGATAAAGAACCGGTAGATATCGTTGCCCGTCGCGTAGAGGATCAGCCCGAAAACGAGGACCATCCCGAGAAGCTGGGCGAATTCCATGAATTTGTCGCTCGGCTTGCGGCGCGTGACCACCTCGTAGAGCAGGAACAGCACGTGGCCGCCATCCAACGCCGGGATGGGCAGTATGTTCATCACCGCCAGGACGATGGAAAGGAATGCCGTGATCTTCCAGAAGTTGTACCAACTCCAGAAGTCGGGAAAAATGTTGCCGATCGAGATCACCCCGCCGAGCGACTTGTAGGCCTCGGTTTTGGGGTTGAAGATCATTTTGATCTGTTTCCAGTAGCTGCTCAGTTCCTCGCCCGTGCGTTTGAATCCGGCGGGGATGGCTGCGAAAAAGCTGTAGGTCTGCGTCCGCGGAGGCACGATCTCCTCGAGGGGAGTGAGCGAAACCCCGATCTTGCCTTCGCCCGAAACGGCCACCTGCATCGTGCGCTCGACCCTTATACCGGAACTGTCGCGGGCAAAGGTGAGCGCCGCAGTGGAACCCCGCAGGGTATCGAAGGCGGCGGTCGCTTCGTTGAAATAGCGCGTCGCCATGCCGTCCACGGCCACGAGCGTGTCGCCCGCCGCCACGCCGGCCTTGAGCGCTCCGCCTCCGGGCTGGGGTTCGGCCACCACGAAAGGCGTGCGGAAAGTCATGAAACCGGCGCTGTTGCGGATCGCGGGCATGTAAGCCGGATCCAATTCGACGCTCACCAGCGAGTCGCCCCGGCGCACATCGACCCAGCGGGCGTCGTCGAGGATCAGCGCGGTGATCAGCGCCCCGGTGTTTTCGTAATTCTCGTTGCCGTTGACCCCCAGCAGGACGTCGCCGTCGCGGAAACCCACCTCGTGCCCCAGGTCGTTGAAGACATAGCCGTATTTCACGTCCTGGGGAGCGTAGTACGCTTCGCCCCAGGCGCAACTCATACCTATATATATTCCCAGCGCCAGCACGACGTTCATCAACACCCCTCCGGTCATCACCAGCAGGCGCTGCCAGGCGGGTTTGCTGCGGAATTCGTCGGGCTTGGCGGGCTGCTTCATCGCCTCGGTGTCCATCGACTCGTCGATCATCCCCGCGATCTTCACATAGCCCCCGAAAGGCACCCAGCCGATGCCGTATTCGGTTCCCTTGTATTTGAACTTGAAGAGCGAGAACCAGGGGTCGAAGAAGAGATAGAACTTCTCGACCCGGATGCCGAACATGCGCGCAAAGGCGAAGTGGCCGAGTTCGTGGATCAGGACAAGCAGCGAAAAACTCGCTATGAATTGCAGTATTTTGATTATCGTCATAGGTCCGGCAAATTTGCTCCCGCAAAGATAAGAATTAAT
This sequence comes from Rikenellaceae bacterium, assembly GCA_031547705.1. GTDB lineage: Bacteria > Bacteroidota > Bacteroidia > Bacteroidales > Rikenellaceae > JAVBMJ01. The sequence continues at coordinate 2,961 of JAVBRR010000103.1, read as the reverse complement.
CGACGCGTTTTCGCAAAAGACCCCAAAAAACACCCCCGCCCCCGCATGCGGTCAAAAAATTCATGTTTTACGACAAATAGTACAAGTCGCCCAGGACGGAGATGCATAGTTTTGCATGACGACAAATGTAAACTTTATAAATAAATATGAAATCTGGAAAAACCATTCTCATCGCAGCCGCCGTGTCGGCAGGTTTGCTGGCCTGCAACGGAGTCGATAAAACGAAGACCCGTGCCGGAGCCGAAACGCCGCTGGACATCCCCGAAGCGGTATTGCCCTCGATCCCCCAGCGAAGCGTGTCGATCGAGACGTTCGGCGCCGCGGGCGACGGCGTGGCGCTCAACACCGAAGCGTTCGCCAAAGCCTTCGAAGAGCTCGCCTCGAAAGGCGGCGGACGGCTGACGGTTCCTGCGGGAGTGTGGCTCACAGGTCCCATTGTCCTGAAAGACAACACCGAACTGAACCTGGCCGAAGGAGCGATCCTGGTGTTCAGCACAGACAAGGAGCTCTACCCCATCACCGAAGCCATCTTCGAGGGGCGCGACACCTACCGCTGCCAGTCGCCCATCTCGGCGCGCGGCGCGAAGAACATCGCCATCACCGGACGGGGCATCATCGACGGCTCGGGGGCGGCGTGGCGCGAAGTGAAGAAAGAAAAGGTCAGCCCCATCGACTGGGCGAAATTCACCGCATCGGGAGGTGTGCTCAACGACGCCGGCACCATATGGTACCCCTCGGAAAGCTACAAGCTCGGAGCGGGCAACTCGGACCAGAATGTTTCGAACTGGGCGCGCACGGCCGAGGATTTCGCCTCGATCAAGGATTTCCTGCGTCCCGTGCTGGTCTACATCCAGGATTGCAGCCACGTCCTATTGGAAGGAGTCGTGGTCCAGAACTCGCCCTGCTGGAACATCCACACCGTGACGAGCAACAACATCACCGTGAAAGACATCACCGTGCGCTGCCCCCACTACGCCCAGAACGGCGACGGCATCGACATCGAATCGTGCGACCGGGTGGTTGTGCGCAGCAGCGTGTTCGACGTGGGCGACGACGGCATCTGCATCAAGAGCGGCAAGGACGAGGACGGGCGCCGGCGCGGCATTCCCTGCTCCAATATTATAGTCGACAACTGCACCGTCTTCCACGGCCACGGCGGCTTTGTCGTAGGCAGCGAAATGAGCGGCGGGGTGCAGAACGTGAGCGTCACCAACTGCTACTTCTCGGGTACCGACGTGGGCCTGCGCTTCAAGAGCACGCGCGGACGCGGAGGCGTGGTGGAAAATATCTACATCAAAAACATCGTCATGAACGACATAGCGACCGAAGCGCTGTTGTTCGACCTTTTCTACGGGGGTAAATCGGCCTCGGAAGCGCTGGCCGACGGCGACCAGGGACAGATCACCGATATGCCCGCCATGCCGGTGGACGAAACCACCCCGCAGTTCCGCAACATCCACATATCGGACGTGGTGTGCCGCGGAGCCCGGCGGGCCATGCTCTTCAATGGCCTGCCCGAGATGAACGTACAGGGCGTGGTGGTCGAGAACAGCGACATCCATGCGCAGATCGGGGCGCAGATCAACGAATCGGACGGCGTGGTGCTGCACAACGTGACCATCACACCCGAAAACGGCCCTGCATTGATGGTCAACAACGTCCGCAACCTGACGGTGCAGGGTTTCGGCGCACCCGACGGACTGAAGACCGTCATGCAAATGACCGGCAGCCGCAACGACAACATCGTGATCGAGCCGGGAAAGATAAACGCCGGTAATCTGCTCGTCGCCGAGGCGGCAGCAGGCAAGGTAACCATTAAATAAAGGATATGAAAAGGATATTATTCATAGTGTGGGCGGCGTTGTTCCCGGCTCTGTCCGGTTGCGGAGAGAAAGGCCCGGAAAACGGAACCGACACCCTGCAGACACCCTCGAACGTAGCCCTGTCGGCGCAGACACCCGTTTCGCTCACCTTTTCGTGGAGCGCGGTCAGCGGGGCCACGGGGTATAGCTGCAAGCTGGCCAACGCCGCGGGGGTAACGCTGCAATCGCTCTCGACCACACAAACCACCATCTCGTTCGGCGACCTGACCACCGGAACGGCCTACAAATTCGCCGTGCAGGCCACCGGCGCCTCGGGCAGTTCGTCGTACAGCGATTTTGTTTCCGCAACCCCGGTCAGCACCGCCGGCGGGCAGCCCGACGCACACCTGGGGCTTCCCTCGTGGGAGAACGACGCCCTCGTGAGGGCTTTCCCCGGAGCCGAAGGGGGCGGAATGTACACCACGGGAGGACGCGGAGGCGAGGTTTACCACGTCAAGAACCTCAGCGACAGCGGCACGGGTTCGCTGCGCGAGGCGATCGGCAAAAGCGGCACCCGAACGATCGTCTTCGACGTGTCGGGGGTCATAGAACTGCAGAGTTCCCTGAAAATCACCAACGGCAACGTGACCATCGCAGGCCAGACGGCCCCTGGCGACGGCATCTGCCTGAAAAATTACGCCCTGATCGTCGAGGCCGACAACGTGATCGTCCGCTTCATCCGCTGCCGGATGGGCGACGACAAGAACAACGAGGACGACGCGATGTGGGGACGCTTCCAGAGCAACATCATCATCGACCACTGCTCGATGAGCTGGTCGACCGACGAATGTTCGTCGTTCTACGCCAACAAAAACTTCACGATGCAGTGGTGTATCATCTCCGAAAGCCTGCGTAACTCCGACCACGCCAAGGGAACCCACGGTTACGGGGCGATCTGGGGCGGGGTGAACGCCTCGTACCACCACAACCTGCTGGCCCACCACGACAGCCGCAACCCGCGCTTCGACGCCAGCAACGTCTACAAACCGCAGGCTCCCACGCGGCCGTTCAACACCGCCGACCGGGCTGTGGATTACCGCAACTGCGTGGTGTACAACTTCTCGAACTACCCCGCCTACGGCGGCGAAGGCCAGCGGAT
>JAVBRR010000089.1:0-7331 GCA_031547705.1 Rikenellaceae bacterium | reverse complement strand
GGCGATTTCGCGCATGTACTCGAGCGTGGGGCCCTTTTTCTTGAGCGGATAGGCTTCGGCGTCGGCCGTGCCATAGATTTTGATGCGGTGGGCCTGGATCTCGACGGGCTGTCCCGAGCCCTGGGAATCGACCAGCAGGCCCTCGACGCGCAGGCACGCCCCGGTGGCGATGTCGCGCATCCGGGCCTCGTCGAAGGAAGCCAGGTCGACCACGACCTGTATATTATGGATCGTCGAGCCGTCGTTCAGGGCGATAAAGGCAACATTCTTGTTCCCGCGCTTGGTGCGCACCCATCCTTTGACAACCACCGTTTCCCCACGCCGGGGCGAACGCAACAGATCCGCGACTTTTTCCCTTCCGCCGCTCAATTCTTTTTTCATAATAATTATTAAGTTTGTTCAGTCGTGCAAATATCCGAATTTTTTCGCGATTTCCATACACCGCGGCATAAAACAAGTGCGGGAACGAGGCCCAAACCCCGTTCCCGCACCCGTTGTCCGGACAAAAATTAGCGCCTTTCGACGAAACCGTTGTACGTCACGTCGGCATATTTAGTGCAAGCGGTCGTACCTTTGTACCAATCCACCGTCACGTAACGTCCCGGATAGTTTGTCTTATCGTAATTCAAGGCGGTAAACTCGACCGTCTCGGTCCCCGATTCGAAGAACGTCCAGCTGCAGGCGGGGCGAAAGGTTATGTCGCTGTCCACGATGTAGCGCATGGCGTATACAGCATCGGTGTTGAATACCGAGTTGCCCTCGCCGGTGGAGCCGGACCAGACGGAGAAATAGGTCGAAGCGTTCACCAAAGAGGCGTATTTGCCGTCCCAGTTGTAGGACAACACCCTTTCGTTCGCACTCCACAATACCTCCTGGTCACCTTCCAGGTGGGATTTCAGATCGACAACATCGATCCACCACAACTCGTCGTCGGCATAGCTGATCGTGTAACTGCTGACCGTACGGACGTAAATGTCGTAGCCCGCGGAACCGTAGCTGTTGCTCACAGGGTAAGCCACCTCGTCTGCACCGAGCGAAATTTCCCATTCATCGCCGCTCTCGAATTCGTAGAGGTTGGTCTTGCCGTTGGTGTCGATGATGATCTTCCCGTGGCGGATTACATCGGACTCGGAATAATAGGAGTTGGGATAGATCACCGTGTAAACCCCGTCCGCAACCTCGAACGTGACGCCGAAACTGAAAAGCGTGTTGCGCAGGTTGATATTCCGCGAACCGACCGTAACGGTCGAGTTCGCGCCCCAGTCATTCAGGGCGGTGGTCGAGGTGATGTCGATGCTCTGGGCTTTGGCTTCGGCCAGGTAGATGCTCAGGCGGAAAGCCACGTTGGCCGGATCGAGCGCCATGTGCTGCATGCTCATGGCTACATTATACAACTCGACCCCTTTGGCTACCGGCGAGGGCGTCGTTTCGGGGCTTTTCAGGCAGGAGGCCAGCGACAGAACGGAAACAAGGGCGAAGGATGCAACAAGCTTTTTCATATATTTTATTTTCGGTTATAATTACTCAGATGTTATGACGGCCGCTTTAGCTGCATTGGCAGCGCGGCAAATCACCGTTTTTTACGGAACTTCTCGTGGCCCAGCATGATCGAAAAAGAGGCCACCTGCTGCCAGTCCCACACCTTGCCGTCGTAATGGTGGACCGAGGCGATGCGCAGGCGCATATCGTCGCGGCGGATCGGCTCCCAATAGATTTCCAGGCGGTTGTACATATCCGAGGTGCGGAAAAAGGGATCGCCGGGATACAATCCGTTACCATAACGCTCGTAGTAGGGCATAATATTGTCCCCGTAGTAAAAAGAGTCGAAGATCCCGAACCGGCGCCACTCCAGGCGCAGCTCGGCCAGCACACCCCCGGGTTTGACGAAAACATTCTCGTTGTTGCGGTCGTTCTGCAGGGCCTGCAGGTAGCCCACGCGCAGGGTGAGCGAATCGAGCGGGATGAAGCGCTTCAGGTCGAAGGAGAGGTAGGGATTGACCAGCACGTTGTCGACCACGCCGCTCTGGGTCAGGGTACCGGCGTAGTGGTACATCCACATGGCATAACCCGCCGCCAGCCACCGGTCGCGGAGCTCGCCGGCCGAAAAGATCATAAATTTCTCGCGGCGCGTGTCGGAGATGCGGCTGTTCCAGTCCAGGCCCAGTTCGACGAATCCGTGGCCGCCGCGGTATTGCAGCATCAGGCCCTCGAGGTTGGCGTCGTAGAAGCGTACCGAATCGCTGAACAGGGCGGTGGAATAGCTGCCCATCGTGCGGTTGCGCTGGAAAACCCCGGCGTAGGCGTTGAAACGGGGCGAAAGGTATTTGTAGTAGAACAGCACGTCGGGCTTGGTGGCGAAAGTCCCCGCGCCGAAATCGGCCATCAGGTCGACCCCCGCCATCAGCGAACTCCCCTCGCCCCAACCGATCCCTACCTGCGGCGTAAGGCGGGCGCCAAACAGGGTCTGGGGCCAGTTGAGCTCGCTTTTGTACTCGCGGTTGTCGAAACGCGAATCCAGCAGCACCTCCCATTCGAAGCGTTGCGCAAAAACACGCGCGGAACACAGGGTCAGCAGCAGGGAGAGGGTCAGCAGGTATTTTTTCATGCAGGTTATTTCTTGTTGCTCTTCGAATCCTTGATCGTCACTTCGGGGCGGTGATAGACGACCGAATGGGGCGCCACCGACTCGGTGAGCCACACGTTACCGCCGACGACCGTATCATGTCCTATAACGGTCTCGCCGCCCAAAATAGTGCTTCCGGCGTAAATAATCACGTTGTCCCCGATCGTGGGGTGGCGGCGGACGCCCGAGAGCTCCTTGTCGACGAACGTGGCGCCCAGGGTAACGCCCTGGTAAAGCTTGACGTTGTCGCCGATCACGGCCGTTTCGCCGATCACCACGCCCGTACCGTGGTCGATATAAAACCGCTTGCCGATCGTGGCGCCGGGGTGGATGTCGATACCCGTGCAGCTGTGGGCGTATTCCGACAGTACACGCGGCAGGATGGGCACCTTCAGGTCGTAAAGCACGTGCGCCATCCGGTGGACCGCCACGGCGAAAAAGCCAGGGTAGCACAGGATGACCTCCTCCTTGCAGTAGGCCGCCGGGTCGCTCTCGGAATAGGTGGCCGCGTCCTGCATCAGGCCCGTGTAGATGAGCGGTATCTCGTTGAAGAACCGGTCGGCGATGTCGGTGCAGTCGCCCTCGCACAGGGGGGTGATGATGTCGAGCAGCTTGGCGCGCAACTGCTCCCACCGGAGTTCGATCTCCTTTAAGGAAAGATTTTTGCGGTCGCGCACCGGGAACAGCAGGTTGATCAGCGACTCGATGAACTCGCCCGACGCGGTGGTCGAGGGCACTTCGCGGTAGAACGCCTCGGTCATCTTGTGGAGCCGCGCGGGAAAATTCTTGGTTCGGTCGGACATTTGCTGTGGGTTTGGCTTATGAATAGGCAAAATTACAATTTTTTTCTACATTTGTTACGCCTTAATTACGAATTCGATGAGCAACGACTGGAAACAACGCCTCGGGATGGTTTATTCCACCGATCCCGACTACCAATACGACACCGGCGAAACCGCCGCCGAAACGCTCCCGCCCGAGCGGCAGGACCTGCGCGTGTGGCTCGACCGCAAACACCGGGCAGGCAAGCAGGTGACCCTGGTGAAAGGTTTCACGGGCAGCGACGACGATCTGCGCGAGTTGGGCAGCATGCTCAAGAGCCGTTGCGGGGTGGGCGGCAGCGCCAAGGACGGCGAAATTATGATCCAGGGCGATTTCCGCGACCGGGTGGTCGACATCCTGGTCAAGGCGGGCTACAAAGCGAAAAAGGCGGGGGGATGATGCGCAAGATCCTGATAGCGGCGGCGGTCGCGGTGTGTTGCGTCCCGGGTGCGCGGGCCCAGTATTACGAGCAGGGCCAGGCCCCGGCGTCGATCCGCTGGAACCAGATCAAAACCCCCGGCGGCAACATCATCTTCCCACGTTATTACCAATCCAACGCCGTGCGCTATATGCACTACCTCGACACGCTGCGCCCGGTGATCTCCCACGGGTTCCGCCACGGGACGATGCGGATGCCGGTGGTGCTGTCGACCGAAAACTTCCTTTCCAACGGGCTGGTGATGTTCGCCCCCAAGCGCATGGAGCTGATGGCGCCCCCCGACGTGGCCCCCTACGCCGAGCCGTGGCTCAAGCAACTCGCCACGCACGAATACCGCCACAACGTGCAGTTCAACAACCTCAACCGCGGGACGATCAAAGCCCTGAGCTACGTGATCGGCCAGCAGGGTTCCGTGCTGGGCATGGGACTGATGCCGATGTGGCTCATCGAAGGCGACGCCACGATGGCCGAAACCGAACTCTCGCCCTTCGGGCGGGGGCTGCAACCCTCGTTCACGATCGACTACCGCGCCCAACTGGCCGAAGGCAAGCGTTTCGGCTACGGGAAACTGGTGTGCGGATCGTACCGCGACTTCGTTCCCGACCACTACCACCTGGGCTACCAGGCCGCCACGTGGAGCTACACCCGCTACGGCCACAACATCTGGGACCGCGTGGCCAAGTACAGCTCGGACTACCCGTTCTTCCTCTTCACGACCTACTTCGCCCTGCGAAGATATTACGATACCCACCAGTCGAAGCTCGTCGGGGCCGCGTTCGACGACCTGCAAAGCTACTGGGCCAGCCTGCCGCCGAGGGAGAACTCGGCCGACATCATCCCGACGCCGGTGAAGTCCTACACCACCTACGCCAGCCCCCTGCCCGTGGCCGACTCGACGATCGTGGCGCTCAAGAGCGATATGGACAACCCCTCGCGGTTCGTGGAGGTCAACACCACGACCGGGCGCGAGCGGATGCTCTTCCATACCGGGCGGATCAGCACGCGGCCCCGGCTGAACGACGGCCGTGTCTATTGGACCGAATACCGCCAGAGCACCGTATGGGAACAGAAAGTCAATTCCACCCTCTTTTCCTACGACCTCGCAACAGGCAAACGCCACAAATACCGCCACCGGCAGCAGGTGCTCTACCCCACCCCCGTGTACGACGGCGAGATGGTACTGGTCAAATACAACTACGAAGGCACCTACTCGATATGCATAAATGACTGGGTGTTGCTGACCCTGCCGCCCGCGACGAGCGTCCACGGGCTGGCCTACGATTATGTCACGACAGCGCTCTACTTTATCGGGCTGGACGACGACGGGATGTGGATCGGGCGCGTCGAAGAAGAGGGCGGTTACTCGGTCGTCAAACGCCCTTCGTACGTTTCGATCTACGACCTGGCGGCAGCTGACGGCAAACTCTATTTCAACTCCATCGCCTCGGGCTACGACGAGGCGCACGTGCTCGACCTGCGCGACGGCACCGAGCGGCGGCTGACCACCTCGAAGTACGGGTCGGTGTCGCCCACGCCCTTCGCCGACGGGGAGAGCGTGGCCGTGACCACCTTCACGCCCCAGGGCTACATGCTCGCGCGGCAATCGCTCGACAAGGCGCCCCTGGAGGAGGTGCCCCGCATGCGCCTGCCGCAAAACGTGGTCAACCCGCCACGCAAGCGCTGGGACGTGATGAAGATCGACACGATCCGCGTGGCCGACACCACTTCGCGCGAGATAAAAAAATACCGCAAAGGGCTGCACCTGTTCAACATCCACAGCTGGGCGCCCGTGGCGATGGATCCCGAAGAGATCATCAGCGCGGACGAAAACAGGGTCAACATCAACCTGGGCGCCACGGTCATCTGGCAAAGCCTGCTCAACACCTCGATCGGTTCGGCGCGCTACGCCTGGACCAAAGAAGGGTCGATGGGCAACATCGCGTGGAATTACCTGGGATGGACGCCGAAATTCGACCTCGAGGCCACCTACGGCGGCGGCAAACAAGGTTACGCCTACTACTGGAAGCCGGGCACCCCCCTGCCCGCCCCCCCCGAATCGCGCAAAAACTACTTCTCGGTCCTGGGACGGGTCTACTTCCCCCTCGTCCTCGCGGACGGGTACCACTACCGCTACCTGCAACCCACCCTCCAGATCGAGCACTTCAACACGCTGTTCTACGACTACGGAAGCGCCTCCTACCAGAACGGCGGGTTGCAGAAACTCACCGCGGCGCTCTATTTCGGCGACCAGACCCGCCTGGCCCCGCGCGACTTCCTGCCCCGCTGGGCCTACAGCCTGCGCGCGACGGTGGGCGCCAACCCTTTCCGCGACGACTTCGGGACCACCTACTCGCTCGCCGGAAGGGTCTACACCCCGGGGATCCTGCCCCACAACAGTTTTACGGCGGCGGCGGCGGTGCAATACATCCACAACGTCAAAGACTACAACTTCCGCAGCAAGGAGCTCTATCCGCGCGGGGCGGAATACAACATCACCCCGACACGCTACGTGGCCCTGTCGGCCAACTACGCCCTGCCGGTGGCGTGTCCCGACCTGAACGTCTGGTCGGTGGTCTACCTCAAACGCATCCGCCTGGCGGCGGGATTCGACTGGGCCCGGATGCTGCCAGTGCACTCCACACGCTGGCAGAACGTCCACTCGTGGGGCGCCACGCTCGACCTGGACGTGAATATTTTCCTGGCCGTGGCGCCGGCGACGAACACGATCAGCGTGTCGCTGTTCCGCCCCAGCGACACGAAGCGGTGGACGGCGAGTTTCAACGTAAGCATACCCCTGTAGCATTATGGCACACAAACACGACCACACACACGACAAGGCCACGGGAAACATCACTGTGGCGTTCGTACTGAACCTGCTGTTCTCCATCGCCGAGTTCATCGGCGGGTTCTACACCAACTCGATCGCCATCATCTCCGACGCGGTGCACGACGCGGGCGACGCCCTCTCGCTCGGGGTGGCGTGGTACCTGCAGCGCCTCTCGCGGCGCGGGCGCGACAAGCGGTTCTCGTACGGTTACCGGCGGTTCTCGCTGCTGGGCGCGGTGTTCATCTCTATCGTGCTGGTGGTCAGTTCGTTTTTCATCCTGCGCGAGAGCATCGGGCGCCTCTGGTCGCCGGCCGAGCCTTCGGCCAGGGGGATGCTCATCATGGCCGTGGTGGGGGTGGTCGTCAACGGCGCGGCGGCGCTCCGCATGCGGGGCGGACGCTCGATGAACGAGCGGGCGGTGATGCTGCACCTGATGGAAGACGTGCTGGGATGGGCGGCGGTGCTGGTGGCCAGCGTGGTGATGCTCTTCGTCCACGCCCCCTTCCTCGATCCGCTGCTGTCGATCGGCATCTCGATCTGGGTGCTGTGCAACGTGTGGCGAAACCTGTGCGACACATTCACCGTGTTGTTGCAAGGCACGCCCTCGGGGGTCGACACCG
>JAVBRR010000070.1:0-9240 GCA_031547705.1 Rikenellaceae bacterium | reverse complement strand
AGATCAGGCAGGTGGCGTCGCGGAGCTGTTCGACCAGCGGGGTGAGCGCGGCGATGTCGGCCCCGGTGACGACGAATTTCGAGTTGTAGCGCGACTGGATGTAGGCAGCGCGCAGCAGCTCGAACAGGCGTTTGTCTTCTTTGCTCTCACGCGGGAACAAGGGCGTGAGCTCGTCCGGGGCGAAATTGCGCGTCATCACGATCAGCTTTTCGAGGTCGTGCTCGCGGCGTTTGTCGAGCGTGCAAGTCAAATATATAGTATGATAACAATTCTCGGCGGCCTGGTGAAGCAAAAACGACGCCTTGTTGTACATTTTTATACTATTGGCGTGCTGAGTGAGCGTCAAAAATTCCTCTGCGCTCGTGAATTTCTCTTCGAAATACTCTTTCGCCTGCCCGAGTATCTGGGTGTAGCTCAGTTTTCGGCGGCGGGAAAGCTTAAAGCGTCCGCTGTCGTAGAGCAGTACCCCTTCGCGTTTGATATCGGTGTAAAAATAACGACGGTCGGCGAGGTAGTTGTTAAAAGTGCTTATCCTCATCGGCAGGATCTGTACCACGGCCTCGTCGCCGGTGATACGTTCGTAGGCCGTCCTGACCGAATCCAACAAATTGCCGACCAGGTCCATGTTGCTGCGCGGCGCGACCAGTACCAGGATGTCGTAATCGCTCATAAAAGTGGTCGGAAGGCCGAAATCGCACCGGTGGTCGATCTCCACGAAGTTCCCCCGCGCGTAACTGCCATAGAGGACGATCATTTCGACCCTCGTGGTTAGCTTCTCGCGGATCAGCTGGGTGATCAGGCGGATCCTCTTTTGCTTCGATGCAGGCAGGTACGCGAGCGATGTTTTCATACCTCCAAAGGTAAGGAATTAATTGAAAGTTGAATGCGTGGGATCGAAAATAATTGTGGTTCGAAGAACCACCGCGCCCGCCCCGAGGGGGGGCGGGACGGGCGCGACTACTCTTCCGGAAGGCTATCGACTCCTTCGGTTTTCGCGTTCATCCGCTCGGCCACCCAGCGGGTCAGCTCCACAAAATCGTCGACGCCTAACACCTCGGCCCGCAGGGTGAAAAAGCGGTGTTCCGCACCCCCGAAATCCCCGAAAACGGCCCGCAGCGCGTTGCGTAGCATCTTGCGCCGCTGGCCGAACGAGGCCTTGACCACCTTCACAAAGAGCGCTTCGTCGCAGTCGAGCGCCGTGCGGCCGTTGCGCACCAGGCGCACCACGGCGCTCTTGACCTTGGGTGGAGGCGAAAACACGCCCTCGCTCACCGTAAAGAGGTATTCGATGTCGTACCACGCCTGGAGCAGCACGCTCAGGATCCCGTAGTCGCGGTTTCCCGGGGGACTGGCGATGCGCAGGGCCACCTCGCGCTGCAACATCCCCACCACCTCGGGCACCAGGTTGCGGAATTCGAGGACGCGGAAAAAGATCTGCGACGAGATGTTGTAGGGAAAATTGCCGATGATCCGCACCCCGTGCGGGAACTTGGCCGCGAGGTCCATCCGCAGGAAATCGGCCTCCAGCAAACGGGGCACGAACGCCGGAAAATGCGCGGTGAGGTAGGCGATGCTTTCACTGTCGACCTCCACGCCGTAGAGCGTAATATCCTCGCGTTGAAGCAGATATTGCGTCAGAACCCCCGTCCCGCACCCCACTTCGAGGACATCTTTTCGGGCGGCTTCCGCCGGGGTTCCGGGTGTGGCATCTTTTCCGGGGGTTTCGGGCGCGGCATTTTTCCCGGGGGGTCCGGGTGCCGCATCGTCCGCCCCGCCCTCACTTCCGCCGTCGGCCATCAAACTCGCGGCGATCCGCTGTGCGATGCCGAGGTCGGTGAGAAAATGTTGTCCCAAGTGTTTTTTAGCCCGTACTTTCATTGTTTTTTTATATCTCTATCTGAGGGTGCTTGTCGCAGCGTCGGGGATTTTCAGAATTTAATGCCTGCGCCGAGTTGGTACACGCTGTTTTTGGCTTCGAAGTATTCGCATATACTCGCCAGGCCGATGTTGTAGCGCGCCGAAAGGAACACCGACTTCCAGATGTTGTAGCTCGCCCCGAGCGCGAGGCTGCTACCCCGGGTTTCGAATACATCGATATCTTCTTTCTGGGTTTGGTTACCCGTTTTGGTCACCTTTTTGGCGTTGAGCAGGATATCGATCTGCAGCCCGAAGTCGAGCGACAACTCGTCGAGCACGTAGAGCTTGCCCATCAACGGGATATTCAGATAATTAGCTCGGATAGATGTCTTGGAAATACGGGTTCTCTGGTCCAGCTCATACATATATTCCCTGCTTTGAATAGCCTCGTCGGGCGTAACCATCCCCTGGCGCGAATAGACCAATTCGACCGAAACGCCGAACAGGTTGGAGAAACGGTATTCGGCAAGCGCCCCCGCATAGAGGTCGGCTTTAGAATCGAATTCTCCGTCGCCGGTGAAATTCGAAATATTGAGTCCTGCTTTGGCTCCGAAAGAGGTTCCTTCCAGCATGACTTGGGCACTTGCTCCAAACGCGAAAATGGTGCAACCGATGACGAAAATGAGTTTTTTCATGATCTGTTCGGGTTTGGTTGTGATACAAAAATAATGGAATTATTTTTATTTACATGACTTCGGAGGAGTTTTCAACAGCCAAACCTGTTTATAACAACCAATAAACATTTTATCGACGGATTTTAGACAGTTAATAACCGATTATGAACAAGTTTTTAACTCGATTTTCAGGATTATTAACATTTGAGTGTTGAAAACCTAAGTTTTCAACAAAAAACTGTGGATAATCCGAGTTCTGTTGATTTTCAAAATGTGTATAAACCGGTATTTCTGCAGATCTTTGTGGATAACACAAAGCAGTATCACAAAAATCCCCTTCCTGCGATAACAGAAAGGGGATTTTAGCTCCAGAAATTATTAACAGAAATCTGTTAATAACTCAATAGTTTATTAAACGACTCCAGGAACCGGTCGGCGTGGGCTCGGGTCAGGTTGAGCGCCGGAAGCAGCCGGATCACCGTTTTTCCCGAGGAACCGACAAAAACATGCTCTTCTTCCAACAACCGCTTGCGCACCGGGGCCGAATCGCCGTCCAGCTCGATGCCGATCATCAGGCCGCGTCCGCGAACCTCCACGATATGAGGCAATCCGGCAAGGCGTTCCACGATGTAGGCGCCCACCTCGGCGGCATTTTCGATCAGGCGGTCGCGCTCAATAACCTCTGCCACGGCCAACGCCGCCGCACAGGCCAGCTGGTTGCCGCCGAAGGTCGTCCCCAGCATCCCGTATTTCGGCGCAATGGAAGGCGCAATCGACACGGCACCAACGGGAAACCCGTTGCCGATACCCTTGGCCATCGTGTAGATGTCGGCATTGACGCCCGCCCAGTCGTGCGAGTAATAGCGTCCCGTGCGCCCGCAGCCGCACTGCACGCTGTCGGCCACATAAACCGCACCGTATTCATCGCATAATCTGCGTATTGCCTGCAAAAATCCGTTGCTCGCCACGCGGATTCCGCCCACACCCTGGATCCCCTCGATGATCACCGCGGCGACTTCCCGCCCGTGCTCCGCAAAGTAGGCCTCGAGGGCCGCAACATCGTTAAACGGCAGAAAAACAACATTTTCCGTTTCGTTCACCGGGGCCACGATCGCGGGATTGTCCGTCACGGCCACCGCCAGCGACGTGCGTCCGTGGAACGAGCCGCGAAAAGCCACCACCTTGCGCCGCCCGGTGTGGAACGACGCCAGTTTCAGCGCATTCTCGTTGGCCTCGGCGCCCGAGTTACACACGAACAGCTGGTAGTCCTCCTTGCCCGAAAGCCGCCCCAAACGCTCGGCCAACTCCCTCTGGTTGGGGATGATAACCGAGTTGGAATAGAACCCGATCTCGCCGATCTGGCGCGTCACGGCGTCGACGTATTCGCGCCGCGTGTGGCCGATCGAGATCACGGCGTGACCGCCGTACATATCGAGGTATTCGGTTCCCGCGTCATCGTAGACATACGAGCCTTCGGCGCGCACAATCGTCACGGGATTAAGGGGATAGACATCAAAAGGTTTCATCCGAAATTCGTTTAAAACGCCACGGCCTTCAGTTTCAGCCCGGCCGTTTCTTCGAGGCCGAACATCAGGTTGAGGTTCTGCACCGCCTGGCCGCTCGCGCCCTTCAGCAGGTTATCTATAATACTCGTTATCAATATTTTGTCGCCGTGTTTCTCGACGTTCACCAGGCATTTGTTGGTGTTCACCACCTGCTTGAGGTTCACCCCGCCCGTCACCGCGTGCGTAAAGGCGGCCGTGGCGTAATAATCCTCGTACAACTTCACCGCATCGGCCTCCGACAGAGCGCAATCCGTGTAGATCGTCGCGATGATCCCGCGCGCGAAATCGCCCCGGTAGGGCACGAAATTCACGGGTCCCGCAAACGAGGGCTGCAACGCCCGCAGGCTTTGGCCTATCTCGGCAAGATGCTGGTGTTCAAATGCTTTGTAGATCGACAAATTGTTGGCCCGCCAGCTGAAGTGCGACGTCGCGCCGGGTTTTTGTCCCGCACCGGTCGACCCCGTGGTGGCCGTTACGTGCACCTCGCCGCCGAGCAAACCTGCGGCAGCCAGAGGCAGCAATCCCAACTGCAAACAGGTGGCGAAACAGCCCGGATTGGCGACGTTGTGCGCCCCGGTGATCCGCTCGCGCCCCAGCTCGGGCAGCCCGTAGACGAACTCCCGCGTCCCGAAACGCGCCCCTTCGGCCAGCCTGAAATCCTGGCTCAAGTCAATGATCCTCAACGAATCGGGCAGCGACATAGCCTCCATAAACTTGCGCGCATCGCCGTGCCCGACGCACAGCAACAGCGCATCGACCGTCGTGTCGATCCCTTCCGAAAAGCGCATGCCGGTATCTCCCGCCAGATCGGTGTGCACATCGCTCAGCAAGTTGCCGGCGTTGCTGCCGCTCTGCACGAAAGCGAGTTCCGCCTGCGGATGGTTCAGCAGGATGCGGATGGCTTCGCCGCCCGTGTACCCTGCTCCGCCTACGATTCCGACGCGTATCATTTCTTATTGACTTTGTGGTAGATCATCGTCTGAAGACCGAAGATCTTGCCGAATCCTTTCACATCCTCGCCGCTCCAGGCGTTGTTCATCTCGCCGTAGCTCCCGAAGGCGCCCGACATCAGGTCGTGGGGGCTCTCGATACCCACAACCGTAAACCTATACGGTTGAAGTTCAACGAATACCTCGCCCGTCACCGCGCCCTGCGAACTCTCCATCATCGCTTCCAGATCGCGCATCACGGGATCGTAGTACTGCCCCTCGTGGAGGTGGTTGCCATAGAAAGCCGCCACCTGGTCTTTCCAGAACAGCTGCCACTTGGTAAGTGTATGTTTTTCAAGCGTATGATGTGCCTTGATGATGATCACCGGAGCGGCGGCCTCGAAGCCCACGCGCCCTTTGATGCCGATGATCGTGTCGCCCACGTGCATATCGCGCCCGACGGCCCAAGGCGAAGCCAACGCCTGCAGGGCGAGGATCGCATCGACCGGGTTGGGGTACATTTTGCCGTTAACTCCCCTCAATTCACCTTTTTTGAAGCTCAACGTCACGCGTTCGCTGCCCGTTTTGGTCAGTTGCGACGGGTAGGCTTCCTCGGGCAGGGTCTGCGACGAGGTGAGGGTTTCCTTGCCGCCCACTGAGGTTCCCCAAATACCCTGGTTGATAGAGTATTCCGCTTTCTTGAAGTCGTAATCCACCCCGTGCTGGCGCAAGTAGTCGATCTCGACCTCGCGGCTCAGTTTCTTTTCGCGCACCAGAGCAATGACCTCGATATCGGGGATCAACGTATTGAATATCATATCAAAACGCACTTGGTCGTTGCCGGCGCCGGTGCTTCCGTGGCAAACGTAGTCGGCGTTCAGCTTGCGGGCGTATTCGGCGATGGCCGTTGCCTGGAAAACGCGTTCGGCACTGACGCTCAGCGGGTAAGTGGCATTCTTGAGCACGTTGCCGAAAACGAGGTACTTGATGCATTTGGCATAGTATTCGTCACGCACGTCGATACATTCGTGGGTCTTAACTCCCAGGGCGTAAGCTCGTTTCTCGATGTCGGCGATCTCCCCGGACGAAAACCCGCCCGTGTTGACGATTACCGAGTGCACCTCCAGGCCCATCTCGCGGCTGAGGTAAACGGCGCAATACGAGGTATCCAGGCCGCCGCTGAATGCTAATACTACTTTCTTCATTTTCGGGTTGTTATAGATTGTCATCGGCGGGTTTTTCGACCTTCGCCACGTCGTGCGCCGGATCGAAAAGCATCGCCGTACAGAGGCAATTCGTGCGGTTTTTGCTCACGAGTATCTGGTAGTTGACGCAGCTTTCGCATCCGCGCCAGAACGATTCGTCGTCCGTGAGTTCGGAATAGGTCACGGGCCGGTAGCCCAGCTCGCTGTTGATCTTCATCACGGCCAGCCCGGTGGTCAGGCCGAAGAGCTTGGCGCCCTCGAACCGCTTGAGCGACAGGAAGAACGTCTTGGTCTTGATCGCCTTGGCCAGGCCCATTTTGCGGAATTCGGGGCGGATGATCAGGCCCGAATTGGCCACGTAGTTGCCGTGTCCCCACGACTCGATGTAGCTGAATCCGGCCCAGGTACCGTCCTTGTGGAAAGCGATAACAGCCTTGCCTTCACGCATTTTTGACGAAACATACTCGGGCGTGCGTTTGGCGATACCCGTACCGCGCGCCTTGGCCGACTCGGCCATTTCGTCACAAATTTCCTGGGCGTAAGGGGTGTGCGCCTCGGTGGCCACGACCACTACAAAATCATCGATCGTCATCGTTTCAATTACTCAAAAACAGAACGACAAAAGTACGAAAAAATCGAGAAAAATAGTATATATTTCCTATTTTATATCAAGTTCCGGATTTCGCGCCCATCCCTCGCCCCAAGCGCCTACCCCTGCCGCACCTGGCCGTTGCCGGTGACGACGTACTTGTAGGTGGTCAGCTCCTCGAGCCCCATTGGGCCGCGGGCGTGGAGCTTCTGGGTGCTGATGCCGATCTCGGCGCCCAGGCCGAACTGCGCCCCGTCGCTGAAGGCGGTCGAAGCGTTGGTGTAGACACACGCCGCATCGACGCTGCGCGTGAACAGGGCGGCGGCGGCACGGTCCTCGGTGATGATCGCTTCGCTGTGGCGCGAACCGTAGCGGGCGATGTGCGCCAGCGCTTCGGGCAGGCTGTCGACGCTCTTCACGGCCATTTTGTAGTCCAGGAACTCGGTGCCGAAATTTTTCGGCCGCGCGGGAAGCAGCAGCTCCTCGGGGTAGTGCCCCGCGAGCGCTTCGCGGGCCCGCGGGTCGGCGTAGATCACCACGTTTTTCTCCGCCAGGCCGCCGCACAGTTTCGGCAGGTCGCCCAGGCGCTCGGAGTGCACTATGAGGCAGTCCAGCGTATTGCAGACGCTCACGCGGCGGGTTTTGGCATTGAAAATGATCGCCGAGCCCTTGCCCGCGTCGCCCATCCGGTCGAAGTAGGTGTGGCAGATACCGGCGCCCGTTTCGATCACCGGCACGCGCGAGTTGGCGCGCACGAAGTTGATCAGCGACGCTCCCCCGCGCGGGATGATCAGGTCGACATATTCCACCGCCCCCATCAGCGCGTCGGTCGCCTCGCGCTCTTCGGGGAGCAGGGTGACGATGTTCTCGTCCATCTCCTCCTCGCGCAGCACGCGGCGTATGATATCCGTAATAGCTGTGTTAGATAGCGTTGCGCTTCGGCTGCCTTTCAGCAGCGAGGCGTTCGCCGATTTGAAGCACAGGGCGAAAACGTCGCAGCACACGTTGGGGCGCGCCTCGAAGATCACGCCCACCACCCCGAAGGGCACGCTCACCTTCTCGATCTTCAGTCCGTTGGGGCGCGTCGTGCGGTGCAGGATACGGCCCACGGGCGAGGGCATGTCGGCCACGGCGTGCATCTCGGCGGCGATCGAATTGAGCCTTTCGGAATTAAGCAACAATCTGTCGTACAATGGATTGTTTCGTTCCATACGCAGCAGGTCCTGGCGGTTGGCGTGCAGGATCGCGGCCTTTTCGCGCAATAGCTCGTCGGCGACCTTGTGGAGCGTCGCCGCGATGCGTTCGCCCGATTCGAGGTTCAGGGCGCGCGCCGCTTCGCGTGATTTTTCGAAAACAGGTTGCAGGTCGGTCATGGTCGGCGGGGTTATTCGGTTTCGGGGTTGAGGAACAGGTAATCGTAGTGCACGAGGGGTTTGAGCCCCTGGCGCCCCAGCATGGCGCGCGCCTTGTCGCTGTCGGTCGACACGCGCCCCAGGCCGATGGTCCGTCCGTCGGGTGCGACCACACGGACGATGTCGTCCTTTTCGAACTCGCCGACCACGCTGCTCACCCCCACGGGCAGCAGGCTCACGGCCTTCGAGCGCCGCAGCGCCTCGCAGGCGCCTTCGTTGATGTGCAGTTCGCCGCGGGCGAAGCCTTCGCTGTGGGCGATCCATTTCTTGAGTTTCGAGATATTCTTCGGGGCGGGGACAAAACGGGTGCAGACGACATCGTCGTTGGTGAGGATCAGCGAAGTGAGAATCCCCTCGCGCGTACCGTTGGCGATGATCACCTCGATCCCCTCGTCGGCCACGCGGCCGGCGATGCGGCTCTTGGTGAGCATCCCCCCGCGCCCGAACTGCGAGCGCACCGAGCTGATGTACTTCGACAGGTCGCGCCGGCGGGGTTCGATCAGGCGGATCACCGTGCTGGCGGGATCGGCCGGCGAACCGTCGTAAATACCGTCTATATTGCTTAGGATCACCAGTGCTTCGGCACCCATCATCGTCGAAACCATGCCCGAAAGCTCGTCGTTGTCCGTGAACATCAGCTCGCTTACGGAGATCGTGTCGTTCTCGTTGATGATGGGCAGCACGCCGTTGGACAGCATGATCTCAAGGCAGTTGCGCTGGTTGAGGTAGTCGCGGCGCGTGGAGAGGCTCTCCTTGGTGGTGAGCACCTGGCCGCAGACGATGTCGCGGTCCTTGAACAGGTTGTAGTAGCGGTTGATCAGCTTCACCTGGCCCACGGCCGAGTAGAGCTGGCGGGCCGAAACGGTGTCGAGTTTGCGTGGCACATGCAACTCGCCGCGCCCCGAAGCCACCGCCCCGGACGAAACGACAACCACCTCGACCCCGGCCTGCTGCAGCACCGCGACCTGGTTGACCAGCGAGGCCATCATCGCGGTGTCCAACGTGCCGT
>JAVBRR010000001.1:0-4162 GCA_031547705.1 Rikenellaceae bacterium | reverse complement strand
ATATATTTCAATATTTATCGTACAAACTTACAAAAGATTGGGAAAATTCATATCTTTGCGTCCACTATTGAACGATAAAAAAGACCGAAACGATGAAAAAAACGATCTTGGCAGTCCTGGTTGCAATGTTTGCGATGGCGGGTTGCAAAACGGGCGGCAACGGCAGCGGCGCCTCCGCCGATTCGACGACTGTGCGCGTGGCGAGCAGCCAGGTGGCTTTCGTCCGCCTCGACTCCCTGGTGAGCGGTTACGACTTCTACCGGGAGCTGCAAACCAATTACGAGGAAAAGGCCAAAAAGGTGGAAAACGAACTCACCTCCAAGGGCCGCAGCCTCGAAAGGGACATCGCTTCCTTTGAAGAAAAGATCGAAAAGGGCCTCGTGACCCGCGCCCAGGCCGCCGAGATGCAGGAGCAGCTCCAGCGCCGCCAGCAGAGTTTCATGCAGAACCGCGAGAACCTGATGCGCGAAATGGCCGAAGAGGAGCAGGTGATGCTCAATAACATACACTACAACATCGTGGAATACCTCAAGGAATTCAACGCCGACTACCGTTTCGGGATGATCCTGAGCACCAACGCCGGCGGTCCGATCCTCAACGCCGACCCGGTGCTGGACATCACCACCGAGGTGCTCGCCGGCCTGAACAAAAAATACACCGCCGAGAAATCCAAATCGAAAGCCGCCGAGTAACGCGGCATCATCTCGACCGACACAGCGACCCGCATCCGAACAAGGTGCGGGTTCGTTGTTATTTACAACTTATATTATTCTTCCGGCAGGAAAAGGTTCGCCACCTCAAGCCCCGCTTGCTGCGCCCGGCGGACCGTGTAGCGGGTGCCGCCCTCCGCGCCGTTGTAGTAGCAGATCAGCCGCGAGGCGTTTTCGACCAGGAAGTCGTTGCGCCGGTGGAAGCACCCCGCGAAATAACTTTCGTGGAGCATCTCCACCCGGTCGGCGCGGCGTATGACCTCGTAGTAGCGTGCGCGCACGTCGTCCGCAAATCCCGCCGCCTGCCCCCGGAAGGGCACCACGGCCACCAGCTTCACCTCCGCTCCCCCGTCGCGCATCCGCAGCACCGCCTCGGCTGCCGCCAGGTCGAAACCTTCGGCCATTCCGCTCAGGAAGGTGGTGTAACCGTCGGCCACCGCGCGGCGTAACGCATCCTCCAGCCGCTGCCCGACGACCTCCAATGTATCGGCGATCGGGAACAGCGAGGGCGCGCCCGCGATCTTCGGGGTGCGGTGTCCGCTAAAAGCCGCCGTTTTGGCGGGTTCAATCTTCATAATATGCAAAGATAGTCGAGAATGGAACCAAATTTGCTTATCCAGTGTAGAATTCAATCAAAATTATTCACTAAAAAAGTACAACTTATGAAACGTTCCACTATTTTTGCATTTATCGGGGGCTCGATCGCAGGCGCGACCGTAGCATTGCTCACCACGCCCAAGAAAGGCGAGGACATGCGCAAGGAGATCAAAAACTTTGCGGACAAGAAGACTTCGGAGTTAAAAAAAAACATGAAAAAGATGTCGGAGAAGAAGCAACACGCATCGAGTATGTCATAGAAGCCTACCCTCCGATGATTTAGACCTTGTTAAATTTCTCATTCTATGGCGAATGAAGAGCCCGGAAGGGTCGAAAAAATCACACAGGACCTGGCCGCTTACGTCAATATGCGGGTCGACGCCGCGAAGCTTTCGCTGATCGAGGCGCTCGCCACTATTTTCGGAAGCGGCCTGGTCATTCTTATTTCTATCATCCTGGGCTCCATCGCCCTGGTGCTGATGACCGCCGCCTGTGCGCTGTGGCTGGGCGAGCTGATGGGGTCGCTCGTCGGTGCGCTGCTGGTGATGGGCGGGGCCTACCTGCTGCTGGCGGTGCTGGTCTATGCGCTGCGCAACAAGTTGTTAATCAACGGCATGGTCGGATTCCTGAGCCGCCTCCTTTTCCGCCCCAAAGAAAAAATCGAAGACGATGAGCACAGCGAAGAGTAACCGCGCCCGGTATGCCCGGATCTCGTCGCTGCACGAGTTGCGCACCGAGCGCGCCCGCCTCGACGTGCAGATCGAGATGACCGAACAGCGCCTCGAAAACCACTACCTTGAGATCAAACGCTTCTTCTCCGTCCAACATATCATCTCCCTGGCCATGGGGCAGGTGAGCCGCTTCGAGGCGATCATCGAAACCGTCCGCACCGCCTGGCAATGGATCTCGTCGCTGTTCCACCGCAAGAAAAAAGAGGACCCCGCTCCCGATCAGCAAGATTCTGATCCCCAGATCGTAGACGCCGAAGAGTGCTCCTGCGACGAAGCAGAGTAATCAAGTCGCCTTAATCTTCCACAGGTATATTCGGGTCTGGGACGTAGGCTGCTTCGCCGCGCATGGCGAGGGCGACGTTGTATCGTGCGCCTTTGCCTTTGTAGGTGCGCAGCGAGTCGACCGGCAGCGAGCGGATGTTGACTACAGTGTCGGCTAATCCCAGTCGGGTCGAAAAGTGGCTGTACAGCAAAGCATTTCGCGCCACGGTACGTTCGAGCACGGCGGTTTCGGCCGCCTCGCCGAAGAGCGTGCGGGCTTTGGCGCCGAGGTCGCCGCGAGAGGGTTTGCCGCCCGCTTTGAGCAGCGAGTCGGCGAAGGAGGCCAGGCCTTTGGACTTGGCGTCGATGGCGATGGCTGCTTCGCTGTCGAGCATTTCGAGCGTCGAGGCGGCCTTGGCGGGGTTGATGCGCAGGTAGTAGGCGCGTTTCAGGGCGGCGAGCGATTCGATCGCGATGGCTTCGTCGTAGTTGAACTCCTGGGTGAGGGTGAGCCTCAGGTCGGGCTTGTCGCGCAGCACGGTCGCCAGCTGGGCGAATTTGTCGTACTGCTCGGAGTTGAACTCGTTGCGCGCGAGGTCGATGGCGATGTTGTCCATTTTATCCCCCAGCCCCATCATTTCGGCGATGTATTTGGCCGGCGAGGTGACCACCTTGAACATGGTGTTGACGAGCGCCTTGGTGATGATGTGGCGGTAGGAGAAATCGGGCGAGGCGACGTCGCCGCTCACCGGCACATCCATCCGCATGCGGCCCTCGCGATCGGTGAGGACGTAGATGCCCGTCCGCAGGGGGATTTTGTGCTGCGGTTTGACGTCCTTGCGCTTCTTGTCGAGCTCGGGACGGTAGATGTCGATGTGGTTGGTTCCCTGCAACTGGTTGTTGCGCACGATGTTCTGTCCCCGGTAGGAGAGCGTGCCGCGCGCGAAGGGATAGCCGAACAGCGCCACGGTGTAGGGCGAAAAGGTGCTCATGTCGACGTTGTGCAGGTCGATCGTCAGGTTGTGGTTGCTCATGTCCGAGGGGTTGCCCGTCCAGTGGACGTTCAGGACGCCCGAGTTCTGCAGCGTGGCCCGGGCGGTGAAGCCGTACGAGGCGCTGGGGTCGATGTCCGTGGCGTGGACCGTGATGTCACCCACGCGGTAGTGGAACTTCTCCGGGGTGGTGTGGTCGGTGAACTCCACCACGCCGCTCTCCACCGTGAAGCGCTCGATGCGCAGGCGGCGTTTCGAAGCATCCGCCGGCGCGGCCTCGGCCACGGCCGGGGTTTCCTTCATCAGGCGGGCGAAGCAGTCGGTGCTGTCGGCGTAGATTTCGTAGTGGCTGTGGATGCCGTGCACCCCAATCTCGCTGATCAGGAACTCCTCCTTGGCCAGGTTGAGGTCGAAGATGCGCGCCAGGATGCTGTCGGCGCGGACCACCTCGCGTTCGCGGTCGTCGAGCAGCGAGAATCCCCGGATCGAAACCGTTCCCCCGAGGTTGAAGTCCATCACCCGCTCGGTGCTTCCCCGCACCTCGATATCGGCGCACAGCAACCCCGAGAGCGCCGAGACGTTCATCGTCTGGTGGAGGTAGGGCAGCAGGCTTTCGACCGAGAAGTCGCGCAGGGTGAGCGCCAGGGTGTAGCGGCTGCCGGCGACGTCGTATTTCACCTCTGTGGCGAACGAACCTCCGTCGGGGAAGTCGAATTTCAGCCCCACGTCGGTGCTTTCGCCGCTCAGGTAAAAGCCGGGGATGTCGAGGGTCAGGTTGCGCAGGTCCCAGTTGCTGCCCACGGCCCCGTCGGTGTATATCAGGTCGGAACGGCGGATGCCGATGTTGTAGATCCCCACGTCCCAGGGCTTC
>JAVBRR010000171.1:0-12564 GCA_031547705.1 Rikenellaceae bacterium | reverse complement strand
CAACTCGCTGTTCGAGGACAACGCCGAATTTGGCCTGGGGATCAACCTGGGTGTCGAAAAACTGCGCGACCGCCTGAAACTCAAGATGCAGGACGCCATCGCCAACTGCCAGAAATGCTCCGCCGACCTCAAGGCCGTGATGCAGGAGTGGATCGACGGCATGAACGACGCCACGGCCAGCGAAGCCGCCACGGCCAAGCTTATCCCGATGATGGAGGCTTGCGGTTGCGGTACCTGCAAGGATATCCTCGCGCTGAAGCAATACCTTATTAAGAAATCGCTGTGGATCTTCGGCGGCGACGGTTGGGCTTACGACATCGGTTTCGGCGGCTTGGACCACGTGATCGCTTCGGGCGAGAACGTCAACATCCTGGTCATGGATACCGAAGTCTACTCCAACACCGGAGGCCAGTCTTCGAAGTCGACCCCCGTGGGCGCCGTTGCCAAATTCGCCACGGCCGGCAAGCGCATCCGCAAGAAAGACCTCGGCGCCATCGCCATGACCTACGGTTATGTGTATGTGGCCCAGGTAGCTATGGGTGCCAACCACAACCAGTACTTCCAGGCTATCAAGGAAGCCGAAGCTTACCCCGGACCGTCGCTGATCATCGCCTACGCGCCTTGTATCAACCACGGTATCAAGGGCGGTATGGGCATGTCGCAGATCACCGAGAAACGCGCTGTTGAGGCCGGTTACTGGCAGATGTGGCGCTACAATCCCACGCTGATCGCCGAAGGCAAGAACCCCTTCACGCTCGATTCGAAGGAGCCCGACTGGACCAAGTTCCAGGAATTCCTCCACAACGAGGTGCGCTACACGTCGCTCGTGAAGTCGTTCCCCGCTGAAGCCGAAGAACTTTTCAAGGCTGCGCAGGACAACGCCCAGTGGCGTTACGACACCTACAAGCGTTACGCCGCGATGGATTTCGCCAAAAAAGAGGAGTAGTCACATACCTTTTTCGTTCAAAAAAGCGCTCCGGAAACGGAGCGCTTTTTTGATTTTTTCGTTATCGGTTCCCGGAGCTTTTTTATGGAGAGGAAAATTTCCGATTCCGGTTAATTTTCGCTTATTTTGCAGCGCTATTCCTGAAACGGGCGTGGTATATATTTTGCTGCTTATATAAGGTATAGATAATCAGATAATCCATGGTAAAGAGCAAGAGTGCCGATAATAGTTCGGTAAATGAGGATGTTATGGACCGTCCGGAGGACGTTTCGGGTAAGAAATGCGCTGCGCCGGCTGGCGTTGAGACTGACAATGTGTCCGATGAGAGTTTCGAATCGGGTGACAATCCGTCGGCTGTGGCAGACCGCGCGGCGGAGTGGCAGGATAAATACATGCGCCTCTCGGCCGAATTCGATAATTACCGCAAAAGGACCCTGCGCGAGAAGATGGAACTTGTTTCGCAGGGGGGCGAGGATGTGATCCGTGCCCTGCTGCCTGTGCTGGACGATATGGACCGCGCGCTGGAGGCAGTGCGCACGGCCAGCGATATCGCCGCCGTCCGCACGGGAATCGAACTGATCGCCCAGAAACTCGGCGACACGCTCAAGAGTAAGGGCGTCAGCGAGATCGAGTGCCTGGGCCTGGATCTCGACACCGATTTCCACGAAGCCGTGGCACGCATTCCGGTCGACAAGGCCGGGAGCGGCAAGATCGTCGACGTGGTTCAGAAAGGGTATAAATACAAAGACAAAGTTACGCGCCACGCCAAGGTGGTGGTAGGAGAGTAATATGGCAAGCAAAAGGGATTACTACGAAGTGCTGGGCGTTTCGCGCGATGCGTCCGCCGACGAGATCAAAAAGGCCTACCGCAAGGCGGCCATCCAGTTCCACCCCGACAAAAACCCCGGCGACAAAGAGGCCGAGGAGAAGTTCAAGGAGGCTGCCGAGGCTTACGACGTGCTCAGCACGCCCGACAAGAAGGCCCGCTACGACCAGTTCGGGCACGAAGGGATGAACGGCGCCGGCGCGGGCTACGGAGGCGGCGGTTTCGGCGGGGCAGGGGGCTTCACGATGGACGATATCTTCCGCAACTTCGGCGATATCTTCGGTGGGCACTTCAGTGGCGGCGGTTTCAGTGGTTTTAGTGGTTTCAGTGGCGGCGGCGGACGCCAGCGGGTGAACCGCGGCTCGGACCTGCGCATCAAGGTGCGGCTGACACTCAAAGAAATATCGACCGGCGTCACTAAACAACTGAAAATCAATAAAATGGTCGCCTGCACCACGTGCGGCGGCAGCGGCGCTAAGGACTCCAACAGTTTTTCGACCTGCTCGACCTGCAACGGCACCGGCGCGGTGACCCAGGTGGTGAACACCTTCTTCGGCCGCACCCAGACCACCGCCCAGTGCCCCACTTGCGGCGGCGAAGGGCGTGTGATCACTTCGCCCTGCGCTAAATGCCACGGCGAAGGCTCGGTGAAGGGCGAGGAGGTGATCGAGATCAAGATCCCGGCCGGTGTCGGCGAGGGCATGCAGCTCTCGGTGAGCGGCAAGGGCAACGCGGCGCGCCACGGGGGCGTCAACGGCGACCTGCTGGTGGTGATCGAGGAGGAGCACGACCCCAACTTCGTGCGCGACGGCAACGACCTGTTGCATAACCTCAATATCACCATCCCTACCGCCGTGCTGGGCGGAAGCGTCGAGGTGCCGACCATCGACGGCCGCGCCAAGATCAAGGTCGAAGCGGGGACGCAGGCCGGCAAGGTGTTGCGGATCAAAGGCAAGGGCCTGCCCGACATCAACGGCTACGGCCGCGGCGACATCCTGGTGGTGGTCGACATTTCGATCCCCTCGAAGCTCTCGTCCGAGGAGCGCAAGCTGGTCGAACAGCTGGCCGAAACTCCCAATTTCAAAAAAGCCGAAAGTTCCCCGAAGCAGAACATCTTCGAGCGGATGCACAATTTCTTCCGCTAACGCACAGAGCGCGGGATGTGTTTGCCGAAACGCTGAAATAAGCGGGGAAATTTAACAGTTTCTTTGTATCTTTGTCGTAACTAAACCGAGAAGCGATGTTTGGCTTTGGATTTTCCCGGCGCCGTCCGCGCCAATTCGACTACCGTCCGGTCCACTACGATCCCGTGGCTGAAGCGCGCGAGCAACGCCGCCGCGAAGTGCTTGGCGACGAAGCCACCCCTTCTTCACCGGCGGGTGGCTATACGCCCGGGCAATACATCCGCGACCGCGGGTTCCAGAGCGGCCGGATCGCCCGCCGCGAGCAGAGCGATAAGAGCCGCCGCATCGTGATCCGGCTGGCTGTGCTGATCGCCCTGTCGGCCCTGTTCGTATGGTGGCTTTTGTTCTGATTAAGAGATAACGACCGATGATCGACCGCATACGGGTCCTGCCCGACAGTGTTGCCAATCAGATCGCTGCCGGCGAGGTGGTGCAATCCCCCGCTTCGGTGGTGAAGGAGATGATGGAGAACGCCGTGGATGCCGGTGCGCGCACCGTGACGGTCAAGTTCCGCGATTCGGGGCGCGAACGGATCCAGGGGGTTGACGCCGGGTGCGGCATGTCGCCCGCCGATGCCCGGATGGCTTTCGAGCGCCACGCCACGAGCAAGATCCGCTCGGCCGACGACATCTACGCCCTCTCCACTTTCGGGTTCCGGGGCGAGGCGCTGGCGGCCATCGGGGCGGTTGCGGAGGTCGAAGTGCGCACGCGCCAGGCCGACGAGCAGCTGGGCATACGGGTCGAGATCGGGGGCGGCGCTTTCCGCAGTCAGGAGCCTGTGAGTTGCCCCGTGGGGACACAGTTCATGGTGCGCAACCTGTTCTATAACATCCCCGCCCGCCGCCGTTTCCTCGACAAAAAAACGACCGAAAGCCGCCAGATACGAAACGAATTCCGCCGCGTGGCGCTGTGCCACCCCGACGTGAATTTCCTGCTCTACGAAAACGACGCCCCGCTTTACAACCTGCCCGCCGCAACGCTCAAACAGCGCATCGTGAATGTCTTCGGCAAGACCATCACAGGCAACCTGCTGGACGTTTCGGCCGACACGACCGTCGTGCGGATCGAGGGCTTCACGGGCCGTCCGTCGTCGGCCCGGGCCACGGGGCGCGAGCAATACCTTTTTGTCAACGGACGCTATTTCCAGAAACCGACCTTCCACGCCGCCGTGCTGAAAGCCTACGAAAAACTGCTGGCGCCCGGCACGCAGCCCTCCTATTTCCTGTTCCTTACGGTCGATCCCGACCGGATCGACGTGAATGTCAACCCCGACAAAATCAAGGTCAAATTCGAGGACGAAGCCGTGATCTGGCAGATCATCGTGGCCGCCGTGCGCGAGAGCCTGGGCAAAACGGGAATCGTCCCGCAAATGGATTTCGACAGCGACACCTCGTTCGACATTCCCGTCCACCGCCCGGGTGTCAACTACGCCATGCCCCCCTCGACGGTGCGTGAGGGTTACACACCTTTTTCGCCCGAGTACGAGATACCTTCCGGTAAGATGTCCCCTTCGGGTGATTTCGATTTGGCGGACGATTTTGTCGTCCCGGCGCGGGGAGCGAACCTTTCCGCCGCACGCGATTATGTCGAATACCCCTCGGGCGGCGATTCACAGGACGACGAGGCGCTCATCGAATTCATCGAGGGCGAGAGTGCCCT
Organism: Rikenellaceae bacterium; assembly: GCA_031547705.1. Lineage (GTDB taxonomy): Bacteria > Bacteroidota > Bacteroidia > Bacteroidales > Rikenellaceae > JAVBMJ01. Next base: position 7,949 of record JAVBRR010000171.1, on the reverse strand, counting down.
GCAGGGCGAGTTGGAGCTCGACGCCGAATCTAAATTCGAGGGGGCGCTGCTCCTGCGCGGAGGCTGCGTGGCCACTTCGGTGGACGGCCGCCTGGTGGTGGCCGATGCCCGCCGCGCCCGCGAGGCCGTGCTCTACGACCGCTACCTGACCCTGCTGGGCAACGAGGCGGCCGCCACGCAGCAGCTCCTGTTCCCGCTGTCGATCACCCTGGGCGTGGACGACCATGCATTGCTGGAGCAACACCTGGCCGATTTCGCCGCCTTTGGATTCGACCTGGCGGCAGAAGATGCCCTGACGGTCGAGATCGCGGGTATTCCGGCCGATTTCACCGCTTCGGTGGCCGAAGAACTGATCTACGAGTTGCTCGACGCGCTCGAAACCGAGCGCTCGGCTGCCGGCGATGTGCGCCGTCGCAGGATGGCCGCCGCCATGGCCGCCTCGGGAGCGCGGCGCGGAGCAGTCAATACGGCCGAAGAGGCCGCGCAGTTGCTGGACGCCCTGTCGCGTTGCGCCAACATGAGTTTCACTCCTTCGGGACTCGAAATTTTCGCCATCGTCCCCGATTCCGTCTATTCAAACAAACCCAAACCATGAACTATTCCAATCGTTTCGCCACGCCGCCGGCGGTATTGAATTTGCTGATCATCAATGCGCTGTGTTTTATGGCGACCTCCATGTTGCCGACGTCCCTCTCCGAGTCGATCTACACGAATTTCGGGCTGTATTACCCCGAGAGCGCCCATTTCCGCCCCTGGCAGCTGGTGACCTACATGTTCCTGCACGGCAATTTTGCCCATCTTTTCGGTAACATGTTCGGCTTGTGGATGTTCGGGCGTACGCTGGAGCACGATCTGGGGACGCGCCGGTTCCTGATCTACTATTTCGTGACGGGTATCGGGGCCGCCTTGCTGCAATTCGGCGTGAGCTGGATCGAGATTTCGCACCTCAAGGACGCCGCCATCCAGATGGGTATCGATCCCTACCAGAGCCATGCGGTGATGTCGCGCATCGACGGGCTCACGATCGGCGCTTCGGGGGCCGTCATGGGGATCCTGCTGGCTTTCGGGATGATGTACCCCAATGCGATGATCATACTGCTTTTCCCTCCCATCCCGATGAAAGCCAAATACTTCGTGATCATCTACGGGGTGCTCGAACTTTTCCTGGGAATCTCGCACCTCAACCCGGGCATCGCCCATTTTGCCCACGTGGGGGGGATGTTGTGGGGCTTCATGCTGCTGTGGTGGTGGAAACGCCAGGGCAAGATCTACTATTGACGCGCGATGAAAACCCGGAGTTACAACGACAGTTATTACGTCGAGTCGCATTACGGCAAACGGCGCAGGGAGCGCAAGAAACGCAAGTTCTCCCTGTTCGACTTCCTGATGCTGGTACTCACGTTGATGGTCGTCGGGTTGCTCCTGTTGTCCTACCTCGCGCCGTGGGTCGATCCGCGCGTGAGCTACCTGTTCGCATTCCTGGGGCTGATCTGCCCGGTACTCTACATCGTCACGGTGGTTCTGGGCCTTTACTGGATCCTGCGCTGGAAGGCGTGGCTTTTCCTGCCCCTGGGCGCGCTGTTGTTAGGTATGGGCTATGTGCCGCTGTTTTTCCGCCCGATGCTGCTCAACAGCCGCTACGACGATACCACCCGGCGCGGGACGATCAAGGTAATGAGCTACAACGTGCGCGGGTTCATCTCCTTCGACCGCAACCCGCGCGGCGAATCGACCGCTGCGGTCGTGACCGGATTTATCGACACCCATGCGCCCGACATCCTCTGCATGCAGGAGTTCCAGACCACCCCGAAGGTCGACCGGGGCGAAGTGGACACGATGCTGCTCGACCTGTTGCACAAAGTGGTGGGTTACCGCATCCAAAACAACGGGGACATGGGGTGGGGGCTTGCCATCTACAGCCGTTACCCGATCGTGGGCAGCGGGTCGATGGAGTTCGATAATACGACCAATTCCACGCTCTGGGCCGATATACTGGTCGGGCGCGACACCCTGCGTGTGATCAACAACCACCTGCAAACCACCTCGATCAACAGCAGCGACTACGATTTCATCACCTCGCGCCGCGTGATCCACCCCGAGGACGAACAATCCCGCCGGCAACTGCTTTCGATCGTCCACCGGTTGGGTACGAACTACCAGATACGCGCGTCCCAGGCCGATTCGGTGGCGCAGCTCATCGCAGCGAGCCCTTACCCGGTGGTCGTTTGCGGCGATTTCAACGACACCCCCGTGTCGTACACCTACCGTGTCATGCGCCACGGCCTGGCCGACGCCTATTGCGAAACGGGGCGCGGGATTATCAACACCTACCGCGGTTTTTTCAACTTTTTCCGCATCGATTACGTGTTCCACTCGCCCCAGTTGGAGGCTATCGGCTACCAGACTCCGCCTTTTTCCGAGTCGGACCACAATCCGGTGATCACCACCTTTAAGATCAGGCAATAATTAAAACACGTCCCTGAGGATCGCCAGCGACTCCACGCGGTTGATCCCGTCGAGGTGGTAGCCGAAATAGGTGAGTAGCGCGGCGAGGAAGCCGCTTCGTTGCGTGCGCGACAACTCCAGCGCCCCGAGTTCCGCGATGCTTGCCGCCATCAGGGCATCCAGCGTGCGGCTGGCCTCCTGCGAGAGGATCATGGCGTGCGAAGGGCGTCCCTGCACGAACAACCCCTCGCGCACGTCGAACCACCATCCTTCGCGGTATTCGTTGCCTGGGTAGAACCCCAGGAAGTAGCTCATCTGCACCAGGAACCACAGGTGGAAATTGGCCGTTCCCTCCTCCAGCCGGTCGAGCGCGGCCACCGATCCTGCGATGAAGTCGAACAGCGGTCCCGGGGCTTCCACCTCCTTGATGAGCCGGTAGAGCACCTCGGCCATAAAGAGCGCGATGGTGCTTTTGCGGGCGTCGAACGGGATGGAGACGAGCGGTGTCGAAGTGCGTATCTCCCGGATACGGTGCATTTCGCCCTGCGTGGGGACAATGCCCTCGACCTCGACCAGGAACATCGGTTGCAGCAGGGCCGCTTTGTTGCTGCGGCTTTTGGCGCTGCGTCCCCCCTGGACCATGTAGGTTTGGCGCCCCAGGGTGTCGGTGAGGATGTAGGCGATCAGCGCGCTGTCGCCGTACTTCACCGTGTGCAGGACCACCCCGCGAGCCTTGTAGGTTTTCATTGTTGTGCCAGGAATCGGGCCAGTTCGGCGACGGCGCGGCCCCGGTGGCTGATCGTGCCTTTCTCAGCGAGATCCATCTGGGCGAAGGTGCGGTCGTAGCCGTCGGGCGTGAAAAGCGAGTCGTACCCGAAGCCGCCGTCCCCCGCCTCTTTCGTGCCGATAACGCCCTCCACAATGCCTTCGAACAGATATTCTTTTCCCGCGAGGATCAGCGCGATGACCGTGCGGAACTTTGCCCGCCGGTTGGCTGCGCCTTCCAGGTTGCGCCGCAGCAGCGCACGGTTGGCCGCCGAGTCGTGGCCGTCGCCGGCGTAGCGTGCCGAACGAACCCCCGGAGCGCCGCCCAGGGCCTCGACCTCGAGCCCCGTGTCGTCGGCGAAACAGTCGAGGCCCGTGCGCCGGTAGACGTAGCGTGCTTTGGCCAGGGCGTTGCCCTCGAGCGTGGGTTCTTCCTCGGGAATATCTTCGGTGATGCCGCACTCGCGCAGGGTCCCCAGCGTGTAATCCGGCCCGAGCACCTGGGCGACCTCCTCTATTTTGTGGGCGTTGTTGGTGGCAAAAACGATCTTCATCGGTTGTGTGTGGTGAGTTGCAAAAGCTGGTCGTCGGTTTCCATCTTGTCGAGGATCGTCTTCACCAGGGCGTCCATCCGGCTCCCCTCGCTGTAATCGGCCGGGCACACGTAGCTCACGCGGTTGTCGCGGATCAGTTTCTCCATGGTTTTGCCCGCCCGTTCTTCGTGGGGGTCGTACACGGCGATCGAGTGGCCGCCCTGTTGCTTGACCAGCTTCATGCAGGGGATATCGGTCGTCCCGTCGCCCACGGAGATCATGTGGCGGAACTGGACGGGCCGGTCCTCCTCGGCGACATACTGGTTGATGCGCTCGCTGTCGAACACCGAGTCTAGCCCCTTGTTTATCGTGAAGATGAATTGCGTCTTGTTGGTGTAGTTCACCGCCACGGCCGGCCAGTAGGCCACCCCGTCGATGTCGTAGAGGAATGAGCAGGCGTAAATTTGCTCGAATTCGCCGGCGATCGACGTACCCTCGATCATCTCCTTGATCCCCGAAGAGTTGACGAAGTGTTTGAGGTGTATCCCGCGCTCGGCGGCGTAGGCGTTGATGCGCCCGAACCACTCCCCGACGCCGCGGTAGAGCGTGATCTTGGCGCCCGATTCGCGGAAAGCCTCCCGGAGCAGCGATTTCCCGCTCGCCCGCGCCTCGTGGATCATACGCGACATGTAGACCAGGATGGGGTCGGCGTCCTGCTCGCGGGCCAGTTCGTTGCTCTGGTTCCAGAATTCGACGTTGCTTTTGCCCACGGCGGGGATGAAGTCGTACTCCTGCATGTTGCGCGGCGAGAGGGTGCCGTCGAAGTCGTAGATAAGCGCTACGGTGATCATACGCGTTCTTTTAATTCGGATAAAGGTACGACATTTGCGTGAAAAATAGTAAATTTGTACCAATAAAAAACCGACGAAGATTATGAATACGCTCGAAGCTATCGACCGCCGCCGCAGCCACCGCAAGTTCGACGGCCGCCCTGTGGAACGCGCCAAACTGGACGCGATCCTGCACGCCACATTCACCGCCCCCTCGGCCAAAAATACCCGCACCACGCGCCTGGTGGTGGTCCAGAACCGCGAACTGCTCGAAAAGATCGCCGTGATGCGCAACTACGGATCGGCTTTCCTGAAAGACGCCCCGGCGGCGATCGTCGTGATGGGCGATGTCACGCCCACCGACCTGTGGCGCGAAAACTGCGCGATTTCGGCTACCATCCTGCAACTTGCCGCCGAGGAGTTGGGCCTGGGCGCCTGCTGGGTGCACGTCCACGGACGACCGCGCGACAACGAGAATCCGGGCGGCGAAACGGCCGAAGCTTACCTGCGCACGATCGTCGACATCCCCGCCGATTGCGGCGTCCTGTGCATCGTGGCGCTGGGTTACAGCGTCGACACCCCGCGCCCGCGCCCCGAGGCGGACGACAGCGACAAAGTCACCTGGTTATAAGTTATCCTATGAAATATTTCGGTGCGCACGTAAGCGCTGCGGGAGGCGTCCAGAACGCTCCGCTCAATGCCCGGGCCATCGGCGCCGGAGCCTTTGCATTGTTTACCAAGAACCAGCGCCAGTGGCACGCCGCGCCGTTGGACCCGGCGACGATCGAGCAGTTCAAAAAGAATTGCGCCGACGGCGGTTACGCCCCGCGCCACATCCTGCCCCACGACAGCTACCTGATCAACCTGGGGCACCCCTCGGTCGCCGAGCTCGAGAAATCGCGCGCGGCTTTCGACGACGAGATGATGCGCTGCCAGCAGTTGGGGCTCGATCGCCTGAACTTCCATCCGGGCGGCCACCTGGGCGAGATTTCGGTCGACGAGTGCCTGTCGCGCGTGGCCGCTTCGATCAACCGGGCGTTGGAGCACACGCGCGGTGTCACGGCCGTGATCGAAAACACGGCGGGGCAGGGGAGCAACGTCGGGTTCCGCTTCGAGCACCTTGCGCAGATCATCGACCGCGTCGACGACAAGGCCCGTGTGGGAGTGTGCATCGACACGTGCCACGCTTTTGCCGCCGGGTACGACCTCTCCTCTGCCGGGGCGTGCCGTGCGACCTTCGCCGAATTCGATCGCGTGGTGGGCTTCAAATACCTGCGCGGGATGCACCTCAACGACACGATGAAAGGGCTCGACAGTCACGTCGACCGTCACCAGAGCCTCGGGAAAGGCGTGTTGGGCATCGAGGTGTTCCGCTTCGTGGCCGCCGACGCGCGCTTCGACGACCTGCCGTTGATCCTCGAAACCCCCGACGAGACGCTCTGGCCCGCCGAGATCGCCGAACTTTACTCTTTTGCCAAGGCATAATAATGGATAAACCCTCGAAATTCTACACTGTCGCGAAGCCCGACACGCTGCTGCCCTTTCTGTTGCGCACCTTTGCCGACAAGAGCCGCACGACGGTCAAATCGCTGCTCACCCACCGCCGGATCGCCGTCAACGGCCTGGTCACCTCGCAGCACGACGCCCCGCTCGCTCCCGGCGACCGCGTCACGGTCAACCCCGGACGCTCGCCCGAAGTGCTGCACCACCCGAAGCTCCGCATCCTGCACGAGGACGAGCACCTGATCGTTATCGACAAACGCAACGGCCTGCTCTCGATGGGCACCGACCGCGAGAAGGAGAAGACGGCCTACCACATCCTCAGCGAGCACGTCAAGCGTTCCGATCCCATGGCCCTGGTCTTCATCGTCCACCGCCTCGACCGCGAAACCTCCGGCCTGATGCTCGTCGCCAAGAGCGAGCAGGTGCAGCAGGCCCTGCAGCGCAACTGGGGCGAAGCGGTCACCCGCCGCCGCTATGTGGCCGTGGTCGAGAGCCGCATGCCGCAGCCCGAAGGCGTCATCGACGCCCCGCTGGCCGAGAACAAAAATTTCAAGGTCTACGTCCCCCGCCACGACGAAGAGGCGGTCGACGCCCAGACCGCCTACCGCGTGCTGCGCGAGGGCAGGGACTATTCGCTCGTGGAACTCGAACTGCGCACGGGACGCAAAAACCAGATCCGCGCCCACCTCGAGCACATCGGAAACCCCGTGGCCGGCGACAAGAAATACGGCGCCTCGCCCTGTCGCGCTTCACGCATCTGCCTGCACGCCTCCAGCCTCCACTTCATCCACCCCGTCACCGGCATCGAAATGCAATTCGACCTTCCCATCCCCCAGAGCTTCGAGGCGCTGGTGTAACAGGCAGTATATTTAAAAAGTTGTCGGAAAGGGGGCAAGCCTCTTTCCGACAACTTTTTAAGTTAGAAAATAGATTATACCAACCCCGAGAAGCCCATAAAGGCCATGGCGAGGATGCCGGCCACAACCAGTGCGATAGGCACTCCTTTCATGGCTTTGGGCAGGTCTTCGAGTTCGAGGCGTTCGCGGATACCGGCGAAAAGCACCAGGGCCAGCGCGAAGCCTACCGCAGTCGCAGCCGAATAGACTACCGACTGCAACAGGCCGTACTCTTTCTGCACCAGCAGGATAGCGATCCCGAGCACCGCACAGTTAGTAGTGATCAGGGGAAGGAAGATCCCGAGGGCCTGGTAGAGCGCCGGGCTTACTTTTTTGAGGATAATTTCCACCATCTGCACCAACGCCGCGATCACCAGGATAAAGACGATGGTCTGCATGTATTCGATATGCAGCGGCACAAGCACATAATATTGAAGCAGGTAGGCCACGACCGCCGTGATGGTCATCACGAACGTAACCGCTGCGCCCATACCGATCGAGGTTTCGACCTTGCTCGAAACCCCCAGAAAGGGACAGATCCCGAGGAATTGCGCGAGAACGATGTTGTTGACGAAAATCGCGCCTATGATAATCACAAAATATTCCATACTACTTCATTTTTGCGGTTAATTTATTGAATATCACCAGCAGGTAGCCCAGCGCGAGGAACGCGCCCGGGGCAAGTACGAAGATCAGGATCGCGTCGCCTTCGATGAGTTTCATGCCGAAGATCGAGCCGCCGCCGAGTATCTCCCTCACGGCACCCAGCAACGTCAGCGCGAGCGTGAAGCCCACACCGATGCCCAGGCCGTCCAGCGCCGAGTCGACGACGCTGTTCTTCGAGGCGAACGCTTCGGCGCGCCCCAGGATGATGCAGTTCACGACGATCAACGGGATGAAGACCCCCAGCGAGGCGTAGAGCGCCGGCACATAGGCCTCCATCACCAGTTGGAGCACCGTGACGAACGACGCGATCA
>JAVBRR010000168.1:0-9598 GCA_031547705.1 Rikenellaceae bacterium | reverse complement strand
TCGACCGCCCACGCCTTTTCGAGCAGGGGCGCCGAGTCGACAAAAGCGCGCCCCGTGACCGATGGATAAGCCGAGCGGATGGCCTCGAGCAGGCGTGCGAGCATGGCTTTGAGTACGGTGTGGTAGTCGGGCGAAGCGGCGTAGGAGGCGATGCGGGGCGCGCCGGGAGTGGGCGGCGGGGCGATATCCTTGTAAGCCAGGGCGCAGGCGATCACCGTGCGCGCCCCATCGACCAGCGCCGCGGGGTCGTAGCGTTTGTCGCCGTGGCGCGTCAGGTAGTCCAGCCCGTCGGGGTTCCCCTCGCGGCCGAGCCAGGCGCGGAAATACTCCTTGTGTTCTTCCAGGGGCCGGCAACGCGCTATGCCGCAGAGCGTAAAGCCCGCCTTGAGCGCTTCGGTCCGGATCAGATCGGCTGGTATCATCGCACAAATTTCGGCAAATTTCGACAAACTCTCGCAAATAAAGAATAATTAACCTTACCTTTGCGTTCGTATTGGGTGTGTGTAATACGAAAATATCATGGCATTTCAGACACTGAGAGAGTTATATCTCAATAGTATAAAGGAATACAGAGACCGTCCTTCGTTCTCGATGTACGAGGGAGAGCAGCTCACCTACGGCGATTTTGCCGAAAGGGTGGCGCAACTCCAGGAACTGCTGCTCGACGCCGGGATCAACAGCGGCGACAAGGTGGCCCTGCTGAGCGGCAACATGCCCAACTGGGGCGTCGCCTATTTCGCCGCCACGACCCTGGGGATGGTGATCGTCCCCATCCTGCCCGACTTTTCGGGACCCGAGATCGACGCCATTATCCTGCACAGCGAGGCCAAGGCGTTGGTTGTTTCCGATAAACTTTTCACCAAGATAGGCAAGGATGTCATCGACCAAATGAACGTGGTCGTGCGCATCAAAGCCCTTGCGGCCCTTCCCGCGACCGGCACGTTCGAACGCGGAAAGGTCACCGAACCGGCACCGGACGACGTTGCGGCGATCATCTATACCTCGGGCACGACCTCCCAACCCAAGGGGGTGATGCTGACCCACGGAGGTTTGAGCGCTCAGGTCGATATGGTGGGCGATATCAAGCCCATCGTGCCCGACGACGTTTTCCTGTCGATCCTGCCCCTGTCGCACGTCTATGAATGTTCGCTGGGGATGTTGCTGCCTTTTATGCACGGGGGATCGGCGGTTTACATGGACCGTCCGCCTTCGGCCTCGTCGCTGCTGCCGGCCCTGGCTGTGGTGCGCCCGACGGCCATCCTGAGCGTTCCGCTGATCATCGAAAAAATCTATAAATCGCAGGTCGTCAAGCGGTTTTCGGCCAATAAGGTTGTTGCTGCAATCTACGGATTCGCCCCCACGCGTAAAATGATCCATCGCCTTGCCGGGGCCAAACTCAAAAAGAGTTTCGGAGGCCGCGTGACCTTCTTCGGGGTCGGGGGTGCCAAACTCGACGCCGATACCGAGCGCTTCCTGCGCGAGGGCAAGTTTCCCTACGCGATCGGTTACGGACTCACCGAAACCGCCCCGCTGATCGCCGGAGCGAATCCCCAGTTGACGCGCTACCGCTCGACGGGGCCCGCGATGAAAGGTGTCGATATACGTTTGGAGAACATCAACCCCGCCACCGGCGAGGGCGAGATCGTGATCAAAAGCCCCTGCACGATGAAGGGCTACTTCAAGAACCCCGAAGCCACCGCCGCGGCCTTCACCCCCGACGGATGGTTCCGCACCAACGACCTGGGCGCCGTGGGGCGGGACGGTTACCTTTATATCATGGGCCGCGCCAACAACATGATCGTGGGCCCGAGCGGCGAGAACATCTACCCCGAGGAGATCGAGAGCGTGATCAACGGCCATTTCCTGGTGAACGATTCGATCGTCAAGCAGGAGAAGGGCAAGCTTGTTGCGATGGTGCATTTCAACCGCGAGGAGCTGGAGCAGAAATACCAGAACCTCAAGGAGGGCCTGGGCTACAGGATGGAGGAGATCAAGTCCGAGCTGATGGCCTACGTCAACTCGAAGGTGAGCAAATTCTCGCGCATCTCGGTGGTCGTCGAGCAGAACACTGAATTCGAGAAGACCCCGACGCACAAGATCAAGCGGTTCCTGTACATCAAGAAATAACTTCTTTGTTTTTCAATCCCACGCCGGCTCGCTGATGTTTGCGGCCCGATACCTTTATATAGTGGTTTATGCCCAAGAAAGATCCGGTAAGCAGAATCAAGACGCGCAATGCCATCTACCCCATAATCATTGGTTTGGGGGTGGTGGCATGGCTGTTTTATAAGGAATTCGACCCGGCCGTGCTGGACAACATCACTTTCGGTTGGCGCACCGTGTTCTGGTTGCTGATGGCCGTGCTGTTCATGGCGGGGCGCGACTTCGGGTATATGCTTCGGATCAGGGTACTGAGCGACAATAAGTTGTCGTGGCGATCGGCGTTCCGGGTCATTATGTTGTGGGAATTCACCTCGGCGGTGACGCCCTCGGCCGTGGGCGGGACGAGCGTGGCGATCGTCTACGTCCACAAGGAGGGGATCAGCGTGGGCAAGAGCTCGGCGATCGTGATGCTCACATCGTTCCTCGACGAGTTGTATTTTGTGCTGATGTTTCCGCTGCTGATGGCGATCGTGGGAGTGGACAACCTCTTCGACATCGCTTCGGCCGGTACGGTGACCAAGGGGCTGATGGCCTTCGCGTTGGTGGGCTACGGGTTGAAACTGGCTTGGGTGCTGATCGTCGGTTACGGTCTTTTCAAAAATCCGCGTGGGTTGAAGTGGCTGATAATGAAAGTTTTCAAGCTCCGCTTCCTGCGCCGCTGGCGCCACGCCGCCAACCGTGCCGGGACGGAGATCGTTTTCAGTTCGCGCGATATCCTCAACCGCGGCGCCGGGTTCTGGGCGCGGGCTTTCGGGTCGACTTTCCTGTCGTGGAGCTCGCGCTACCTGGTGGCCAACGCGCTGATCATGGCCTTCTTCGCCGTCTCCGACCAGTTCCTGCTGTTCGCCCGCCAGCTGGTGATGTGGATCATGATGCTGGTGATGCCCACCCCGGGCGGCAGCGGATTCGCCGAATACATCTTCACGACCTATTGCAGCGACCTGATCACCGTTCCCCCGGCGATGCAGCTCTCCGCCGCCGCGCTTATCGCGCTGTTCTGGCGCGGGATCACCTATTACCCCTACCTGGCCATCGGTGCCTTTGTTTTCCCCCGCTGGCTGATGCGGTTCGGGAAAAAGAGCGATTAATCCCCCTCAGGGTATTGAATTACCCATTTTTTATTAATTTTGTTCGGCTCGCTAAAGAGCTTTTTAGGCCTTAGAATATCAGTATATGATGAAAAAAAACTGTATTCTCTTGTTTTTCATGATGCTTTTGGGCAGCGGCGCGACCGCTCAGAAGCATTATGGGGGTAGTATATCCGGTGACGTTATGGTCAAAGAAATGGGATATTCTTCAAGCAGACTGCGGGGAGTCAATCTCGAGATCTTCACTCCGTCCGACACGACGGTCCGGGTGTTGATCGGGGGGGCATTTTATTTCGACCGGATAACGCCGGGTAAGGTGACCCTGAAGTTCTCTTATGTCGGCTACAAGACCGTCATCCAGGAAGTAGAGGTGAAGGAGGGAGAGATCGCGGAAGTGGGATCGATTTACATGGAGCCCGACGTGGTGGAGATCGGGGCGGTGACGGTCAAGGCCTCGATTCCGCTGTTCACCGTCAAGGAGGATACGATCATATTCAATGCGGCGGCGGTAAAAACCCTCGAAGGGGACGAAACGATCGAGATCCTGCGGCAGATGCCCGGCGTGCTGATGTCCGGGGGCAAGGTGAGCGTGATGGGCAAAGAGATCGCGCTCACCTACATCGACGACAAGCTGATCTTCGGCAGCGACCCGATGGCGGCGCTCAACAACCTGCTGGCCGCCGACGTGATCAAGATACGCGCCTACGACGAGCCTAAAAACAAAGGCAAGGGCGGGGATCAGTCCGAGTTGGTCAGGGTGCTCAACATCGAAACGAAAAGCAAATTGGTTGCGGCCGCCACCGGCCATTTCCTGGCCAGCTACGGCCACGATATTCCGGGCGACGGCAACGGGGGGCGCGACCGGTACGGGCTGGGCGCCACGGCCAATTTCTTCTCGGAAAGGCTTCTGCTTGCGGTCAACGCATTCTCCAACAACGTCAACAGGACCTCGAACCGGTTGCAGGACATGCTGGTAAGGCCGGCCACGATTTCGGGCTACAACCGCAACACTTACGCCTCGGCCCAATTCGAACGAAGTTGGCCGGGTAAGGTCAGCGAATATTTCCCTATCATATTGCGTTTCGATTATACGTACAGCGACGATTATTCGAGTCGCGAAAACATTGTCGACCAGATCTATTTCCCGTCGGAGCGGGAAGGCTACCTCAGCCGGCTGTCCAGCGACACCACCCGCAACGCCGCCCGCAAAAGACAACATTCGAACTCGGTATTTTTAACCCTTCCGCTGGGTTTGATTGGTGGGGTCGACATAGGTCACGACCTTGTTTTTTCGCAGGATACCGAGGACTCGTACGCGATGTACCGCACGGTCATCGACAACGATGCGCCGACGGGTACCCGGACGGTGACAGGCTCGAAGAACAAAATGTATGATCTGCGGGAGGACATCACGTGGCAAAAATCCGTGGGTGATAAATGGCATATGTCGGTCAAGGCCAATCTCAACGTCGTCGAGGGCGACGGCGGAGGGACAAAATACGACTCCCTGCTCTCGACCGGATCCGTTACGGTGCTTTCGACATCGCCGCTGAACAGGGCGGTGAAAATGGAGGGCCAGGCAGGTGTGGCTTTCTCCCCCAAAGGCTACACAGGGGGAACTATGCATTTGAATTACTTATACAAATACGAAAACGAACTGAAAAGACAGGCGGCCTTCAATACCCTGGACGGCCTTTTCGGGGGCGCCGACCAGGTAAATTCGTTCGATTATACGACCCACCGGCATGTCCACAAGGGGGAACTCGTCTTTAATATTCCGGTATTGAAGAAAATAATGACAAATATCAAATTGATAGGGCAAACTACGATTATCGATAAGGCCGAACGGATTCCGGAGCGTTCCGGTTTTAAGAATGGCTTCAACGCATTGCTGCCCAGCGTTAATATCATGTATCGGAAGATGCCGGCCGATTTCAGGATCTCCTACAATTCGTTGGCCGTCGTCCCCTACATCGAACAGTTGCGCCCGCGGCTGGATAACCGGAATCTCTATAACCTGACCGCAGGGAACCCGGAACTCCGGCAAAGTTACCAGCACCAAATAATCAGTGTCTACAACCGGATGTTCGGCGGATCGGGCAGTTCGTTGAACGTTGTTGCAGAGGTCAATTACGTCGATAATTTCATCGCTCCGGCCACGCAATTCTTCCGCGACGAAACCGTCCTGCCCGAATACGGCGGCTACATCGCCCCGGCGGGCAGTTCGCTGACCACGTACGGCAATATCGACGGACAGTGGATGACGTCGTTCGAAATTATACATCAAATGCCGCTCAGCAGCCTTAAATCCACCCTGACCCTGAGGCCTTGCTTCACATGGGACGACGCGCCCTCTTTCCGTGAAGGCCAGGTGGTGCGCACCAGGAGCTATTCGCCCGGACTTAGCGTGGGTTTGTCGAGCAATTTTTCGCGCACCGTCAAGCTGAGGCTTGGTTCCACGACCGGATATACATTGACTTCCAACAACCTCGGGGATGACGATAAATACCTCCGCCAATCGTTCTCGGCGGATGCCACCGTGGACAATATTTTCAAATTGCTGGCATTCAGGGCCAACTACACGGGATTGTTTTACAGGCGTTTCCGGGATTCGTACACCGACAATTCGCACATACTCAACCTTTCGCTCGGATGCAAGGTATTCAAACGAATGGGCGAGGTCAACGTGGCCGTGTTCGATGTGCTCAACCGGACTTCCGGTTTCTCGACCGCGACGTCGGCGGACTATATCAGAAATTCGTGGAGCCAATCCTTCGGCCGCTACTTCACGGTGAACTTTGCATTGAAATTCAACAAGACAAAGTCCGGCGTTTCCTACGAAGGCAATATGAACGACGGCGGCACAATGCCGGGAATGTTCCGGTGGCGATAGTACCGGATAAGCTTTAACATAACCCACAACTTGAGCGAGCCTTGAAATTCAACAAGACAAAGTCCGGCGTTTCCTACAAAGGCCAGATGAACGACGGCGATCGCCGGTAGTGATAGAATGACGCCCGCCTGAAACCTGACGCACGCTGCACGCAGCTTTGCTGACAATAGAACGCCCGGCCTTCACGAGAAAGCCGGGCGTTTTTATACAAAGACTGTCCGGGGGGACTATTCCTCTTCGCGGTGCAGTTGTTCCACGTAAACCGCGTGCTGCATGGCGACACGCTTGGTGATCGACGGTTTGGTGAAGTACTGGCGGGCGCGGAGTTCTTTCAGGACGCCTGTTTTTTCGTATTTTCTTTTGAATTTCTTCAGGGCGCGTTCGATGTTTTCGCCCTCTTTTACCGGCATGATTATCATTTCGTGTAATTTTTAAGTCGTTAATTTATTGAAATACAAGGTATGGCGCAAGCTTTTTTGCTTGCTTCGGTGTGAGTGTTTTGGTTTCGATCATCTCCCCGAGTTGGTGCCAACCTCCCTTCTTTTGCCTGTCGCTAAGTATTTTACGTATCAAAACATCATCCAGGTACGGATGCCCTTTCAAGTCCGAAAGGGTTGCAAAGTTAATATCAATTTTTTTAATTCCGCTACGGTCGACGTAAATTTCCTGTAAAATCGTTTCGTAATTGCGGTCGGTCATGCCCTGGATCTCGCGCAATTGTTCTACGTTGTCGAATCCGCCCAGGCGTGCGCGGTAGGCGACGATGCGTCCCGCGGTCAGCCGCCCGATACCCGTGACCGACATCAGGGCCGTGGTGTCGGCGCTGTTGAGCTCAACCTTTTCCTTGGTTTTGGGAGCAGGTGCCGGGGTAGGGGCGATGACGATGTAGGGACGGAGTTCCTCGATGCGCTCCCGGACCACGTAGCATTTCCCGAAATCGTCCGCCGTGCGGAAGCCGCCCGTCATTTCGCGGTAGCGCAGGATCACCTCGGCCTGGCGCTGTGAGAATCCGAGTTCGGCGAAGCGTGCGGCGTCGGCCGTGTTGGGGTCGAACGTCGTGAGGGTGTGGGTTTTGGGCGACTGTGCCGATGGTACCGGCTCCGTCGTCCGGACCGAAGGTTTGGCGCGCCACCGCTCGCCGATCACGATCCAGGGTTCCAGCCGGCGGTACATCGCCTCGGTGACCCCGTAGCAGGTGGCGAAATCCTCGGGGATCTCGAAGCGCTTGCCTTTGGCGCGGTATTTCACGATCCCCGCCGCCGCGTTCTTCGGGATGCCCAGGCGGCACAGGTCGTGGAACGAAACGGTGTTGGGGTCGAAAGCGAAGAGCTCGGGCGCCGTTTCCGGTTCCGCCGCCGGAGCATTGCTCTGCTGCGCTTCACGGTTTTGGAGCACCTGGTCGGCGTATTGCGGGAAGCTCTTTTCGAATTTCGGGGTGTTGAGGTGCACCAACACGAGCGATATGACCATCAGCGCGGGGATGAGGTAGAGCACCGCGCGCCTTTCGCTGCGCGGCGGCGTCAACCCCGAGGCGATCTTCCGCAACCGTTCCCCGGGTGTCATACTTCGGCTTTTTCGGATAGTTTCAGCCCCGCGTAGCGCAGCGAGGGCGAGGCGATGAACTCGCCGATGGCGTATTCGCTCCAACGGCGGTCGACCCGGGCGATGGTTTCCGGCGAAGAGGCCACGACGTTGGGCCACCGGCGCGGGAAGCCCTCCCCCGAGGTCTTGGCACGTGCGTCGGCCACCAGCGTGTTACCTATTATATACGCGTCGCGCCCGGGGTCGGTGTTGGCCGAGGCGATCCACAGCAGTTCTTCGGGCGTGAGGGCGCTCGTCGCGGGATCCACCACGACGGCAAAATTC
Source organism: Rikenellaceae bacterium (assembly GCA_031547705.1). Lineage (GTDB taxonomy): Bacteria > Bacteroidota > Bacteroidia > Bacteroidales > Rikenellaceae > JAVBMJ01. The sequence continues at coordinate 1,588 of JAVBRR010000168.1, read as the reverse complement.
ACGTTGCGCACGCCGTTTTTGGCCAGGAACCGCTCGATATCGACTTCGCCCGAGGCCCTCAGTACCAGCAGACTCCATTTTGCGACCAGCGAGGCGTCCACGCTCTCCACTCCGTGGCAGGGGGTCAGCTTTTCGGGCACCGCCACCCCGGCCCCGCAGCCGCGCGTGGCGTCGATGGCCAGTTTGCCGCCTACCCCGCACTCGGTGGCGGCGTGGTCGAGCACGTCGAGCACCCCGCGCGAGATCATCACGTCGTCGGGAACCCGCACGCCCCGCAGCACCGCAGCCATCTGCTGCGGATCGCGGATATCGACCCCCGCGGGAGCCGCGATCAGCCATTTGTTGAACATCATCTGTCCCGCACCCCACATCCCCGTGGCGACCTTGAACGCCTGCCCCGCGTATTGGGCCCGTATGCCGACCACCGCCAGGTTGTGCGCCGTCCCTGCGGCCGGCATGTGCAGGTCTTCGATCTCGGGCGAGAGCGCCAGGCGTATCGGGGCGAGGAATATGCGCTCCGTGGCCGCCGACATCCAGGCGTCCTCCTGGGGCGGGATGCCGACCACGGTGGCGGGGTATATGGCCCCCCGCCGGTGGGTGATGGCCGTGACGTGGAAAACGGGGTAGGCGTCCTCGAGCGAGTAAAAACCTGTGTGGTCGCCGAAAGGCCCCTCGACGGTCTTCGCCTCGGCGGGGTCGACGTAGCCTTCGATCACGATGTCGCAATCCCCGGGCACCCAAAGTTCGTTGGTCACGCAGCGCACCAGCCGCACGCTGCGCCGCCGCAGGAAGCCCGCCAGCAGGTATTCGTCCATCCCGTCGGGCATGGGGGCCGTGGCGGCGTAGGTGTAGGCGGGGTCGCCGCCCAGGCAGACGCTCACGGGCATCCGTTGCCCCAGGCGTTGGTATTCGCGGTAGTGGCGTTCGCCGGTCTTGTGGGTGTGCCAGTGCATGCCCGTGGTGCGCGGCCCGAAGAGCTGCATGCGGTACATCCCCACGTTGCGTTTGCCTGTCACGGGATCGACGGTGTGCACCAGCGGCAGGGTCACGAACCGCCCGCCGTCGTGGGGCCAGCATTGGAGCACCGGCAGGTCGTTGAGCGAGGCGTCTTCGCCGCGCAGCACGACCTGCTGGCACGCCCCGCGCCCGCGTCTTTTCTTCGGGAGCCAGCGCGAAGCCTCGGCCAGCAATCCCAGCGCCCGGATTTTCTGCCCCAGGCTTTCGCGCGGGACCGTGACCGCTTCGGTCAGGCGGGCGGTGCGCCGGGCGATCTCGTCGAGCGATTCCGCCCCCAGGGCCATCGCGATGCGCCGCTGCGATCCGAATATATTGGTAACCACCGCGAAATCCGTCCCCGTGTTCTCGAACAGCAGGGCTTTTCCGCCTCCGGGGCTCTTGGCCTGGCGGTCGGTCAGCTCGGCGATCTCCAGCACGGGATCGACTGCCGCGGTGATCTTTATCAGTTCCTCCCGACGCTCCAGTTGCGCGAGGTATGTCTTCAGGTCCTTGTACATATCGAAGCGTAAAGATAAGGTTTTTTGCGACGACGCTTTCTATTTTGGTGCAAAAGTTTGGCGGTTGGGGAAAA
>JAVBRR010000043.1:0-2560 GCA_031547705.1 Rikenellaceae bacterium | reverse complement strand
GCGCGCACCTGGGGCAGGGCGAGGTATTGGTTGACCGTAGCGGTATCCGAAGCGTGGGCGCGGCCGATGACCGGACCCGGGTAAGCCCCGTTGCGGGGATCGAACATCGGGCGCAGTTTGGCGAACAGCGGGTTCGATTTTTCGAAGGCGGCCAGTTGGGCGGCTTCGCTCTGGGCGGCGGCGTCCGTAGCGGTCGAATCGAGCTGCGAGAGCAGTTCCACCTTCTCGGCGGCGACGCCTTCGGCAGCCTGGGCGGCCGCGGACTCGGCCTGCTCGGCCTGGCCTTCCGTCGTAGCGGCAGGCTGGTCTTTCTGCGAGTCGAGGTATTCCTTCACGGCGCGGTCGGCCTGCTCGAGCATCGGGAAGAGTTGCGGGTTGTCGTACGTGGCCCAGAATTCGAGGCTGGCCGTACCCTGCAGCAGTTTACGCACGCGCTCGGGCTCCTTCACACCGGGGAGCTCGACCAGGATGCGGCCGGAGTTCTTCAGGCGCTGGATATTGGGCTGCGTCACACCGAAGCGGTCAATACGGCGCGAGAGGACGTTGAACGAGTTGGCGATGGCGCTTTCGGCCTGGGCGCGCAGCACGTCGGTCACCTCTTTGTTGGTCGAGGTGGGATGGATCTGCTCCTTCAGGTCGGCCGTGGCGAAGATCATCGCCAGGTTGGCGCCGCCCGAAAGCTGCTCATAGGATTTGGCAAAGAGGGAGATATAGTCCTCTGTGCTGGTCTTCTGAGCTTCGCGGGCCTGGTCGAGGGCCTGGTTGAAGACCGGGTCCTTGCTGTTGCCCGACAGGGCGCGAACCACGTCCTCGACCGAGATCTCGAGCATGACGTTCATACCGCCCCTCAGGTCGAGGCCCAGGTTGAGCTCTTTCTCCTTGCACTCCTTGTAGGTGAAGGCGATGAAACCCAGGTCGTAGACCGGTTTGTTGCGGATCGAGTCGAGGAACTGCTGCTGCCTGTGCGGATCGCCGGCGGCATATTTCTCGGCCTTGTTCTCGACGTGGCGTGTCACCACCGTGAATGAAAGCTGGTAGAGGCACGCGATCCCCAGAAGGATCGCTACCAGCCTGATTGCACCTTTATTCTGCATTGTGGGTAGAAATTATTGATTTTAGTTCTTTTTTCGGTTTGTAGCCAATAGAGCGCAAAAGTACACATTTTTTCGGAATTAGCAATTTCCACGGCGGATTTCGTGGCCAAAAAACAGACCTCCTGTAAAATGAAGCGCCCGGGACCGACGGTCCCGGGCGCTCACGCTTGGGTGCAAATCCCTTACTTCACGCTGAAACGGTAGATGCATGTCTGAGTGTAGACCTGCCCCGGATCGAGGCGCGTCGAGGGGAAGCCCGGATGGTTGGGGCTGTCGGGGAACTTCTGCGTCTCCAGAGCCAGTGCCTCGCGGTAGTTGAACGGCTGGCCATTCTTGCCCTTGCCACTGCCGTTGAAGAAGTTGCCGCCGTAGAACTGGATGCCCGGCTGGTCGGTCAGCACCTCCATATAACGGCCCGAGACGGGTTCATAGACCGTCGCGGCCAATTCGACTTCAGAGAAGGTCTTGCGGTCCAGCACCCAGTTGTGGTCATAACCCTTGCCGAAAGCCAGTTGCGGATCGTCGGCATCCACACGCTCGCCGATGGCGGTCGGGGTGCGGAAATCGAACGGCGTACCTTCGACGGGCATGAACTCGCCCGAAGGGATGAGCACCGAATCCACCGGAGTGATGGCCGAGCCGAGCAGTTGCAGCATGTGGTCGTTGATCGTGCCGCCGCCTTCGCCCTTGAGGTTGAAGAACGAGTGGTTCGAAAGGTTCACGACCGTAGATTTATCGGTCGAAGCGGTATAATTGATAACCAGGGCATTATCGGGCATAAGCGTGTAGCTCATGCGGATCGAGAGGTTGCCGGGGAAGCCGTCCTGCCCGTCGGCGGCGGTGTAATGCAGCGTGATCCCGTTATTGCTCACCGTGTCGACCTGCCAGTTGACCATATCGAGGCCCATCAGGCCGCCGTGCAGAGTCTGGCCGTTGTTATTGATGGGAAGCTGGTAGGTCACATCGTCCAGGGTGAACTGCCCTTTGGCGATGCGGTTGGCGTAGCGGCCCACGACACAACCGATATAGCGTTCGCCGTTGTGATGGACGTACTCGTCCAGCGTGCGGCGACCCAGCACCACGTCGGCGTACTTGCCCTCGCGGTCGGGGGCGAACAGGCTCACGATACGGCCCCCGAAGTTGGTCACCTGCATCACCAGGCCCCCTTCGGAGCGCAGGGTGTAGAGCGCGGTCGAGTCGGTGGCGAAGCCTGCGGCGTCGATCAGCGGCAACTCAGGCGCTTTAGCGCAAGCCAGGGCCGACGCCAGCAGAGCAAACAGAATGGTCTTTTTCATAAAGTTATCTAAAGGTTTTGGTTTGTCCGGAGCCTCAAAGATAGTGGTATATTCCGAAAAAATCACCCACAGACTCTTTCAGGGAAAAAATATTTAAATAACTTTACATCCGATTTTACGCCCAAATACGGCCATCCCCCCGTCTGTTCAAACTAATAACATGACCGTATA
>JAVBRR010000101.1:0-9643 GCA_031547705.1 Rikenellaceae bacterium | reverse complement strand
ATTTCCGCACCTGCTGCTGGGGGCCGTGGCGCTGTTCCTCTACGTGGGGGCCGAAACGGTGGCCCTGTGCACGGCGGTCGACTACGCCTCGGTGATCGGCCTGCCGGGAGCGGCGTCCTATGCCTGGATCCCGAGCGTGGGGATGGTCGCGGGGTATGTGTGCGGCATCGTTTTCATCCCGAAATACCTGTCGCAGTCGCGGGCGCTGAGCCTCTGCGCCTGGCTGGGGATTGCGGGGACGGTGGCCGTGGCGCTGGCCCCGGCGGTGGTTTCGATCTGGTGCATCGGGGTGCTGGCGCTGGCCTGCTCGCTGATGTGGCCGGCCATCTGGCCCCTGGCGATCACCGACCTGGGGCGCTTCACCAAGGCCGGTTCGTCGTTGCTGGTGATGGCCATCGCGGGCGGTGCGGTGATCCCGCCGCTGTTCGGCTGGCTCAAGGATATGGGCGGCATCCAGCACGCCTACTGGATCTGCCTGCCCTGTTTCGCCTACATCCTTTATTACGGTACGCGGGGATACAAGGTGCGCGTGTAGCCGTATAATTGGTTTTTTTGGGTCGTTATTTTGTTCTTTTTGGCCGGCCGGCCATACAACGTGACGTCTTATGGTCTATATTTGACGAATTCACTAATTTCTAAAATTTTTATCCGATTATGAGCACAAAAATGGGCAGAAGGCAATTTCTGCAAGTGGCGGGAATGGGAGCCGCCGCCGCGATGATATCTCCCGTGGTAAATGCGATGTCGCAGAGCGACAAGGTGATGAATGCCGTCAAGGCCGGGAAGAAGATCCGCATTGCCGTGGTCGGTACGGGCGACCGTACCTCCGGTTTCTGGGGCAAGGCCATCCTGGGCCTCAGCGACCGCGCCGAGCTGGTGGGCCTTTGCGACATCAACCCCGGCCGTGTCGAGGCTTCCAAGAAGCTCATCGGCGCCACCTGCCCGACCTTTACCGACTACGAAAAAATGCTGCGCGAGCTGAAGCCCGACCTCGTGCTGGTCACCACGGTGGACAACACCCACGACCAGATGCTGGTCAAGGCGATGGAGATGGGTTGCGACACGATCACCGAGAAACCGATGACCATCGACGAAGCCAAGTGCCAGGCCATTATCGACGCCGAGAAACGCACGGGCCGCAAGGTGATCGTGGCGCACAACTACCGCTACGCCAACCACCGCGCCAAGATCTGGGAACTGCTGCGCGAGGGCCGCATCGGCGAGATCACCTCGGTCGATTTCCACTGGTACCTCGACACGCGCCACGGCGCCGACTACTTCCGCCGCTGGCACCGCCTGCGCGCGAAGGGGGGCTCGCTGCTGACGCACAAGTCCTCGCACCACTTCGACCTGCTGAACTGGTGGATCGATTCCGATCCGGTGGAGGTGTTCGGCCTCGGAGCGCTCGATTTCTACGGCAAGAACGGTCCCTACCGCGCCAACAACTGCCGCACCTGCTCCCACACCAAGGAATGTAAGTTCTACTGGGACATCAACAGCAACAAGAAGATGATCGACCTGTACGTCGACAACGAAAAGTACGACGGCTACCTGCGCGACGGTTGCGTGTTCAAGGAAGACGTCGACATTTTCGACAAGATGGGCGCCGTGATCAAATACGCCAACGGTGTGCAGGCAACCTATTCGCTCACGGCCTACTCGCCCTACGAAGGCTACCGCCTGGCCATCAACGGCACCAAAGGCCGCCTCGATATTTGGGTGCAGGAGTCGAACCCCACGTTCGAAGCCGACTACAAAGAGATCGTGATATCCAATAACTTCGGCAAGCGCGACTACATCCGCGTGGTCGACGGCCCCGGCGGCCACGCCGGCGGCGACCCCGTGATGATCGACCTGCTGCTCTCCGACAAGCCCGACCCGCTGCGCCAGCGCGCCACGGTGCGCGACGGAGCGTTCGCCATCCTGGTCGGCATCGCCGTGCGCAACTGCATCGACAACGGCAAACCGGTCAAGATCGCCGAAATGTCGTCGCTCGTTCCCCAGGCCAAGAAGATATAACAGCACGCAAGGCCCATACAGCAACCGCCCCGAAAATCTCGGGGCGGTTTTTTATTTGTGGCACGGAATTTGAACAATCTTAAATCGAAACACGCCGTATGCCTGCCATAGGTTTAAGGTAAGATACAACAAGGTTTCTTCATTTATTTAAGTTTGGGTTAGTAGTTTAGGGGGAAATCCCCGAGATCGGGAGGCAGCCGCGAAGGCTCCCTCCCGACTTTTTTATGTAACCGCACCGGAGGAGATGTGGATCAGACGGTCATGATCTCCTGCTCTTTAGCTGCGACGGCCTCGTCGAGTTTTTTGGTGTAGCGTTCGATGAGTTTCTGTGCCGCGTCTTCGCCGTCGAGTGCCAGGTCTTCGGGCATTCCTTCTTTCTGGGCCTTTTTGAATGTTTCGACCGCTTCGCGGCGGGCGTTGCGCAGGGAGATGCGCGCGTCTTCGGCCTCGGTGTGCACCTGTTTCACGAGGCTTTTGCGCCGTTCTTCGGTGAGTGCGGGGATGGTCAGGCGGATCTGCTCGCCGTTGTTCGAGGGGGTGAGCCCGATGTTGGCCACCAGGATGGCCTTTTCGATCACGGGGATCATTCCTTTTTCCCAGGGCTGGATCAGCACGGTTTTGGCGTCGGGGACCGTTACGCTCGCCACCGAGGCGATGTTCATCGACGAACCGTAGTAATCCACCATCACGCCGTTCAGCACGTTGGGCGAGGCCTTGCCGGCGCGGATCCCCACGAGGGTTTCCGACAGGTGGTGCAGCGCTTTTGACATCTTCTCTTCCGCCGCTTCGAGAATGGTTTTGGATTCGATCATACTATCAGTTTTTTACGATTGTTCCTATTTTCGCCCCTTCGAGCACTTGGGCCAGGTTGCCTTCGGTGTCCATATCGAAGACCACGATCGGCAGGCCGTTCTCGCGGCACAGGGTGAGGGCCGTGAGGTCCATCACTTTCAGCCCGCGGCTGTACACCTCGTCGAAGGTGATCGCATCGAAGCGCGTGGCCGACGGGTCCTTCTCGGGGTCAGCCGTGTAGACCCCGTCGACGCGCGTCCCCTTGAGCATCACCTCGGCGCGCACCTCCACGCCGCGCAGGGCCGAGGCCGTGTCGGTCGTAAAGAACGGGTTGGAGGTCCCCCCGCCGATGATCACCACGTAGCCCGCCTCAAGGTACTCGACCGCGCGGGCCGGGGAGTAGTATTCGCCGATGGGTTCCATGCGGATCGAGGTCATCACCTTGCACTTGCACCCGATGCTTTCGAACGCCGACTGCAGGGCCAGCGAGTTGATGATCGTGGCCAGCATCCCCATCTGGTCGCCCTTCACGCGGTCGAAGCCGCGCCCGGCGCCGCTGATGCCGCGGAAGATGTTGCCCCCGCCGATAACGATGGCGATCTGCACACCGCCGTCCGCCGCGGCTTTGATCTGCGAGGCGTAGGAGCCCAGGCGCTCGGTCGACAGGCCCTGTTTGCCATCGCCGGCCAGGGATTCGCCGCTGAGTTTCAGTAATATCCTTTTGTACTTCATCGTCTATTCTATTGCCGTGAGTTGCAGCAGTTCGTCGAGTTTGGGGGTGAGGATGATCTCGGTGAGGCGGTTGCGGGCGCGCGCTTCGGTGGTCTTACCCTCGGCCACGGGCAGCGATTCGCCCCTCCCGGCCGCGATGATCCGCGCCGGGGCGATGGCTTTGTTCTCGAGCAGCAGGCGCACCACGGTCGTCGCGCGCTTGGCGCTCAGGTCGAGGTTGTCCTTCAGGAGGCCGTTGGTTTTGTAGGGCACGTCGTCGGTGTGCCCCTCGACCATCACGTTGATGTCGGGGTTCTGCGCCAGCACCACGCCCAGGTCGCGCACGGCCTTGGCACCTTCGGGGTCGATGTCGAAGCTGCCCGAGCGGAACAGCAGCTTGTCTTCCATCGAAACGTAGACCTTGCCGTCGCGCGTGGAGATCGTCAGGCCCTTGCCTTCGAAACCCAGCAGGGCGTCGGTCACCTTGCGGCGGATGGCGGCGATGGCCTCTTCGCGCGCCTTGAGCATCTGTTGCAGCTCGGCCACGCGGCGTTCCCGGTCGCCGAGGGCGCTCTGGCTCGATTCGAGCTCGCGCAGCATGCGCGCCGCCTCGGCCGAACCGTCGGCCAGCAGTTTCTGGTAGCGGTCGGTCAGGTAGCGCAGTTCGGCGCCCAGGCGTGCCGTGTCGCGGGCCAGGGCGTCGCGTTCGGCGGTGAGCTTGGCCACCCGCGAGTTAAGCTCCTCGATGCGCGAGTTGGCCGACGAGAGTTCGCCGTCGAGGCGCATCGCCTCGGCTTTCATCGAGTTAAAGGTTTTTGTGGAGACGCACGAGGCCAATCCGGCGGCCACGAGGCATATAACGATCAGTCGCTTCATATTTCACCTGGTTTTCACCACGAAGGTACGATTTTTTTTCAAAATTCGAAAAGCCCCTCCATATATGGCAAAGAATTGGTAACTTTGTACCTCTCAATTTCCGACGATGACAGGCAAGCAGCATTACAAATACCTCTACGGAATCGACTCCCCGGCCGACCTCAAGCGGTTGTCGCCCGCCGAACTGCGCGATTATTGCGGCGAGTTGCGGGGTTTCATCGTCGAGCAGTTGTCCGAGAACCCCGGGCACCTGGGCGCGAGCCTGGGGACGGTGGAGCTGGCCGTGGCCTTGCATTACGTCTTCGACACGCCTTACGACAAGCTGGTGTGGGACGTCGGGCACCAGGCCTACGCCCACAAGATCATCACCGGGCGCCGCGACCTTTTCGGCACCAACCGCCGCCTGGGGGGGCTGAGCGGCTTCCCGCGCCCCGACGAAAGCCCTTACGACACCACCGTGGCCGGCCATGCGTCGGCATCGATCTCTTCGGCCCTCGGGATCGCCGAGGCCGCGCGCATCGCGGGCGAGAAACGCGACGTGGTGGCCGTGATCGGCGACGGCGCCCTCACCGGGGGCCTCGCTTTCGAGGGGCTGAACAACGCCGGGGCGAGCAACGCCAACCTGCTCGTGATCCTCAACGACAACGATATCTCGATCGACCCCAACGTGGGGGCGATGAAGGAATACCTGCTGGGCATCTCCACCTCGCGGCGCTACAACGCCTTCAAGGAGAGCGTCTGGCGCGCCCTGGCCCGCACCCCGCGCCTGCGGAGGATGATCCAGAAAACGGGCAACGCACTGAAACAGGGGGTCTTGCAGCAGAGCAACCTGTTCGAGAGTTTGAATTTCCGCTACTTCGGCCCCGTGGACGGCCACGACATCGCCGCCCTTGTGCGCGTGTTGCAGGACCTGCGCGAGCTCCCCGGGCCCAAGCTGCTGCACATCCTGACGGTCAAGGGCAAGGGTTACCGCCCGGCCGAGAACGACCAGTCGCTGTGGCACGCGCCGGGGAAGTTCAACCCCGAAACGGGCGAGCTGCTCTCGAAAGAGCCCGCCGGGGCGCCGCCGCGCTACCAGGACGTCTTCGGCGAAACGCTGCTCGAAATGGCGCTCGAGGATCCCCGCATCGTGGGCGTCACGCCGGCCATGCCTACGGGGTGCTCGATGAACCTCGTGATGGAGCGCCTGCCCGGACGCTGTTTCGACGTGGGCATCGCCGAGGGGCATGCCGTGACTTTCTCCGCCGGGCTCGCCACGGGGGGGCTGCTGCCGTTCTGCAATATCTACTCTTCTTTCGCCCAGAGGGCCTACGATAACGTGATCCACGACGTGGCCATCGCCAACCTCGACGTGGTGCTGTGCCTCGACCGCGCGGGGATCGTGGGCGAGGACGGACCCACGCACCACGGGGTGTTCGATATCGCCTCGCTGCGCCCCATTCCGAACCTCACCCTCGCCGCCCCGATGGACGGGGCCGACCTGCGGCGGATGATGTACACCGCCGCCCGGGGCCACGGGGCCTTTGTGATCCGCTACCCCCGCGGCCGCAACCACCTGGCCGACTGGCGCGTGCCGTTGGAGGCCATCGAGGTGGGGCGTGCCCGGATCCTGCGCGAGGGGACCGATGTGGCGCTGCTTTCGCTGGGGGCCATCGGCAACAACGCCGCCGAAGCCGCCGCCCGGGCCGAGGGGATCTCGGTGCTGCACGCCGATCTGCGGTTTGCTAAACCGCTCGACGAGGCGCTGCTGCACCGCGTGGGGCGCGATTTCCGCCACGTGATCACGGTCGAGGACGGCGTGGCCGCCGGAGGCGTGGGGAGCGCCGTGGCCGAATTCATGGAACGCGAGGGCTACTCCTGCCGCGTGCACATCCTGGGGATCGGCGACGAGTTCGTCACCCACGGCACCATCAGCGAGCTCCACGCGCTGAGCCACCTGGACACCCCGGCGATCCTGGGCAAGATCCGCGAGGTTATTCTGTAATTTTTTAATTCACCATCCTCTGTCCGGGCAGCAGGACAGGCCCTGTTCCAATAGACCAGCCATTCGTAGTTGACCGAAGGGAATCGTTCACAGATGATGTCGGCTGCCTGTTCGAGGGACTCTTCGTATCCGAAGAATATCTCTTCAAACATTTCGTAGTCTGGGCTTTCGGGCTCGATGTTGAGGACTTTCATCAAAGTAGCGAAGTCCATGTCGATCATGTAAAGCAAGTAGCGAAGGCGTGTGCCGGGCAGAGAGTACATTACGAACATGATTTATATATCCCGCGGCCCCCGGCAGGGGTAAGCATAAAAAGAGCGTGGGGCCATTACTCGCCCACCGTTAGGCTCCAGGAAGGGCCCGCCTGCAACGAGAACGACCCACACGCAAAAGCGTGAGGCATTTTCGATTGCAGGCCCGGTGGAATTTCCTGGATTCAACGGTGGGCCTAATAAACACTCTTTGCCGCCCACAACGGGCGACAGGACAAAGATAAGAAAAAAATCGTTTGGAAATATTTCCGTGATAAAATCAGTCTTGCCCTGCCTGCCGGGAGAGTAGTCGCGCCCGTCCCGCCCCCCCTCGGGGCGGGCGCGGCGATCCTGCGGATCGCAATTTACTTTGCTTTTTCAGTCATTACCCTTCCACACGTAGCGCGTGGCGTCGATGCCCAGCAGCGTCGCAACGCGCTCGGTGACCGTGCGGCACAGGGCGTCGATGTCGCCCGGGGCGGAATAGAACGACGGGCTGGCCGGCAGGACCACGGCCCCGGCTTCGGTGAGCGTGACCAGGTTCCGCAAATGTATAAGGTTGAGTGGCGTTTCGCGCGGCACGACGATCAATGTACGGCGCTCCTTGAGCATCACATCGGCGGCGCGGGCAATCAGGTCGCCCGACACACCCGAAGCGATCCTGCCCACCGCCCCCATCGAGCAGGGTATCACCACCATGGCGTCCCATCCGGCCGATCCCGAGGCGGGCGGGGCGAACAGGTCGTCGCAGGCGTATTCGGTGATCTTGGGCGATGCGGGCAGCGCGACGCCCTCGTACTCCATCACGGCGCGCCCGTTGGCCGAAACGATCAGCCCGATGCGTTCGACCCGGGGTGCGGCGACGAGCTCCTCGAGCAGCAGGCGCGCGTAACGCCCCCCGCTCGCGCCGGTCACGGCCACGATTATTTTCAGGGCTCGATCACTCCGCATGTCAATCCTTTTTTCTTGATGAATTCCAGCGTGCGCGGCAGGGCGTAGCGCATGTTGCGGAACGACTTGGCCGAGTCGTGGAACACGACGATCGAGCCGCCCTGCACGTGCCGCGTGACGTTGCGCAGGCACTTGCCCGGCGAGGTGGTGCGGCTGTAGTCCATGCTCAGTATGTCCCACATGATCAGCGTGTAGCGTTCCGACAACACCCGCGCCTGCACGGGTTTGATGCGTCCGTAGGGCGGGCGGAAAAGGTCGCTGTGGATCAGTTGGTTGGCGAAATCAACGTCCTCCACGTAGCGTTCGAGGCTCATGCCCCATCCCTTCTGGTGGCTGTAGGTGTGGTTGCCGACCTTGTGGCCGGCGTCGACGATGCGTTTGTAGAGGTCGGGGTACTGCTCGACGTTCTTGCCCAGGCAGAAGAAGGTGGCTTTGGCGCCCGCCTTGTCGAGCGCATCGAGGATCCACTCGGTGACCCCGGGCGTGGGCCCGTCGTCGAAGGTGAGGTACACCTTCGAGGTGTCTTCGATCTCCCACAGGAGCGAAGGCATCATTCTGCGCAGGAATTTCGGGGGCCTGAATTTCATATCGCCTGTTTGCGTGGCAAAGATATTACCATTCCTGTGGAATAGGATGCCGCGCGGTGGAAAATTGTTGCTTTCCGGCGAAAAAAAGCTATTTTTGTCTCATCAAACCAACAAGGTCATCCATGAAAAAGAGCCTTCTTATCCTCCTGGCAGCTCTGGCGTTTGCGCGCTGCGGCGACGGGAATGTTTTCCAGACTTCGACGGGAACGCCGTACGAACTCTTCGTGATCTGTCCCGATCCCGTGTGGAGGGGCCCCGCGGGCGACAGCCTGCGCGACGCTTTCCTCGCCCCCGTGGGGATGCTCAACCAGCCCGAGCCGCTGTTCGACGTGCGCCGCATCGACCCCGCGGGCTACGGCAAGCTGATGATGGTGCACCGCAACCAGCTGATCGTCGACATCGACCCCAAATACGCCGTGACCAATTTCGCGGCGATCTACGACCTGTATGCCAAGCCCCAGATCATCGTGACGGCCATGTCGCCCTCGCTCGACTCGCTGGCCGCCTACGTGGGCGCCCACAAGGCCGAGGTCGTCAAGATCTTCGAGATGGCCGAGCAGGACCGCTTCCTCGCCTCGCTGGCCAAGGAGAAGCACCACCAGCCCGACCTCGAAAAGCGCGTCAAGGATAAGTTCGGGATCGAGATGTTGCTGCCCCTGGGGTACAAATTCCGCAGCGAGCACCCCGACTTCATGTGGATCTCCTACGAATACCCTTCGGCCAGCCAGGGCTTCTTTATCTATACCTACCCCCACGCCGATAACTCGGACTTCACGCCCCAGGCCCTGTTGGCCCGCCGCAACGAGTTCGCCGCCCTGATCCCGGGGCCCTCCGACGGATCGTACATGACCTCCAACAGCGAGTTCGATCCCGACGTGCGTAACCTGCGCATCAACGGCCGCCTGTGGATCGAGATGCGCGGCTACTGGGATGTGGAGGGCGCCTTCATGGGAGGCCCGTTCGTGAGCTACACCACGCTCAACGAAACGACCAACCGGATCGTGACGATCGACTGCTACGTCTTTTCGCCCAAGAAACCCAAGCGCAACTACCTGCGCGAGCTGGAAAACCTGATGCTGACGGTCAACCTCGACTTCAAATGATGCGCCTGGCGGAACTTTTGCGGGGGATCGGCACGGTTTCGGTCGCGGGCGATGCACCGATCGCATCGCTCGGGTTCGATTCGCGCAGCGTGGAGCCGGGACAGCTGTTCTTCGCCGTGCGCGGCGAGGCGTCGGACGGACACGACTACATCGCCGCCGCCGTGGAGGCCGGTGCGGCGGGGGTGGTGTGCGAGAAACTGCCTGCCGCGCCCGCGGAGGGCGTGGCCTGGGTGGTGGTGAAAAACTCCGCCGAGGCACTGGCCGACATCGCCGCCGTGTTCTACGGCCACCCTTCGCAGCGCCTGAAACTGGTGGGCGTCACGGGAACCAACGGCAAAACCACCACGGCGACGCTGCTCTGCGACCTGT
>JAVBRR010000023.1:0-5698 GCA_031547705.1 Rikenellaceae bacterium | reverse complement strand
TAAGCCCCATCGCGATACCCGAAACCATCTTGCGCAGTTTGATACCGCAGTCCATAAGTGCCAGCGTACCTGCGCAAACCGTAGCCATCGACGACGAACCGTTAGATTCGAGGATGTCCGAAACCACGCGCACGGCGTAGGGATTCTCCTCGCCCACGGGAACCATCGGCTTCAGCGCCCGGAAGGCCAGGTTGCCGTGGCCCACTTCGCGGCGCGAAAGTCCGCGCACGGGACGCGCATCGCCGGTCGAGAAGGGGGGGAAGTTGTAGTGCAGCACAAACTGCTCGTCGCCCTGGCGCAGCACTTCGTCGATCATCTTCTGGTCGAGCTTCGTGCCGAGCGTCACGGTCGTGAGCGACTGGGTTTCGCCGCGCGTGAAGATCGCCGAGCCGTGCGCTGCGGGCAGGTAGCCCACTTCGCTCCAGATGGGGCGGATCTGCGTGGTCGAGCGTCCGTCCAGGCGCAGGCCCTCGTCGAGGATCATGTTGCGCATGGCGGGCTTCATCACGTTGTCGTGGTAGTATTTCTTGATCAGCGAAAGTTTCTCTTTGAGTTCCTCTTCGCTGTAACGGGTGCAGAATTCGGCCTCGATGGCGTTGAATTGCGCAGCGCGTTCGTGCTTGGCGGTCATACCCTTGGCCACTTCGTAAGCCTTGGCATAGGTTTCCTTCACCACCAGGGCGCGGAGCTCTTCGTCGTTGTTTTCGTGGCAATAGGTGCGCTTCACGTCCTTGCCCAGCTCTTTCGAGAGCTCGATCTGCACGGCGCAATGTTTCTTGATCTCCTCGTGGGCGAATTTGATGGCTTCGAGCATGTCGGCTTCCGAAACCTCCTTCATTTCGCCTTCGACCATCAGGATGTTGTCGATCGTGGCGCCCACCATGATATCGAGGTCGGCCGAGGCCATCTGCGAAAAAGTGGGGTTGATCACCAGCTGGCCGTCGATACGGGCTACACGCACTTCCGAGATGGGGCCTGCGAAGGGGATGTCCGACACGGCCAGGGCGGCCGAAGCGGCCAATCCGGCCAGGGCGTCGGCCTGGATGTCTTTGTCGGCCGAGATAAGGTTCACCGTAACAAATACTTCTGCGTGGTAGTCATCCGGGAACAGGGGCCTGAGCGCGCGGTCGATCAACCTCGAAATGAGGATCTCGTTGTCGTTGGGGCGTGCTTCGCGTTTGAGAAAACCGCCGGGGTAGCGTCCCGCGGCAGCGTATTTTTCCTTGTATTCAACCGAAAGCGGCATGAAATCGCAATCGGCCTTGGCGTCGGTGGCGGCTACCACCGTGGCGAGCAACATCGTGTCGCCCTGTTTCACTACGACCGAACCGTCGGCCTGTTTGGCAAGTTTGCCCGTCTCGATCATGATCTCGCGTCCGTCGGCGAGCGTGATCGTTTTTTGTGTTGCGTTGTACATCGTCATATTTTTTTGTCCTCTTGTAATGTTCCTTTTAAATGCAGCAAAAGGCAATTCTTGCAAATTGCCTTCGCTGCATTCGGTAGTCTGTCCCCGGCTTACTTCCTAAGTCCGAGTGCCTTGACGATAGCCCTGTATCGTTCGATATCAACCCTTTTCAGATACTCGAGCATGCTGCGGCGTTTCCCCACCAGCCTCAGAAGGGCGCGCTGGGTGCCGAAGTCGTGCTTGTTCGATTTCAAGTGTTCGGTAAGGTGGTTGATACGGTAGGAAAACAGTGCGATCTGGCTCTCTGCCGAGCCGGTGTCGGTGTTAGACTGTCCGTAGCTTCCAAAAAGCTCCTGCTTTTTTTCAGATGTTAAATAGTTGCTCATCAATTTATTGTTTAACATTCTCACTTTACGATGAATCCGCCTTACCGGATGTCACCAAAGCGCGACCGCAAAGGTACATTATTTTTCGTTACCGACCAATATATTACATTTTTTTTTAGTTTTGTACAGACAAATAGTGTACCCCGCCATGCGAAAACTGCTCGTTCTGTTATTTATTCTGCTATCTATAAACGCATTAGCCGAAAACTCCGGAGGCGTAAAGAAAGTGTACGTTTTCCCCATCCGCGAGCAGATACTCCCCTCGACGGCCCGCCTGGTGGACCGCTGCATGAAGGATGCGGCGGAGAAAAACGCCGACTACATCCTCATCGACCTGAACACCTACGGGGGCCTGCTGGAGGCGGCCGACTCGATCCGCACGCGCCTGCTGGCGTCGCCGGTACCCGTGGTGGCCTTTATCAACAACCAGGCCGCGAGCGCCGGGGCGTTGATCGCCATCGCCGCCGACAGCATCTACATGCGCCCCGGGGCGAGCATCGGCGCTGCGACGGTGGTCGACCAGGGCGGCGAGAAGCTGCCCGACAAATACCAGAGCTTCATGCGCTCGATGATGCGCGCCACGGCCGAGTCGCACGGCACCTACTTCGACGAAAAGTCCGGCAAGGAGCGCTGGCACCGCAACCCGCGCATCGCCGAGGCGATGGTCGACGAGAGCATCGCCATCCCGGGTCTGGTGGACTCGACCAAGATACTCACCCTGACCACCAACGAGGCCATCGAGTGGGGTTATTGCGAGGGCAAGGCCTCGTCCGTGGAGGAGGTGGCGCAGATCGTGGCGGGCGACAACGCCGAAATTTTCGAATACCGCGCCACGTGGCTCGACCGCCTGCTGGGTTTCCTGACCAACCCGGCGTTCCAGGGGCTGATGATCATGCTGATCGTCGGGGGCATCTACTTCGAGTTGCAGACCCCCGGGGTGGGTTTTCCGCTCATCGCCGCCTGCGTGGGCGCGCTGCTCTACTTCGCTCCCCTCTACGTCGAGGGGCTGGCGCAACACTGGGAGTTGGCGCTTTTTATTATAGGTATCGTGCTGGTGATCGTCGAGATATTCGTCACGCCCGGTTTCGGGGTGTTGGGCATCGCGGGGATCGCGGCCATCGTCGCGGGGCTGGTCTTTGCGGTCATCGACAGCGACATGCTGCGCCACATCCCCACGGGCGAGGTGTCGGCGATGTACGTCCTGCGGCCGTTATCGTTGGTAATCATTAATGTAACGGTGTCTTTGGTACTATGTTTGTGGCTCGGGCGGCGCTTCCTGAGGGGACACTCGGCGCTGCGCGAACGCATCGTGCTCACCCAGGAGATGGACGCCGGCCAGGGCTACGTTTCGAGGGCCGTGGAGCGCGGCCTGGTGGGCACCACAGCCACGGTCGCGGCCGTGATGCGGCCCACGGGCAAGGTCACCATCGACGGCGTCTACTACGAGGCGGCCTCCGAAGACGGACTCTTTATCGACAAGGGCAGCGAGGTGATCGTCGTGCGCGACGAGGGAGGTGTGCTGTATTGTCGGAAAAAATAGTACTTTTGCGCAGAAAATTCATACCCCATGAAAAGAATCTTAGCGATATTATTGACAGTCAGCGTTGTGTCGGGCTGCGAAAAACTCGAGCAGACCGTCCTCGACGGATTCGCCCTGGGCACGACCTTCCACATCATCGTACGCGACCGCGAAGACCGTGCGGACATGCGCGTCCAGATCGATTCGGTGTTCGCCCTGGCCAACAGCTCCCTGTCGATATACAACCCCTATTCGCGCCTGAGCCGGATCAACAACAACGAAACCGACACGGCCGACGTCCATATCATCTATTGCGTCGAAATGGCCGAACGCATCAGCCGCGAAACCGACGGGTTGTACGACGTGACGGTCAAACCGCTGGTCGACGCCTGGGGCTTCGGCAAGGAGGGGATCAAAAACACGACCCCCAACATCGACTCGCTGCTGCCATTCGTGGGCTACGAGAAGGTGAGGATCGACGGCATGCGCATCATCAAAAGCAACCCCGGCGTGCAGCTGGCGCTCAACTCGATCGCCAAAGGCTATACGGTCGACCTGCTGGCGCAGATGATCGAGGCGCAGGGCATCACCAACTACCTGGTCGAAGTGGGGGGCGAGATCGTGTGCAAAGGCAAGAATTCCAAGAACAAGGATTGGCAGATCGGGATCGACAAACCCATCGACGGCAACTTCGTCCCGGGCGAGGACGTGCAGGTGGTGATCCAGATGTCGGGGCACGGCCTGGCCACCTCGGGCAACTACCGCAATTTCCACACGGACGACACGGGACGCAAGATATCCCACACACTCAATCCCAAAACGGGTTACAGCCAGACCAACAACCTGCTCTCAGTAACGATCATAGCCGAAAACTGCGCCACCGCCGACGCCTACACCACCGCCATGATGGTCGTGGGACTCGAACGTGCCAAAGAGATCCTCCTGGCCCACGACGATCTGGCCGGATATTTGATCTACGCCGACCAGGGCGGTAATTTCCAGACATTTATATCCCCCGCCCTGGAACGAATGATTGTTGTCCCCTAAAAAAAGTCGTGAAAAAAGTCCGCTTCATATATAACCCGCGTTCGGGGGAGGCTGTCGTGCCCGATCTGCTCGACGACATCGTGGGCATTTACCAGAAGAAGGGACTCACGATCATTCCCTACCGCCTTACGTTCGAGTGCGATCCCGCGCGGGAGATCCTCGACGGGCTGGACGAAAGCTTCCACCATATTTTGATTGCGGGCGGCGACGGCACGGTCAACTACGTGGTCAACCTGCTACTGGGCGCGGGGCTCGACATTCCCGTCTCGGTGCTCGCCACGGGCACGGCCAACGATTTCGCCACGCTGCTGGGCATCCCCTCCGACATCCGCAAGGCGTGCAAACGCATCGTCGCGGGCGAGGTGCGCCGGGTCGACGTGGGGTGCGTCAACGGACAGCATTTCGTCAACATCTTCAGCTGCGGGATGCTGAGCGACATTTCGCAGCGGACGCCCACCTTTTTCAAGAACACCTTCGGGCGCGCGGCCTACTATGTGAGCGGCCTGACCGAGCTGTCGAAATTCCACAGGATGCAACTCAAGATCACCTCCGACGGCGGCGACTGGGAGGGTTCGTCGCTGATGTTCTTCGTCTTCAACGGGCGCACGGCGGGCACGCTGCCCATCTCCTACCTCTCACAGATCGACGACGGGCTGCTGGACGTGCTGATCGTGCGGGGCGACAACCCGCTGGCCACCATCCAGACCATTTTCCATTACCTCTCGCGCAGCACCGGCAAATACCCTCCGGGGATGGTGCACATCCAGTGTTCGCACCTGGTAGCCACCTCGCCCGACCCCGACACCACCGATATCGACGGCCAGCCCGGCCCCTCGTTCCCCCTGGAATTCACCTGCAAACGCGGCGCCTTGCGCGTGATCGCCCCCAAGGCGAGGAAATAAGCGGTAATTTCTCTTCGGGGCGGACGCGGTAATCCCGCGGATTGCAATTACTTTAACAGATTGTTAAAATTTTTCATTACCTTTACCGCTTCTTAAACAGAGTTCGAATGAAGGTATCTTTGCTACAGACCGATATCGAGTGGAAGAACGCGGTAGTCAACCGGATGCGCCTCGAGGCGATCCTGGACGGCGCACCGGCGAGCGATCTGTTCGTGCTGCCCGAAATGTTCACCACCGGCTTCAACATCACCGACCTCGATGCCATCGAGCAGGCCGACGGCGAAACCCTCGGATGGATGCAGGCCCTGGCACGTAAAACGAGCGCGGCCCTGGCCGGAAGCGTCGCCGTGAAAGACGGGGAGCGCTATTTCAACCGCTTTTACTTCGTCGCCCCCGACGGCTCGTACCACAAATACGACAAACGCCACCTCTTTTCGAT
>JAVBRR010000012.1:0-5813 GCA_031547705.1 Rikenellaceae bacterium | reverse complement strand
ATCGAGTAGGAGCCGTGGGTGGTGCGGTGGTAGAAGATGTACCATTGCCCGCGGAAAGAGCTGATCGAACCGTGGTTGTTCCACGAATTGGGGTCGCATCCGGCGTTGTCGATGATCACCCCGCCGTAGGTGAAGGGCCCCAGCGGCGACGTGGCCCACGAGTAGCCGATGCAGGTGGGGCGCCCCTTGCGGCGGTGGGCGTAGGAGAGGTAGTAAATGCCGTTGCGCTTGCGCATGCTGGCGCCTTCGTGGAAAAATTCCTTCTCTTCGCTGAGCAGCTCGACCGTCGTCCCGGGTTCGAGCTCGGTCATGCTGGGTTTCATCCGCGCGCCTTTGCAGGTGTGCTGACCCCAGTAGTAGTAGGCCTGCCCGTCGTCGTCGACGAATATGGCGGGGTCGATCTCCGCGGGACCTGCGATCTTGATGCCGTCCGACCAGGGGCCCTCGGGCGAGTCGGCGATGGCCACCCCTTCGTTGTCGCCCAATTTCCGGCCTGCCAGGCAGTAGTAGAGATACCACTTGCCGTCGCGGTAGAGGGCGTCGGGGGCGTAGAGGCGCCTTTCGACCTCGCCGTACTTGACGTTCTTGTCCGGCCCCTGGGTGCTGAAGATGTTCTCGACGGTGGTCCATCGTTTCAGGTCGGAGGAGTACATCAGGTCGTAGCGCCACGAGCAGTAGTAGTCGGGGTTTTCGTCGCGCGAGGTGAACAGGTAGAGTTTCCCGTCCTTGGATTCGCGCGCCTCGGGGTCGGCCTGGTAGACGCCGTGCGCCACAATCGGATTGCGCGCCAATACGACGACAGGGAGCGCGAGGGCTGCCAGCAGGATCAGTTTCTTCATGGTAGGGTATTTAGAAACAAAGATAGTCATAAAACCCAAACAGAAAAGGGAGCGCCGAAAATCGGAGCTCCCTTTATTCTGAGCCGCAAGCCGGACTTGAACCGGCGACCTACGCATTACGAATGCGTTGCTCTACCAACTGAGCCATTGCGGCCTGACGAAAAGCGAAAAAACCTTTTCGCGGGCACAAAGATAATCGAACGCAGGGTTTTCTCCAAACTTCTTTTCAAATTTGTGGAAAAACCCGCATTGGCGTCACTCCTTGTAACTTTCGGGCGGAAACTCGAACACGGCGATCGTTTCCCGGTGCCGGTCGCGGTACTGGTGGACGAAGGTTATGCTGTTGTTTTTCAGATATTTCAATTCTTTGTTTTCTTGAATGTTCTGTAACAGCACGGGAATCATGTTTTCCCGGAACAACTCCACGTCGAGCGAGTCCCGCTCGCAATCCACCGTGTAGAAATATTTCAACGTCCTGCCCGGGATCGCTTCGATGCGATCGAACGAGGTGATCTCGTCGATTTGCAAAGGACAGGTTCTGTTGGTCTGGTCGGCCAGCTTGGCGAGCACTTTGTCGACCACGGCATCGGACTGGGCCAGGTTCGACCCCAGTTTCCATACCAGGTATCCGCCTCCGCCGAGCAGGAGCACGCCTGCCGCGACGATCGCTATGATCGCTTTCTTACTCATTGGGCTGGGTGTTTTCGGGTTGTTTTTCGATCAGCCCGCGGTTACGCAGCAGCGGCTCGCGCGAGGGTTCCGCGCCTCGGAAGTTACGGTAGAGCACCATGCCGTCCTCCATGCCGCCCTTGGAGAGTATCTCGGTGCGGAAGGCGGTGGCCACCTTGCGGCTGAAGATGTCGCCGCTCTCGACGAATGCCTGGTAGGCGTCCTTGTCGAGCACTTCGGACCAGATGTAACTGTAGTAGCCGGCCGAGTAGCCCCCGTCGAAGATGTGGCTGAAATAGGGGTAGCGGTAGCGCGGTGCGATCTGGGGGATCAGGCCGCGTTTCTCGTTGAGCGCCTGCACTTCGAAAGCGTTGACGTCGATGGGTTTGTACTCTTTCGTGGTGTGGATGTCCATGTCGGAGATCGATGCGGCGAGGTATTCGGTGGTCATGAATCCCTGGTTGAACAGGCTGCTGGCGGCGATCTTTTCGATCAGGTAGTCGGGGATCGGCGTGCCCGAAGTGTAGTGGAAGGCGTAGCGGCGTAGCATGTCGGGTTCGAAGGCCCAGTTCTCCATGATCTGCGAGGGCAGTTCGACGAAATCGCGCTCGACTTCGCCCAGGCCGCGATAGGGTACGTCGGAGAAGAGGGCGTGGAGGGCGTGTCCGAATTCGTGGAAAAACGTTTCGGTCTCGTCGAGGTTCAGCAGCGAGGGCGTGCGGTCCACGGGGCGCGTGAAGTTGCAGGTGATCGTCACGATGGGCGTGATTTTCTTCCCGTAGAGGTAGCTCTGCTGGAGGAGCGTTTCGCACCAGGCGCCGCCGCGTTTGCCGTCGCGCGGGAAGAAGTCGAGCAGCAGCACCCCCAGGTGCGAGTTGTCGGCGTCGAGCACCTCGTAGGTCTGGCACTCCTTGTTGTAGACCGGCACGGTGATGGGGCGGAACGTGATACCGTAGAGGCGGTTGCTCAGGTCGAAGATTCCCGTACGCACGTTTTCGAGTGCGAAGTAGGGACGCAGCATCTCCTCGTCGAGGGCGTATTTGTCCTTGCGCACTGTCTCGGCGTAGTACCACCAGTCCCACGATTCGAACGCGTTGTCGCCTGCTTCGGCAAACTTGATGGCCTTCATTTCGGCCAGTTCGTTCGAGGCGCTGCGCAGGGCGGGGGTCCACAGGTCGCCGAGCAGGGCGTAGACGTTGGCCGGCGTTTTGGCCATTTCGTCGTCCAGCACGTAGGCCGCGTGGGACTCGTAGCCCAGCAGGTGGGCGCGTTCGGTGCGCAGGCGGACAATGTCGTTGATGGTCTGTTTGTTGTCCGTTTCGTTGTTGTAGTTGCAGCGGTCGAGGTAACCTTTGTAGAGCTTCTCGCGCAGGTCGCGGCGGTCGGAGTAGGTGATAAACGGTATCAGGCTGGGTTTGCCCAGCGTGAAGACCCATTTGCCTTTGTGTCCCATCGAGGCGGCGGTTTCGGCCGCGGCGCTCAGGATCGCCGGAGGCAGCCCGCCGATGTCGGCCGAGTCGAGCACCAGCACGAAGCTCTTGTTGTCCGCGAGCAGGTTGTTGCCGAAGGTCACCGTCAGGGCCGCCAACTGTTCGTTGGCCGCTTTCAGTTTGGTCTTGTCGTCGGGAGAGAGCAGGGCGCCCGAGCGGACGAAATCCTTGTAGGTCTTTTCGAGCAGGCGCTGTTGGGGATGCGTCAGGGTGGTGTCGCGGCGGTCGTACACCGCCTTCACCTTGGCGAAGAGGGCGTCGTCCAGCATCACGCGGTCGGAGTGGGCCGCCAGCAGGGGCGAGATGGTCTCTTCGACCTTTTGCAGTTCCTTGTTGGTGTCCGCCGCCGAGAGGGTGAAGAACACCCCGCCCACCGTGCGCAGCATCCCGCCCGCGTTGTCCAGCGCGAGGATCACGTTGTCGAAACCGGGCGTTTCGGGGTTGGCGACGATGGCGTCGATCTCGGCCAGGTGGCGCGCCATGGCGGTGTCGAAGGCCGGCAGGTAGTGCTCCGGGTCGATCTGGTCGAAGGGCGGCACACCGAATGGGGTGTCCCATTCGGCGAAGAAGGGGTTGGGGCGGTCGCCCGCTTTTTTCTGGCACGAGCCGAGGATGGTGGTCATGGCGAGGAGCAGTAATGTGAGCTTTTTCATATCCCTATTTGCAATTTTTGAGCTATCTTTGATGCAAATTTACAATAAATATAGAAATGGACAACAAACAACGGGAAAGAGGGATCTATCGTGTCACCCTGCTGGGCGGCGCGGCGAATCTGGCGCTCGTTGTCTTCAAGTTCGTTGCGGGAATCGTGGGCGGCAGCTCGGCGATGCTGGCCGATGCGGTCCACTCCCTATCGGATTTCGTCACCGACGTGATCGTGATCGTTTTCGTGCGCGTTTCGGGCAAGCCGCGCGATACGAACCACGACTTCGGGCACGGTAAATTCGAAACTTTCGCCACCCTGCTCATCGGTTTTATCCTGTTGCTGGTGGGGGTGGGGATCGCCTGGAACGGGGTGTCCGACATCATGCATGTGGTCGGTGGCGGTACGTTGCCCAGGCCGGGTATGATCGCGCTGGTGGCCGCCGTGGTGTCGATCGCGATCAAGGAGTGGCTCTACCATTACACCATCCGCCGGGGACGGCAACTCGAATCCGACGCCGTGGTGGCCAACGCCTGGCATCACCGCAGCGACGCCTTCTCGTCGCTGGCCACGCTGATC
This sequence comes from Rikenellaceae bacterium, assembly GCA_031547705.1. Lineage (GTDB taxonomy): Bacteria > Bacteroidota > Bacteroidia > Bacteroidales > Rikenellaceae > JAVBMJ01. Next base: position 1,593 of record JAVBRR010000012.1, on the reverse strand, counting down.
GGGATCGGGGGCGCCATTGTGCTGGGCGAGCGGTGGACGGTGCTCGACCCCGTGGCCGCGGTCTTCGTGAGCATATTCATTATCTTTGTGGCCGGCAAGCTGATGAAGCCCAGCATCGACGAATTGCTCGAACGGTCGCTGCCCGGGGAGATCGAGTCCGAGATCGAGCGGATCGCCCTGTCGCTGGAGGGGGTGCGCGAGCCGCACAACCTGCGCACCCGCAAGATCGGCAACATCGTGGCCATCGAACTGCATGTGCGCATGGACGGTGACGTCCCCCTGGCCCGGGCGCACGACACCGCCACGCACATCGAACAGAAACTCAAAAAGCGCTTCGGCGCCGGAACGCACGTGATCATCCACGTCGAGCCGTATAAATAAATATAAATTCCCATGCAACTCTTCTACCGGCCCGACATCACGGGCGACACGATCGCCCTCGATCCCGACGAAAGCCGCCACGCCGTGCGCGTGCTGCGCCTGGGTGCGGGCGGCACGGTGCATGTGACCGACGGGCGCGGGGGGCTCTACACCGCGTCCCTGGCCGATCCCGATCCGAAAGGGTGTGTGCTGCGCGTGACCTCGGTCGAGCGCGGTTTCGGCCGGCGGCCCTACGGGGTGACGCTGTGCATCGCCCCGCCCAAAAACCCCGAGCGTTTCGAGTGGCTGTTGGAAAAGGCCACCGAGGTGGGTGTGGACCGCATCGTGCCGTTGCTTTGCGCCCGCAGCGAGCGCCGTGTGCTGAAGACCGAGCGCGAACGCAAGGTGATCGTCGCGGCGATGAAGCAGTCGCTCAAGGCCTACCTGCCGCAGTTGGACGAGCTGACGCCGTTCTGCGAGGCGGTGGCGGCGCCTTTCGAGGGGGTGAAACTGATCGCCCACTGCGACCCGGCGGGCCGGCGCGTCGCGATGCGCGAGGCGGTGGGTTGTGGAGAGAATGTTATGATTTTGATCGGCCCCGAGGGGGATTTCTCGCCCGAAGAGGTTAACTTTGCGACGGCTAACGGTTTCCGCGGGGTCACGTTGGGCGATGTGCGCCTGCGGACCGAGACGGCGGGACTGGTCGCCCTGGTCGATGTGATGTTTATCAATAGCTGACGTGTTTTTGTTACTGCTCGCCGCGTTTGTGTCTTTGTCCGTGTTCCTCCTTCCCAAAAAGGCGAAGGTGTGGGGTGCGCTGGCCGCTATTGTGGCGGGTACGACGGGGTGGGTCCTCGCGGCCGTGGGTGCAATGCCTGTGAGCGAGGGTTTCAGCCTGGCTTTCGGTCCCGAGAGCGCCTCGATCGACCGCCTGAGCCTCTTTTTTCTGGCGATCGTTTCGCTGGGGGGCGTCACCTCGGCGATCTATTCCAAAGGCTATCTCAAGAATTACCTCGGCGACCGCAGCGGGGCGCAGATCTCGCTCCACTATTTCGCATTGGCGGCTATGACGCTGGCCATGATGTGCGTGGTGGTGTGCCGCACGGCTTTCTGGTTCCTGGCCTCGTGGGAGGCCATGACCATCGCGTCGTTCCTGCTGGTGATGTTCGACGGCCACCGCAAGGAGGTGCGCAAAGCGGCGATCAACTACCTGATCCTGATGCACGTGGGTTT
>JAVBRR010000074.1:0-38364 GCA_031547705.1 Rikenellaceae bacterium | reverse complement strand
AGATTATTCCCGCCATGAAGACCTCCTGCGAGGGGACCAGGATATACAACAAGGTCAACAGCACGGGGGGCACGACGACCAATACGGCCTTGCGCAGGGTCACCCATTTCGGCGAAACGATCTCGAAAAAGAGCAGCATGGTGATCGGCACGCACCAGTTGTCTATCGACAGGTGTATGTTGGATGCGTACTCGTTGTGCCAGTAGCCGGGGATCAGGTAGCCGAAATCCTTCAGTTGGATGAAGGCCCAAAAAACCATTTCTACAAACAGGAACTTCGCCAACCGTCCCTCGCGCATGAATATCCGCAGGAAGACGGCCGACAAAAGGAACAACGCAAAAGCCATTCCGTGGGTAAAATGTGCTAAATTCTCAAAAAACGGACTCATCGGTACATGGTTGTGTAACAAAATTACGCATTTATATTCAATTAACGCACATTTAACGGATCGGGGCGCCACCGCTGCAATCTTTTTATCCATTGACATTTATTTTTACCGATTGGACTTTTTTTCACGGACAACCCCTCGTATCTTTGTTTTGGACGATCCTGTGACGCTGCGGTATGCGAGCGGGCATTTTTCACGGATCGCCGGCAAATCGACAAACACTCAATGACCATGGGCATTTTTAAGAAAGACCGTACGGACGGCATGAGTTACGACGGCCAGGGCGAAGGGCGCCAGGGCATCATCGACCGGATAAAATACAACGGCGAAGCGGACGAGCTGGTCTGGAAGTTCCCCTATGACAACCTGAGTATCGGGGCGCAGCTGATCGTCAACCAGAGCCAGGAGGCCGTGTTCTTCAAGGGCGGCATGGCCCGCGATGTGTTTACCGCAGGCACGCACACGTTGTCTGCGAACAACATCCCCCTGCTGCAAAAGCTGGTCAACCTCCCCTTCGGCGGCAACACCCCGTTCTCGGCCGAGGTGTGGTTCGTCAACAAGACCGCCAAGAGGGGGCTGAAATGGGGATCGCCGACGCCCATCACCGTCTTCGACCCGTTCTACCGGCTCGAGCTCCAGATCGGCGTGGCGGGTGAGTTCGGGGTAAGGATCACGGACAGTGTGGCCTTTATCACCGAGATCGTGGGAACGCTCTCCCTCCAGACCACCGAGGACATAGTGGCGAATTTCAAGGCGCTGATCAACCGCAAGCTGAGCGCGCTGATCAACCGGTACGTTTCGGCGCACAACGTCAACTTCACGCAACTGGCCGGCAAGACCGACGAGGCGTCGGAGTACGTGCGCGGCGAGATAGCCGGCGAATTCGCCAAATACGGCGTCGAGGTGGTGCAGTTCGACGTGGAGCGCATCACCCCCATCGAGAACGAACAGTTGGCCGACGCCCGCGAGATACAGCGCGAACTCACGCGCCAGCAACGCCTGGGCTACACCTACCAGCAGGAGCGCTCGTTCGACGTGATGGAGACGGCCGCCGGAAACGAAGGCTCGGCAGGCCAGATGATGGGCGCCGGCATGGGCCTCGGCATGGGCGTGGGCGTGGGAGGAGCGTTCGGCGGCCAGATGGGCGACATGGCAGGGGCCATGGGCCAGGCCGCGCCCGGGATGCCGCCCCCCCCGGCGCAGTTCCATGTGCTGGTGAACAACGCGCAGCAGGGCCCGTACGACATGAGCGCACTCTCGGCCATGGCGCAGGGCGGGCAACTTACCAAAGAAACCTACGTCTGGAAGCAGGGAATGCCGGATTGGGTCAAGGCTGCCGACTGCCCCGAGCTGCAAGCCCTGTTCGCGCAGACTCCCCCACCTCCCCCGAACCCATAAAAAACGCAACGATATGGCAAAGACCCCTATAACCACTTTTTCGGCCGTCGTCGTGCCGCTGATCACGATCGCCGCGACCGTCGCACTGGCGTTCGTGTGGGTGAAACCCGAAAACCGGGGAACCCTGTTCTTCCTTAACCTCGGCTACGGCATACTGCTCGAAATGATCTTCTTCGGATTTATCGCCACCGTCCGCGCGGGACGAGGGGCATTTACCGACGCGCTCTACTCCATCATGGGCGTCTGCGCAATATATTATATCGCAGGCGGAGTGGTCATGTTGCTTATTTCCACACTGATACCTTTTAAATTGTATATAACGGCCCTGTCCGTTATGACGGTCTTCTGGCTCGTCACCGGCGCCCTGATCGCCGAGACCGACTCGCGGCATAAGCGGGACGAACAAACCACCCGCGAGAAAAACCGGAAATTAATGGATAAACGTTAACATGGCACAATTAGAGATATTGCAGTGTGCGGGGTGCGGGTCGCCGTTGGCTCCCGACGCGCTGGTGTGCGAATACTGCGGCAATAAGAACCTCATCCGCTCGAAGCGCGACCCCCTGAAGATCACCTCGAAGATCGTCGGCGACTACATCGCTTTTTACACTAAGAAAACGAAGAAAAACCCGAAGGACACCGATTCCCTCTACGCCATGGGGCTGCTCTACCTGGGCCTGAAGAACTACGAGCTGGCCGAACGCAACCTCAAAGAGGCGATAGACCGCTCGCCGCTCGATGCCGACGTCTATTATTATTACGCGTTGTCGCTGTTGGCCGGTCGCACCATTCAGGAGATGGGCACGGAGCAGGTCGAGCGCATCGGGCAGTACCTGGGCACGGCGTTGCAGATGGAGACCAAATGCAAATACCTCGTCCTGCTGGCGGCGGTCAGGGAAGAATATTACGTACAGAACCACCTGATCTGCCCGGGCGAGGGCCCGCAGGAGCTTTTCGAACAGGCCGCCGGCTACACGCCCGACGAACTCGACGAGATCACGGAGCATTGCGGGCTGTGCGCCGGGAACACCTTATATCAGATCGGCCTGCTCACAGGGGAGGCGATTGAAGACGGGCAGGAAGAACAGCTTCAGGAAGAGTCCGGCGGGGGCGGCCTCACCGAAGAGGAACTCGAAGCCGCTTTCAACCTGACCGAAGAGGAGCGCAGGCAGTTCTACGACTACCGCTTCGAACCCGAAGCGCCGGGGCGCGGCTTCGACCTGCCCGACGGGCGGCGGCTCTATACGAAAGAATCGTACGTCGAGCTGGCCCTGCGCCGGGCGTGGAAGCTGTTCCTGAGCCTGGTCGCCTTCTTCGTGCTGCTGGGAATCTGCCTGGCGGCCGGCTGGGGTTTTCTCTCGACCGAGCCCCCGGCCGAGGCCGTTTCAGCTGCCGATTCGCTGGCCGTCACGCATATAAAGCTGATATCCGAAATAAAAAGCGGCAAAGAGTCGGCGGACATCCTCTGGGTCGAGAGATCGGCCGCCGGGGCGGTCTGGCTGCTGGTGGTTCTTTCGCCGCTGCTTGTTTGGCTCTTTGTCACGGTGCGCAAGACCCTCCGCGTAAAGACGAACCGCAGCGCCGCCGAAGCCCACAACCGCCAGCTCAGGGAGGAATATGCCCGCGCCAAAGAACTTTACCGCACCAAGCCCACAACCGAGCAGATGCAACTCTTCATATTGGGCTACCTGTCGCGCATAGTCGATTCGGAGCTCGAATTCCACGGCAAAAGCGAAAAAGGGCTGAAAGGCAAATTGCTTTTCGTCAGCGAATTTTTCGATTACGCCGAAGACGACGAAAACTACGACGAATCGGCGGTAGAATACACCATCGCGCTGTTGGAAAAAGACTGCGTGTCGGTGATCTGCTGCGATTGGCGCGTGTACGAGGACACGGCCGACACCGGCACCATCCAGTCGATCGCCTACGCCGACATCAGGGACGTGAAACTCACCGAGAGCCAGCTCAGCTTCGCAGGCATAACGATCGACATCCCCGACGAGCCGATATTCGAGTACCAGGACGACGATCCCGACGAGGTGATGGGTTACTCGATCACCCGCACCTCGGACGTGAGGCAGTTCGCCGTCGCGCTGCGCAAATTGCACATAGCACACAAAAACACCATATAACAACCTAAACTTAAAACTATGGCAAAGAAGACCAAAACCAAAGAGTCCGGCTACGTTCCCTTCACCAGGGACGACATCCATCAGGAGGATGGCCGCAACACCCGCGCGGAAGAACTTTTCATGCAGATGCTCGACGTCCCCAAAAGGGTGATCAAAAAGAAGAAAAAGGGCAAAGAGGAGAATATCGTCGACGATGACTTCTATCCCACCTCGAAAGACGAGTTGCAGCGTATGGAGGGGCTGATGGCGCAGGTCGAAGCGGCGATCGACGACCCTTCGGACAAGGAGTTCATGGACAACGTCGATTACATGAAAGACATCCTCTACTGGTCGGGCAAGCGCCAATGGGCTTTTGCATGGTGGATCATCGTCTGCGTGGCCATCGTCGCGATCTACTTCTTCGTGCAGGCGGGCAACTACGCCAAGGAGAGGGACGAGAGGCAGAACTGGTCGGAGCAGACCCTCAAAGAGCGCTTCGACGACTATATCGGCTCGATGCAGCGCAACGTCGAGTACCTCGAGCAGCAACTCGCCCAGTCGACCGACGAAGCGACGACCAAACGCACCACCGAGTCGCTCGAATATGCAAAAAACCAGGTTAAGGAAGCCCAGGAAAAGGGTGCTGCCGGATTCCAGGAAACGATGGTCAAGATGCAGAACAGGGATGCCTGGGCCGCACGCGGTTCGGCCATCTGGTGCCTCGTGTGGATCGCGCTTTACGTGATCGCCGAGCGTCCCTACGGCTACATGATCTCGCGACGCCGCACCGAGTTGAAGGTCTACGGTGGGATGCGCAAGGCGCTCTTCGGCATAGCCGGGGCGCTGGTCGGCGCCGCCGGGGCGCTGCAGGTCACCGAAACCGTGACCAAGTGGAGCGACGGAAGCACAACGCGCGACAGCGACGCAGGCGTGATAGCAGCCATGAAGATAGGACTCCTGCTCGCAGCCGTGCTGCTCGTGCTGCTCGTGGCGCGCATCGTGATCGTGATAGCCACCATCATGGGCTTTATCCGCAACTACGACCTGATCGCCATGGCCAAACAGGCCTTCGGCAAAGGGAAAGAACTGACCGCGAAAAAAGAGGCGGCATGACCCCGACGCAGATCCTTACAAAAACCGGCCTTGTGATCGGCGTCGCGCTGCTCACCGCATGCGGGATGTGGGGATACGGCTCGGGCGGCGCATACACGACCGGAGGACTGTTCAAGAGGCAGTTCCACGTCCAGCTCGTGGAGTGTGTCGGCAGCGCCAGTTTGCAGAACGTGACCGCCGTGCTCACCATTACCAACGACGGGCCGGACACGGGCCTGTACATCGGCGGCAACTCCGACGGAAGCCTCGCGGTGGACAACCTCGGAAACACCTCCAAACCTTACAGCAGCGCCGGGCGGTACTACAAACTGCCCTATGGCGTGACGGTAAAGGTCGAGGTCGAGCGGATCGGACCCGTGCGCCCCGGAACGTCGATGTTCCAGATCCTGAGTGTGAGCGTCGGCAGCGGCGAGAACAGCGTGGTAAGCTTCCGCAGGGTGCCCATAGCGTGGGCTAATTAATTTTTTCACAAACCCCGAAAACATTGGGTCGGGATCGGTTGGTAACTGATCCCGACCCAATATATTATATCCTCAAATTCTTAAAATCAATAGATTCTTTGTAAAGTCAAAAAAATATAGTCGCAAAAAACAGGTATTTCAAAAGTTGTTGGATATATTTGTAAAATCAAATACGAATTTGAACCCACTTAATCCGACTGCATATTGTACGAATCCTTACTGACCCTCGATAGCGTAAGACTGAATTTCTCGGATGGCGGCCTGTTGTTTATGAATATCGCCATCGGGTTCATCATGTTCGGCGTGGCGATCGACCTCCGCAAGGAGCAGTTCACCGCCATCCTCCGGTCGCCCAAACCCATCATCATCGGCCTGGTGGCGCAGTTCGTGCTGCTGCCCCTGATAACCTTCCTGGCCATATGGCTCACCCGCGGCCTTATAACCCCGGGCGTGGCTTTCGGCTGCATCCTCGTGGCGGCATGCCCGGGCGGCAACGTATCGAACTTCATCACCAACTTCTCGAAAGGCAACACCGCCCTGGCCGTGACCCTGACGGCTATCGGCACCGTGCTGGCCATCGTGATGACGCCGTTCAACTTCGAACTTTACGGCAAACTCTACATGAAGGCCTCGCCGCTGAACGTCCCGATCGAGATCGACATCTGGGATGTGGGACGCACGGTGCTCATCCTGTTGGGGATACCCATTGTACTGGGGGTCTTCGTAGCCCACAAATGGCCGGGATTCGTAGCGCGCATAAAGAAGGGCGTCAGCTACGCTTCCATGGTGGTCTTTGTGGCGTTCATCGTCGTGGCGTTCCGCAACAACTACGAATACTTTATCAGGTATATCAATTATATATTCCTGATCGTACTCATTCACAACGCATTGGTGTTTACATCCTCGTATTGGTTTGCACGCGGCATGCGGCTCGACCGCCTCGACAGCCGCACCGTGTCGATCGAGAGCGCCATCCAGAACTCGGGGCTGGCCCTGGCGCTGATCTTCAACCCGAAAGTCTTCCCGCCTGAGTTGCAGATAGGCGGCATGGCCTTCATCGCGGCCTGGTGGGGGATATGGCATATCATCGCGGGGTTGAGCGTGGCTTCATGGTGGCGCCTGCGACCCGTCAGAAAATAGCTATGTCACTAAAAAACATAGAGAAAGGTACCCTGGCCTATTGGACGCTTTTCGTTCCGCTGGCGTTCTTCCACCGCCTGTTCTACCGCCGTTTTACGGTGCTGGGACACGAAAATATCCCGAAGGACAAGCCTGTGATATTCCTGTCCAACCACCAAAACGCCCTGATGGACGCCCTGGCCATACTTTTCGGCTACAACGGCCCCACGGTCTTTCTGGCGCGGGCCGATATATTCAGGAGCAAAGGCGTCGCACGGTTCCTGTACTACCTGAAGATCATGCCGGTCTTCCGCGTCAGGGACGGGGTCGAGAGCCTCGCACAAAACGACGCCACGTTCCGCCGTTCGACGGAGGTGCTGGCCTATCCGCGTCCCGTAGCCATGTTTCCCGAGGGGGTGTTCAATCCCGGCAAGAGCCTGCTGCCCTTCAAGAAGGGCTTTGCGCGCATAGCGTTCCTGTCCGAGGATTTCTCGGGCTTCGACCTGCACGTCGTGCCCGTCGGCCTGGATTACGACGACAAGCGGGGGCGCTGTACCAACCTGCTGGTGCAATTCGGCCAGCCCATACCCATCGCCCCCATGCTGCCGCTTTACAGGCAGAATCCCGCCCTGGCCTACAACGAGCTTATGGACCGGGTGCGCGCCGGAATGCAGCCCCTGATGATAGACATACGCCATCCGCAGTACGAGCAAACCTATATGCGTATTTTCGAGTGCTGCGAATCCCTCAGTACGGCCGACAGGTCGATCAACCCTGTGCTCCTGCGAAAATTCACCTGGCAGCAGGCCTGCACGGCGCGCCTCGACGCCCTGGCGGAATCGGATCCCGCGGCCATGCAGGAGATCGACGCGGCGACCGCAGATTATTTCGATGCCCTGGACGATAAAAAAGTCGCCGACGCCCAGGTCGCATCGCCGGGTCGCAACCCCGCCCTCAAGGCATTGTCTTTGGCGGGCCGGGCGTTTTCGGCGCTGCTTTGGCTGCCGAATATCGCCATCCACCTGTTGCCGTTGCTCGCCGCCGGGCTCGTTCTGCCCCGGATGAAGGACAAGCAGTTCGTCTCTTCGGTAAAATTCGTAACCTGGTTCGCGGCATCCATCGTCTACTACGCCCTCGCCGGGGTGGCCGTATGCCTGACCGGCGTACCGCTGGCGGCGAAACTGCTGTTCCTGCCTGCGGTCTGCATCCACGGCATCCTGGTGGAGTTGTGGACCTTGCAGGTGATAAAACTACCGAAATACGCAAGGTTCTGCACCCTTGGCAAAACCGATTACACCCGACTCAAAGAAAAACGTGATAAGATGATGACTCTGATTAAGAAATTTGCGCTCGTCGCCGCGACGCTCGTCGCGACCCTTCCTCTCGCCGCCCAAACCACAGAGGAGGCAACCATCCAGACCGCAGAGGAAGAACTGCACCTGGAAACCAAAAAAGAGAGGGTCAAGACCGGATTCTCGTTCGGCGTACTGCCCGTTGTGGCCTTCGACACCGACCTGGGCTTCCAGTACGGCGGCCTGGTAAGCCTCTACGACTACCGCTCGCCCGTCCGCTACCCCGATTACCGCCAGATGTGGAAGGTCGAAGCGTCGGCCTACACCAAGGGGTCGAGCACCTTCCAGGTCTACTACGACGCCAAGAATCTGTTGCCCAAACGCCTGCGCCTGGTCGCCAACCTGGCCTACCTGGCCGAGAAGAAGCTCGATTTCTTCGGTTTCAACGGCTACCGGAGCAACTTCAACCCCGACTTCACCGACGACACTTCGGCCGACTACATCACGCGCGTGTTCTACAGCCACCAGCGCCAGCAGTTGCGTTTCACGACCGACCTGATCGGCCCGCTACCGGTCGAGGGGATGCAGTGGCTGGCCGGCCTCGGGGTTTTCCACACCAGCGTGGCCACGGTGGATATCGCCCGGCTCAACAAAGGCAAGTCGGGCTCGGATGTGTTGCCCGACGTGCCGACTTTGTACGACAAGTATGTCAGTTGGGGCATTATTGGCGAGGATGAAAAGAAAGGCGGGTTCTCCAACTACCTCAAAGCAGGCGTATTGTACGACACCCGTGACCAGGAGGCCAACGCCTCGCGCGGCATCTGGGCCGAAGCCACGCTGACCTACGCCCCGGACTTCCTCAACGGTTCGTGCAACTACCTCAAAGCCGAAGTCGCTTTCAGGCAATATTTCACCCTGCTGCCCGACAAACTGTCGCTGGCCTACCGCCTCGTCTACCAGGGAACCCTGGCCGGACACACGCCGTTCTATATGCAGCCTTACACCATCAACGCCTACTCGCCGGTGACCAAGCTGGACGGACTGGGCGGCGCCAAGACCCTCCGCGGCGTAATGCGCAACCGGGTGGTCGGCGACGGATTCGCCTACGGAAACGTCGAGCTGCGGTGGAAAGTCGCCCGGTTCGTCGTCGCGAAGCAGAATGTCTACATCGCCCTGCACGGCTTTGCCGACGCCGGCATGGTGGTGCAGCAGATCCCGTTCGACCGTTCGTTGGTTTCGGCCGCCGACGCCGAAAAATACTTCGATTTCCAGCACGCCAACGACTCTCCGCATCCCGGTGCGGGGCTCGGTTTCCGTGCGGCACTCAACCAGAACTTCATCCTCGCGGTCGACTACGGCCTCCCGCTTCGCGCCCAGGACGGCAACAAAGGCGGCCTGTACATCAACGTGGGGAATTTGTTTTAGCGGGCAGGGGAATTCCCGGCTTTTTCCGTACAGAAAGTCAAGCACTCTTGGGTGCGTTAGCATGATCCGGGTAGGCGGGCGGCGAAATATCACCCCGAAAAGGTATTGGAGCGGAGCGGCACGAGGCAGTATCTTTGTGCCGTAAGCCAAGAATCAGGCGAAGGCCTTGCTCCGAATACAGCGGGCGAGGCCTTTTCCTGTTCAGAAAACACTATTTTTGTGGGGTATAAACACAAGGAATATATGTATCTATTCGGAAAATGCAACGAATCCGACAGGATGAGCGACCTGATAGGCAGGGATTACCGCGTGTTGCTGATCATGAGCCGGTTCGGGATCGGCATAGGGGTGGGCGAAGAGAGTATCGCCCGGGTGTGCGCCCGCCACGGGGTGGACGCCGCGACTTTCCTGTCCGTAGTCAACCTGTTGCTGGACGAGGACGCGGGCGGTAAACCCGACTTTGCGATCTCGATCCCGTCCCTGCTGGCTTACCTGCACAATTCGCACGACTATTTCCTCGGATTCCGCCTGCCTTCGATCCGTGCCAAACTGGCTGGGATCGTCGACGGGAAGGACGAACTTTCGCAGGCGATCATGCGCTACTTCGACGGCTATGTCGACGAGGTGCGCAAACACATGGAGTACGAGGAAAAAACCGTATTCCCCTATATACACACATTGCTCGGAGGCGATGTTCCGGCAGGTTACCGGATCGATGTCTTCCAGAAACGGCACGACAGGATAGAGGCGCACCTGAGCGAGTTCAAGAACATCATGATCCGTTTCTACCCCTCGCAGAGCACCAACGAGGTGAACGGCGTGCTGTTCGATATCTTCAACTGCGAGCAGGAACTCTCGTCGCACAACCAGGTGGAGGACCGGCTCCTCATTCCGGCCATCGCCCGCCTGGAGGGCGAACCTAACAAGACCGGGCGATGAGCGCGCGGATCCGGATCACGGTGGCCGAGCCCTCGGTCATCCTGCGACAGGGCATCATTGCGGTGCTCAGGCAGATGGGAACGCCCCACCTCGAAGTTTCCGAAGCGGAGGACATAGGCAAACTCAAACAGGTCATTCTGCTCCAGCGGCCCGACATCCTGATCGTCAACCCCGCCCACCTGGGGATGTTTTCCGTGCAGCAGATCCGCAAGGAGGCCCCCGGCGGGGAGATGAAACTGGTGGCCCTGCAACTCTCCATGGCCGACAGCGCCTCGCTCAAAGCCTACGACGAGGTGGTGTCGCTCTACGACAGCCCCGAACAGATCCGCGAGAAACTGGTCCGTATCGTCCGCGCGCCGGAAACGGACAAACGCCACGAATTGCTCAGCGACCGCGAACGGGAGGTGGTCGTGTGTGTGGTGCAGGGCATGACCAACAAACAGATCGCCGACAAACTCTGCCTGTCGACCCACACCGTGGTTACGCACCGGCGCAACATTGCCTCCAAACTCGATATCCACAGCACGGCAGGCCTGGCCATCTATGCCATAGTGAACAAACTGGTGGAACTGGACAAGATCAGCGCCGCCACCGGGACGTTCGGCGCCGACGACTGAGATCATCCGCTCCGCTAACAACGCGTTACGGACACCCTGGCACGGTGTCCGTAACGTGTTGTGTGTAGCACGGCCCCGGGTTATACCGTCTGTTTGCGATTGCCGCGCACGGGGCGGCGCCGTACTTTTGCGGGGTGAAATCATCTCTGACCCGAATAAATATGAAACGATTGTTCCCGCTTGTTTTGTGCCTGGCCTGCGCTTCGACACAGAGCCCCGCGCAAAACCGCGCGCCATCCCGCGATACGGTTGCCGTCAAACCGGCCTCCCGCCTGCAATTAGGCGGTTACGGCGAGGCCGTCATGCAGCGCATGTTCTTCAGCGACGAAGCCAACCGCTACCGCAGTCCCGAAACGAACAAAAACGGCACGCACGGCCGTTTCGACCTGCCCCATGTGGTTTTTTATGCCGCCTACGATTTCGGCCGCGGATGGAAAATGTCCGCCGAGATCGAATTCGAGCACGGGGGCGTGGGTGCGGCCGTCGAGATCGAACCCGACGAAGGGGGCGAATACGAAGCCGAGATCGAGAAAGGCGGCGAAGTGGTGCTCGAACAATTCTGGATCGAAAAGAGCTGGGCCCGGCAGGCCAACCTGCGCATGGGGCACATCATCGTGCCGGTGGGGCTGACCAACATGTACCACATGCCCACCGAATTCTTCACCGTCCTGCGCCCCGAAGAGGACGCCACCATCATCCCCTGTACCTGGCACCAGACGGGGATCAGCTTTTGGGGCCGCGCGGGCCGGTGGCGCTACGAAGCCCAACTGCTGACCGGGCTCGATGCCGAGGGATTCAGCAACTCCAACTGGATACAGGGCGGCGCCACTTCCGCCTACGAATTCGAGATCGCCAACTCCTACGCCGGGGCTTTCCGCCTGGACAACCATTCGGTCAGGGGGTTGCGCGTCGGCCTGAGCGGTTATTTCGGATTCAGCGCCCGCAACAGCCTCAAGCATGCGCGTTACGAAAAGGAAGATATCAACGCTTCGGTGACCCTCGGCGCGCTCGACTTCACCTACGACGACCACAACATCATCGCCCGCGGGAATTTTCTCTACGGCTACCTGGGCGACTCCTACTACGTTTCGATGATCAACCGCCGGCTTCCCTCGGCCAGCCCCTCGCCGCGCACCGAAGTGGCATCGGCGGCCATGAACTGGTACGGCGAACTGGCCTGGGACCTTCTTTCCCTGTTTCCCTCGCGCAACTACAAAAAGGACAGGCTCTACCTGTTCGGCCACTACGGCTACTACAACTCGATGTACCGCACCGCCGAGTCGAAAGGCATCGTCCCGCGGGGATGGGCCGAAAAGCGGATCGTCAGCGCGGGACTGAACTACAGCCCGATCCGGGAGGTGGTCGTCAAGGCCGAATACAGCCTTCGCAAATTCAAGGCGCCCTACAACAACGAACCGACCTTCTCGCTCGGGGTCGCTTACAGCGGATTGTTCAAACAATAAAAATTAAAATCATAAACCGATGAAAAAATTATTCCGGTATGCGGCCCTGACCGCACTTGCCGCGACGATGACGACCGTTTTCTCCTCCTGTGAAAAAGATGGCGGAGAGATAACAGACTACGACCAGATGTACCAGGAGATCCTCGACCAATATGTGTCCGTCACCGTGGTGCCGACCTACAAGGCCCTGGCCGAAGCGGCGCTCGAAATGCGCACGGCCAACGAGGCGCTCAAAACCACCTGCTCCGACGCCAACATGCAGGCGGCTTCGACAGCCTGGATGAAAGCCCGCATCCAGTGGGAGCTGAGCGAAGCGTTCCTTTTCGGCCCCGTGGGAGAGAATGCGCTCGATATAGACGGCCACATCGATTCCTGGCCGTTGGAACTCACAGCGATACAGACCGAGATCGACAAAGGCGGCGACCTGGGCGGCGCCGATGTCTGGGCCATGGAGCCCGAGGTGATCGGATTCCACGTGACCGAATACCTGCTCTACCGCAACGGGCAGACACGCAGCGCGGCCGACGTGACGCCCGCCGAATTGAACTACCTGGTGGCGGCTACCGACGCCCTGGTGTGGGATTGCGTGCTGGCGTATGTGTCGTGGGTGGGCGAGGAGAATGTTTCTGTGGCGATGAAGGACGTGTTACGTGAGAACAGCGCCGTGAAAGCCCACCTCGAGGCCAATCCCGGGTTTAAGAATTTCGCCGGCAAACTGACCGGAAAGATCGACTACCCGTCGTGGGGCGCAGCCCTGAGCGAGATCGCCGTGGGGTGCGCCGAAATCGCCGGCGAAGTGGGGACCACGAAGATCGCCGGTCCCTACGACGACCGGGCGACCGAAAAAGTGGAGTCGTGGTACAGCTGGCACTCGCTGGCCGACTACGAGAACAACATCATCAGTATCAAGCGTTCCTACCTGAACGGTTCGCCCTGCCTGTCGGACTACGTGAAACTGGTCGACTCCCGCTTCGACGATGCCGTACGTGCCAAGATCGACGATTGCATCGCCAAGATCCAGGCCATGGGCACGGGCGGCAAGTCGTTCTACGAAGTGGTCCGCGACCAGATCAACAGCGCCCAGGTGCAGGCCGCTTCCGACGCCTGCGTCGAACTGCAAAGACTTTTCGAACAGATCGAAGACATCATAGAATAATAGTAGACATATGTTTAATAGAATTGTAATATTGCTCGTGGCGGCCCTCGCCGTGGCAGCCTGTCAGAAAGACAACGGGGGCGACACTCCCTCGGCCAAGGTCAAACCCTCCGTCCAGGAGTACGACGGGCAGTGGTATGCAGGCGGTGTGGCCGGCACGGTCTTCAATGCCACCAGCCGCGCCTACCGCCAACCGATGGATCCGGTCAACGACAATCCGTTTCGCTACCGCCAGTTCATGCGCGGCGAGGAGATCTTCGGCAAGAGCTTCGTGTCGGAGCCCGGCACGGCCTATTCGGGCCTCGGCCCCGCGTACATCCGCAAATCGTGCCTCGCGTGCCATCCCAGCTACGGAGGCCGCAGCAAACGCGTCGACAAGTACGATTCCGGCGACAGCCGCAACGGCTACCTGCTGATGATCTACGACCCTTCGAAACCGGGCCTGCCGCTCGCAACCCAGTATTTCACCGGGATGACCCAAACCCGCGCCGTGGCCCCGTTCAAGGCCCCGGTCGACGAAAAAGGGATCACCATAACCTGGAAGACCCACGTGGACCAGCACGGCAACCGGTACGAGGACGGCACGCCTTACAGCGCAGGAACGGAGTATGCGGGAACGCTGATCTACCCGGTGGTGACTATCGCCCAGGACGCCATCCTGTTTCCCGATTTCGACATGAGCGCCCACCGCGCCTGCATCGAAGCCACCATCGGTATCTACGGCACGGGGTTGCTGGACGCCATTTCGGACGAAGACCTGCGGGCCGAACACCAGGCCCAGCAGACGCGCGGTTACGCCGCGGGGGTAATCGGCGCCGATATCGACGAAACGGGGCTCAACCTCTATTATCCGGGCAAACACCCCGGGCGTTTCACCTACCTCTGCACCCGCGCCACGCTCGACAACGGTCCCGGGTCCAACGCCCTGTGGAACATCACCAACGTCACGCGTCCCGACCGCCGCTACAACTACATCACCGAGCGGTACGCCCGCCTGATGTCGCAGGACGACGATGTTCAGGCCGCCCTGAGCAAGTCCGAAACCGAAATCTTCGATGAGCTGATGTCCAAAAGCCTGCCGTCCGAGATGAGCCGCAGCGACTACAACGCTTTCATGGTGTGGCACCGCGCCCTGGCGGTTCCGGCGGCGCGCAACCTCGATGATCCGCAGGTGCAGCGGGGCCGCGAACTCTTCGCCCAGGCCGGATGCGCCGCCTGCCACCGGCCTTCGTGGACCACGCGCGAGAACTACAAGCCCATGCCCGAACTGTCCAACCAGAAAATATGGCCCTACACCGACCTGTTGCGCCACGATCTGGAGAGGCTCGAACCGGGTCGCGCCCAGGTGTGCCGCACCACGCCGCTCTGGGGCCGCGGGTTGATGAAAGTGGTTTCGGGGCATTCGGATATGCTCCACGACCTGCGTGCCCGCAACTACGAAGAGGCCATCGTGTGGCACGGGGGTCAGGCCGAGAAAAGCAAGCAGAAATTCCGCAGCATGTCGGCCGACGACCGGGCGGCGCTGATCAGTTTCCTCGAAGCAATCTAAACGGATGTTCGGACTGGCCGTAAAGAGCCTCAAACGGGCGGCTTTTTCCACCCTGGCGTTGCTGATCGCCGTGTTGGCCGCCGCCACCGTATCGGAGAAATTGTACGGGACCGGGTGGGCCCACGACCACATCTACGGCGCCTGGTGGTTTGTCGTGCTGTGGATCCACCTGGCCTCGTTTTCGCTGCTCCTCCTGCTGGCCTGCAGGATCTGGCGCCAACCTGCCGTGATGCTGCTCCACGGTGCGTTCGGAATTATTCTGCTCGGGGCGCTGGCCACCTACCTGCGTGCCGAGCGGGGCTACTTACACCTCCGGCAGGGCGAAACCGCCGACACCTATGTAGACGCGGACGGCATGACCGAAAGGCACCTGCCTTTCGGCGTCAAACTGGTGCTCTTCGACATCGAGTACCACCCGGGCACCGACGAGCCGGCCGACTACATCAGCTTCCTGAAGGCGGGCGACCGAATGGCCCGCGTGTCGATGAACAGGATCTTACGGAAAGAGGGCTACCGTTTTTACCAGTCCGATTACGACCGCGACGGCATGGGCACCGTACTGTTGGTGAGCCACGATCCCCTCGGGACGGGGATCACCTATGCGGGATACCTGCTGCTGGCTGCGGCGATGCTGTGGTTGTTGTGGTTGCGGATCGGGTGGCGCCGCATGCTGTGGGTGCTGCTGCCCACGGCGGCCGTCTGGCTCTACATCTCGCGCATCAACCCGATGACCCCCGTGTTGCGCACCCCGATGCTGGCCGCCCACGTTTCGGTGATCATGGTTTCCTACGGCCTGTTGCTGTTCTTTGCGGTGACGGGAATCGTGGGCTTGTGCAATCCCAGGCTCGGCGAGAGGCTCTACGGGTGGAACACGCTGTTGCTCTATCCGGCGGTGTTCCTGCTGGCGGCCGGCATCTTCATCGGCGCCGTGTGGGCCAACATCTCCTGGGGCCGCTACTGGGGCTGGGACGCCAAGGAGACCTGGGCGCTGGTCACCCTGCTACTCTATGCCGTGCCGCTGCACGCCCGCAGCCTGCCTGCATTCCGGCGTCCGCGCACGTTCCACGCCTATTGCGCGATCGCGTTCCTGGCCGTGGCCATGACCTTTTTCGGGGTAACCTACCTGCTGGGAGGGATCCACAGTTATGTGTAGATTCGGTAAATTTTCCTATCTTTGCTTTTTAGAAACTAAAAATCCGAAAAAGCCATGTTCCCAGCCGAAACTTACAGCGCACGCCGTGCCGAACTGCGCGCCCGCATAACCCGGGGAGGGTTGATCCTCCTGCCCGGCAACGCCGAATCGCCCGCCAACTACCCCAACAACACCTACCACTTCCGCCAGGACAGCACGTTCCTCTACTTTTTCGGGCTCAACATCCCCGGACTGGCCGGACTGCTGGACACCGAGACGGGCGAGGAGATGTTGTTCGGCGACGACTTCACGATGGACGACATCATCTGGATGGGGCCCCAGCCCTCGGTGGCCGAACTGGGCGCGTCGGTGGGCGTGGCTTCGACCGCACCCGTGGCCAAACTCTACGAAAAGATCAACCTGGCCGTGCGGATGGGGCGCCGGATCCATTTCCTGCCCCCGTACCGCGATGCGAACAAGCTGCTGATCAGTGCGCTGACCGGCGTGCGTCCCGAGGCGGTGGCCGACTACATTTCGGTCGAACTGGCGCTGGCGGTGGTGTCGCTGCGCGAGTGCAAGTCGCCCGCCGAGATCGCCGAGATCGAGCGCGCCTGCGAGATCAGCTACGCGATGCACACTACGGCGATGCGGATGTGCCGCCCGGGGGTGGTCGAGCGCGAGATCGCCGGGGCCATCGAAGGGATCGCCATGCAGCACGGCGCGGGGGTGTCGTTCCACTCGATCGTGTCGCAGAACGGCGAAACGCTGCACAACCACTACCACGGCAACACGCTCGCCGCGGGCGGCCTGCTGCTGATCGACGCCGGGGCCGAGAGCGTGATGAACTATTGCAGCGACCACACGCGCACGTTCCCCGTGAGCGGTAAGTTCACCGACCGGCAGCGCGACGTCTACAACATCGTGCTGGCCGCCAACGACCGCGCCTTCGAACTTTCGCGCCCCGGGGTGCTCTACAAGGAGATCCACATCGAGGCGGTGAAGGTGATCGTCGAGGGGCTCAAGGGCCTCGGGCTGATGCGCGGCGACACGGACGAGATCGTCGAAGCGGGCGCACACGCCCTGTTCATGCCCCACGGGCTGGGACACCAGATGGGCCTCGACGTGCACGACATGGAGGACATCGGCGAAAAATACGTGGGCTACGACCTCGAAACCGAACGCAGCGCCGCCCTGGGGCTGTCGTCGCTGCGCATGGGCCGCCGGCTCAAGGCGGGCTTCGTGATGACCGTCGAGCCGGGTATCTACTTCATCCCCGCCTACATCGAAAAGTGGCGCGCCGAAAAGCTCAACGCCCAGTACATCGACTTCGACGCCCTGGCCCCCTACCTCGATTTCGGAGGTATCCGCATCGAGGACGACATCCTGATCACCCCCGAGGGCAACCGGATGCTCGGCGAGCGCCGCATCCCCGCCACGGTGGAGGATATCGAGGCCCTGATGGCTTCGGTGCGGTAGTTTACAGGGACATATCGGTTAAAATTTCCGGAAAACGAAACTTTTTCGGAAATTTTACGTATATATTTTATCTGCCCTCTTTTTTGCGGCTGAAATAGTCGGTAAAATAATCCAAACATGAAATTATCCCATTACAACTACAATTTTTCGCCCGACATGCTGGCGAAATACCCCACCGAGAACCGCGACGAGTCGCGCCTGATGGTCCTCGACCGTAAAACGGGGAGTGTCACCCACCGGATTTTCAAGGATATCATCGAATACTTCAACGAAAACGACGTATTTATCTTCAACAATACCAAGGTCTTCCCCGCCCGCCTCTACGGCAACAAGGAGAAAACGGGCGCCGAGATCGAGATCTTCCTGCTGCGCGAACTGAACCGCGACCTGCGGCTGTGGGACGTGCTGGTCGACCCGGCACGTAAGATCCGTATAGGCAACAAGTTGTATTTCGGCGACGACGACCTGCTGGTGGCCGAGGTGATCGACAACACCACCTCGCGCGGACGCACGCTGCGCTTCCTGTTCGACGGGAGCTACGACGAATTCAAAAAGACCCTCTACAACCTGGGCGAGATGCCCCTGCCGCGCTGGGTGCGCGAAAAGGTCGAGGACATCGACTCGGAGCGCTACCAGACCATCTTCGCCAAGCACGAAGGCGCCGTGGCAGCTCCCACCGCCGGGCTCCATTTCAGCAAACATCTGTTGAAACGGTTGGAGATCAAAGGAGTGAAGCAGGCCGAGATCACCCTGCATGTGGGGCTGGGCAACTTCCGCACCGTGGACGTCGAGGACCTCACCAAGCACAAGATGGACTCCGAGCAGTTCTTTATCGACGTGCCCACGAGCGAGGCGGTCAACAAGGCGAAAACCTCGTCGAAAAAGGTGTGTGCCGTGGGTACGACCGTCATGCGGGCCATCGAAAGCTCGGTGTCGACCAACGGGACGGTGAAACCCTTCGAAGGGTGGACCAACAAGTTTATTTTCTACCCCTATGAATTCAGCGTGGCCGACGCGATGGTCACCAATTTCCACCTGCCGCAGTCGCCCCAACTGATGATGGTGGCCGCCTTCGGGGGCTACGACCTGATCATGAACGCCTACAAAATCGCCCGCGAAGAGGGGTACCGTTTCGGAACCTACGGCGACGCGATGCTGATCCTGTAAACTTATAACCCGACTGATATGAAGATCTTCCGGTTTTGTGCACTCGCCTCGGCGATGCTGTGCGCCGTGCAGGCGCAGGGACAAAAAAATGTTGCGGCCAAGCTGACAGAGGCCACGGTCTTTTTCCGGGGGGCCGAATTGGTCCACACCGCTTCGGCAACGCTCTCGAAAGGCGAAAACACCCTGACGATCGAGGGGCTCAGCCCCCGGATCGACGCGGCGAGCCTCAAGATAAAGGCCACGGGCGGCGCGGTCATCTCGGCCCACGAATTCTCGATCGACCACCTCGCTGCGGAGAAGACCCTTTCGCCGTCGTTGAAAAAATGGAAAGATACGAACGAGATCTACCGTGCGGCGCTCGAAAAAGTGAATATCGACCTGAAAGTCAACGCCGATATGAACTCCCTCCTCCAGGCGGGGACCACCAAGAACGTGTCGGGCTCCGAAAAGGGCCCGGGTATCGACGAGCTGATCAAAACGATGGACTACCTCAAATCGAAATCCGAAGAGTTGCAGGCAGCGCGCGTGGCCCTGGAGCGCAGGAAGAAGGATACCGAAACCTCGATGCGCAGGTTGCAGGCCCAGGTGGACCAGGAGTCGACCAAGGGAGCTAAAACCGCCGGCGCGCTGCGCCTTACCGTAACCGCCCCGTCGACAGGAACCAGCACATTTACCGTCACATACTATACCCAGGCTGCGGGATGGACGCCCTACTACGACATCAACGTCGCCTCGACCGAGGGGCCGGTGGTGATCGCCGCCCGCAGCCGGGTGCAGCAGACCACGGGCCTGGACTGGGAGCGGGTGAAACTCGCGCTCTCGACCGCAACGCCCTCGTCGGGCAAGGTGGCGCCCCTGTTCTCGGCATGGTTCCTCAAGCCGCAGAACGCCTATCTCGCGGCTAAAATGCCGGAAACGCTGGCACTGAACTACGTTTCGTACGACAAGAAAGAGGTCGCCGAGTCGTTGCAAGGCCTCGTCCCGGGAGTGAGTGTCCGGGGAGTCGGCACCACCACGCAAAGCAAAGATCCGATCTACGTGGTCGACGGCCGGGAGGTTTCGAGCCTCGAGGACATCGACCCCATGGCGATCAAAAGCATGGATGTACTCAAGGACGCCTCGGCGAAAGCCCTCTACGGATCGCGCGCGGCCGATGGGGTGGTCATCGTGACGCTCAAGGGAATGGACGACTACGTAACCCAGTCGGACAACGCGATCAACGTGACCTACAACATCGACCTGCCCTACACCATTCCCGGCAACGGCAAGGCGCAGAACATCGACCTGCAAACCCGCGAAACCCCGGCGGAGTACAAATACTACTGCGCCCCGAAGCTCGACGCCGAAACCTACCTGCTGGCCGAGATCGACGGGTGGGAAAAGCTGGGGCTGCTGAGCGGCAAGGCCAACGTGACCTACGACGGGACCTACGTGGGCGAAACGCAGATCGACGCCTCGTCGACCCAGGCCAAACTGGCCCTGACGCTGGGCACAGACAGGCGCGTGGCCGTCAAACGCGAGAAATTGCAGGATTTCAGCAGCCGCAAAGTGATCGGCAGCGACGTGCTGCAGGTGTTCACCTACCGCATCACGGTGAAGAACAACCAGACCCGGCCGATCCGCATGGTACTCAAGGACCAGTACCCGATCTCGACCCAGAAGAGCGTCGAGGCGGTCCTGCGCAAGGAAACCACCCCCTGGACCGCCAACAAGGAGGATATCGGGGTGGTGACCTGGGAAGAGGAGTTCGCGGCGGGCGAAACGAAGAGCTACCAGATCAGCTACAGCGTGAAATACCCCAGAGAAACGGTGCTGAATCTGTGAAAACCGAAAATGGGTACGAAAAATGCTGAAGGCGCTCAGAATTGGGTTTATTTTCGTACCTTTGTATTAATTTTTCAAGAAATGGTCGAATCCGCGTAACATGAAAGGCTCCAAAATTTTGTACGTTTGCCAGGAGATCACTCCTTACGTGCCCGAAACCGAACTTTCGGTGATGTGCCGAACCCTCGCGGGGGCGATGCAGGAGCGCGGAGGCGAAATACGCACTTTCATGCCCCGTTACGGGTGTATCAACGAAAGGAGAAACCAACTCCACGAAGTGATCCGTTTGTCGGGTATGAACCTGATAATCAACAACAACGACCACCAACTGATCATCAAGGTCGCCTCGATCCCCTCGGTGCGCGTGCAGATCTACTTCATCGACAACGAAGACTACTTCTCGCGCAAGGCGATGCTCGCCGACTGCGACGGACAGCCCTTTGCCGACAACGACGAACGCGCCCTGTTCTTCGCCCGCGGGGTGCTCGAAACGGTCAAGAAGCTGCGCTGGATGCCCTCGGTGGTCCATTGCCACGGATGGTTCTCGGCCATCGTGCCCATCTACCTCAAAAACCGTTTCTCGGACGACCCCCTGTTCAAGGACACCAAGATCGTCGTGTCGCTCTACGGCGACGGCTTCGGGGGCGAACTGGCCGCTGGATTCCGCGAAAAGATCGAAGGAGAGGTCGAAAACAAGAAAAAACTCGAAATAATTTCCGCTCCGACATACCAAAACCTGATGAAACTCGTTATTGATTATGCCGATGCGGTAGCGGTCGAATCACAGGAGGTCGATCCCGGGCTGGTGGCCTACGCCAAAGCCTCGGGAAAACCGTTGCTGGAACGCGGCGAAGAGGCGATGAACGACTACTTGGACAATTATCAGAAATTTTATGAAGCTTTGTGTAAATAAATTCTTCGCAAGCCTGGTGGTCGCAGCCCTCGTGGCGGGCGGATGCTCGAAGGTGGACGATACCCTGGGACAGAACCTGATCCCCTACGACGACCAGATGACCATCCGGATCGACACGCTCGACGTGGGCTTCGAAACCTACGTCGATATCACCGACTCGGTGTCGTCGAACCTGCTCGGAGCGCTCTACCTGGGCAACCGGACCACGCCGCTGGGCGTGACGACCTGCAGCGGGATCGTCCAGTTCGTGCCCCTGTTGGGATACAGCGTCGACACGGGCTTCGGGACTTCGCCGGTGGTCGACTCGCTCTACATCGGGCTCTCCATATCGCTCTACTCCGACGGCGACGACCTCTCGAAGGTCAACACACCCCAGGAGTACTATGTCTACGAAGTGACCAGCGACATCAAGTACGACTCGATATACTATCCGTCGTTCCCGGTCGATCAGGTGATCAACCCCATCCCGATCTTCAAGTTCACCGCCTCGCAGCCCAAGAATTGCCTGGTGAAACTCGAACCGATAAACGGCGGCGAGGCCTATATGCAGCGGCTCGTCCCGTCGGATATGACCATCTACGAGGACGGCAACGACACACTCTTCATCAAAGAGTTCAAGGGATGGTACATCGCCCCGGCACCCGGATCGACCAAAAACGCCGCACTGGTGCAGTACCTCCTCGGCGCCAGCACGGTGAGCGCCTTTGTACACAGCCAGTTCGACGGCGCGGACAGCACCTATATGGTGAGCTACACGATGGACGACGACTACACCTATATGTACAACAACTCGATCGCCATCATCGACCACGACTACAGCACCGCACCGTTCGCCGGCCAGATCGGCACGGGCCAGGCGACCACCGCCGGCTATGTCCAGACGATGACGGGCGTTTATACGAAACTCAAACTAACCCCCACGCTCGTGTCCGCCCTGCGCAACCTCAAATCGCAGGACGGGATCGACTACGCCGCCATGGTCATCAACCAGGCCTCGCTGCTGATCTCCTCGCAGGGGACCACGGCCGCCGAGATGAACAACGAAGTCGCCCGCCTGGGCGCCTACACCAACTACGTGACCCGTACCGGTATCCCCGACTACATTCCCTCGTACGAAATAACAAACAGCACGCTGCTCCCGTTCGGGGGATTCCTCGACCGAGGGCACAAATACTATTCGATGGACGTAACCACCTACACCCAGCGACTGGCAGCCGGCGACAATACCGCCTCGGAGATCATCCTGGCGCCCGAATATGCCAGCAGCGTCAACTACGGCAGCTTCGGCGAGAGCGTGATCGCCGCCCAGGGAGGGGCGGTCCCGGGAGTGCGGCTCGTGGTGACCTACACACTGATAAAATAACACAAAAGGGCTTCTAACAAAAGCCCCTTTTTTATGTAAAATTTTTTAATGGAAAATCTTGTAATCGTCGAATCGCCGGCCAAAGCCAAGACCCTCGAAAAATTCCTGGGTAAAGAGTATGTTGTCAAGTCGAGTTACGGGCACATCCGCGACCTGGTGAAAAAGGGTTTGGGGATCGATATCGACGGGGGGTTTGTCCCTGTGTACGAAGTGGCGGACGACAAGCGCAAGGTGGTGTCCGAGCTGGCCAAGCTGGCCAAGGAGGCCAAGACCGTGTGGCTGGCATCCGATGAGGACCGCGAGGGGGAGGCCATTGCGTGGCACCTGACCCAGGCCCTGGGGCTGCCGGTCGACACGACCCGGCGCATCGTCTTTCACGAGATCACCAAGAAGGCGATCCTCGAAGCGGTCGAAAAGCCGCGCACGATCGATATGAACCTGGTGAACGCCCAGCAGGCGCGCCGCATCCTGGACCGTCTGGTGGGTTTCGAGCTCTCGCCGGTGCTATGGAAGAAGGTCAAGCCGTCGCTCTCGGCCGGCAGGGTGCAGAGCGTGGCGGTGAGGCTGCTGGTCGAGCGGGAAAGGGAGATCATCGCCTTCGTAGCGAGCGACTATTTCCGCGTCACGGCCCAATTCTACGTGGACGGCGACCCCAAAAAGGTGGTTTTCAAGGCCGACCTCGGCAAGAGGTTCAAGACGGCGGACGAGGCGCGCGCGTTCCTGGAGCTGTGTGCCGGCGCCACGTTCAGTGTGGCCAGCGTGGAGAAAAAGCCCGTTACGCGCCATCCGGCAGCACCTTTCACCACCTCGACCCTGCAGCAGGAAGCTGCACGCAAGCTGGGGATGTCGGTGTCGATGACCATGTCGACGGCCCAGAAGCTCTACGAAGCGGGGTACATCACCTACATGCGTACCGACTCGGTGAACCTGGCAGGCCAGGCGCTGGCGGCCGCCAAGGAGCAGATCACCAATATGTTCGGCGAAAAATACTCCGAAGTTCGCAACTTCAAGACCAAGACCAAAGGGGCGCAGGAGGCCCACGAAGCGATCCGTCCCACCGACCTGCGGGTGATGGGCATCGAGGCCTCGCCGGCCGAAAAGAGGCTCTACGACCTGATCTGCAAGCGCACGCTCGCCTCGCAGATGGCCTCGGCGCAGATCGAACGCACGGTGGTGGATATCGCTGTCGACTCGTCCGGCGAACGGTTCACGGCCACGGGCGACGTGGTGCTTTTCGACGGTTTCATGAAACTCTATTCCGAGTCGACCGACGACGAGGGCGAACAGGGCGAAGGCGGTATCCTGCCCGCGATGAAAGCGGGCGACGCGCTCGGATGCGTGAACATCACCGCCACGCAGCGCTTCACCCAGCCGCAACCCCGTTACAGCGAGGCGATGCTGGTCAAGAAACTCGAGGAACTCGGCATCGGCCGCCCCTCGACCTACGCACCCACCATCTCGACGATCATAGCGCGCGGCTACGTCGTCAAACAAAACAAGGAGGGTGCATCGAGAAAATACTCGATCCTGACCCTCGAGGGCGGCAAGGTCACCAAAAAAGAGGCCTCGGAAACCTTCGGCAAGGAAAAGAATAAGCTCACCCCCACCGATATAGGGATGGTCGTCAACGACTACCTCGAAGGGCACTTCGGCCGCATCCTCGACTACAACTTCACGGCCACGGTCGAGAAAGAGTTCGACGAAGTGGCCGAGGGGACCAAGGGGTGGCAGCAGATGATCGCCGAATTCTACTCGCCGTTCCACTCGACGGTCGAAGCGGCCATGGAAAAGGTGCCCGAACGCACCAACCAGGCCCGCGAACTGGGCACCGACCCCGCCACGGGCGGCAAGGTGAGCGCCCGCATCGGGCGCTACGGCCCGATGGTGCAGATCGAAACCGAAGGCGATGCCAAACCGCGTTTCGCAAGCCTGAAAAAAGGACAGTTAATCGCTTCGATCACCCTGGAAGAGGCGCTCGAGCTGTTCTCGCTGCCGCGGACGGTGGGTGAGATCGACGGGAAAGAGGTGGTGATCGGCGTGGGACGCTACGGCCCCTACGTGCGCCACGACGGCAAATTCACCTCGCTGGCCAAAACCGACGATCCCTACACCATCACCCTGGAGCGCGCGGCGGAACTGATCGCCGGCAAAGGCGACGCCAAGGTGGGCAAGAAAGTGCTCAAAGCATTCGACGAGGAGCCCAAAATGCAGGTACTCAGCGGAAAATACGGCCCCTACATCGCATTCGACGGCAAAAACTACCGGATGCCCAAGGGACGCACGCCCGAAGAGCTGACCCTGGACGAGTGCAAAGCCATCGTCGCGGCGTCGAAGAAATAGGGGATCTAACCCCCTGACCCTGATTATGAAGAAATTCTGGCTCGCCCTGGCGGGACTTTCGGTGTGCGCGACGCTCGGCGCACAGCAACCTGCGGCGCTGTGGTACGACACCCCCGCCGCCAACTGGAACGAGGCGCTCCCCGTGGGTAACGGCCACCTAGGGGCGATGATCTTCGGCGACAGCGGCGAAGAACACCTCCAGCTCAACGAATCCACCCTCTACAGCGGCGAACCGGGGATGCAATTCACCGAATTCAACATCTTCCGCACCTTCCCGCAGGTGGTGCAGCTCCTCCAGGACGGCAAGTACGTCGAGGGCGGCGAGGTGATCCAGCAGAACTGGCTCGGGCGCCTGCACCAGTGCTACCAACCCCTGGGCGACCTCTACCTCTCTTTCGACCGGCAGGGAACGACGACCGCCTACCGCCGCGAACTGGACATCGCCTCGTCGGTCCACACGGTGGCCTACACGCGGGGCGGGATCAATTACCGCCGCGAGGTCTTCGCATCGCATCCCGGCCGGGTGATCGTCATCCGCCTGCAGGCCGACCGGCCGGGGGCGCTCAACTTCACCGCGCGTTTCGCCTCGGTGCATCCCACGGCGGTGCAGACCTCCGGAAACGACTTCCTGAAACTCCGGGGCCAGGCTCCCGGCGTGGCGCAGCGCCGCACGTTCGAACAGATCGAATCGTGGGGCAACCAGTACAAACACCCCGAACTTTACGACCGCTACGGCAACA
Source organism: Rikenellaceae bacterium (assembly GCA_031547705.1). GTDB lineage: Bacteria > Bacteroidota > Bacteroidia > Bacteroidales > Rikenellaceae > JAVBMJ01. The sequence continues at coordinate 12,378 of JAVBRR010000074.1, read as the reverse complement.
GGCTCCACGACCAAACCGTGCTCTACGGCCCCCAATGCGGCGGGCGCGGCATGTTCTTCGAGGCGCAACTGGGAATTTCGACCGACGGCAAGGCGGTGATCGGCGACGGCGGCCTGGTCGTATCCGGGGCGCAGGAGGCGGTGCTGATCCTCGCGGCCGCCACGAGCTACAACGGCCCCACACGAAGCCCCAGCCGCGAGGGTGCGGACGCCTCTGCACTCGCGGCACGCTACCGCACCGCCGCTTCCGAAAAAACCTACGGCGACCTCCGGGCCGCCCACACGGCCGACTACAAGGCGCTCTTCGACCGCGTGGACCTCACGCTGCACAGCACCCCGGCGCAACAGGTCATGCCCACCGACCGCCGCATAGCCTCGTATCAATTCCGAAACGATCCCGCCCTGGCGGCCCTGCTGTTCCAGTACGGGCGTTACCTGATGATCAGTTCGTCGCGACCCGGCGGGCAGCCGATGAACCTGCAGGGGATGTGGAACGACCTTGTAATCCCGCCCTGGTGCTGCGGCTACACCAACAACATCAACTCCGAGATGAACTACTGGGCCGCCGAGAGCGCCAACCTGTCGGAGTGCCACGAGCCGTTTTTCCGGATGGTGCGCGAGGTGCGCGCCTCGGGCACCGAAACGGCCCGCACGATGTACCGCGCGCGCGGCTGGGTGGCCCACCACAACAACTCGATCTGGCGCGAAACCTACCCCAACGACGGCATGGTGCAGAACGCGATCTGGAACATGACCGCCGCGTGGTTCACCAGCCACCTCTGGGAACGCTACCTCTACACCGGCGACGAGCGCTTCCTGCGCGAGGAGCTCTACCCGGCGATGCGCGGCGTGGCCGAGTTCATGCTCGACTGGATCATCACCGACCGGAGCGGCTGGCTGGTGCCTCCCGTGTCGTCGTCGCCCGAGAACCGCTTCCTCGTACCCGGTACCAAGACCCGCGCCTCGATCGCGCCCGGGGCCACGATGGACATGAGCTTCATCCGCGAGATCTTCGCCCGCACGATCGCAGCCTCCGAGCGCCTGGGGATCGACGAGGCGTTGCGCGCCGAACTGAAAGAAAAATACCCGAAACTGCTGCCCTACCGCATCGGCGCGCGCGGGCAACTGCAGGAGTGGATGCTGGACTTCGGGGAGAGCGAGCCCGAACACCGCCACCTGTCGCACCTCTACGCCCTGCAGCCCGGCAACCAGATCACGCCCGAGCGCACGCCCGAATTGTACGCCGCGGCACGCCGGTCGCTCGAGCTGCGCGGCGACGCCGCCCAGGGGTGGTCGATGGGATGGAAGGTCAACCTCTGGGCACGCCAGCACGACGGCGACCACGCCCACGCGATCATCGACAATTTCTTCACTCCCGTGAATTTCGACGCGGGCGTCGCCGGCCTGCGAAAGAACGAAGGGATCAAAGGCGGCCTCTACCGCAACCTGCTGTGCGCCCACGCCCCGTTCCAGATCGACGGCAACATGGGCTACACGTCGGGCGTGGTGGAGATGCTCGTGCAGAGCCACGCGGGTTACGTCGAGTTGCTGCCCGCCCTGCCTGCGGTGTGGGGTACGGGAAGCGTGAAGGGCCTGCGCACCCGGGGCGGTTTCGAGATCGACATGGCGTGGAAAGACGGCAGGCTCACCTCGGCCACGGTGCGCTCGACGCTCGGGGGCGTGTGCCGCCTGAAAACGGCGCGCGCGGTAAAGGTGCGGGGAGCGGTGCAAAGGCCCGCCGCAGGCGATAACCCCAACCCGCTGCTCGCCCTGCCTGCTCCCGAAGCGTTCGAAAACCCCACCGGCGCCGCGCTGACCGCCGTCCCGTCCGCGAAATACCACTACACCGATTTCGACACCGAGGCCGGAAAAACCTATACCATATTATGAAGGGCCTCGTGCGCTTCCGGTTTGTGTAGCAGGCCTTAGTACAAAAATTGTATAAAGAGTTCGTCCCCGTCCCGCGGTATTTTAGCGGGGCGGGGCATTTTTTTGTCCCCATCCAAAAGGTTAACCCTAAAAATTTTTGCAAAAATGAAAGAACCAACCATCACACGGGGCGAAGACTTCACTATCCTGGGCGAAGCGACCTTCGATCCCGACGAAACAAACCAGTCGCTCGACGACTTCGAAATCGTGCTGGCGCTCACCACCTCGGCCGCCGGAAAACGCATCGCCGCCTTCACCGAACAGGACCGGGAGGGCGACGCGGCGATCGAGCGCCTGGGCGGCAACGCCTTCTCGGTAGGCATCTCCCACGAACTCACCGAGCAACTCACGCCGGGCGAGCTCACCCTCTCGGTCGCGCTGGTCCACAAGGTGAACGGCACGCGCATCATCGCCGCCGAACGGAGCCTCACGGTGCTCGACTCTAACATGGAGGGCGTGTTATGAAGCTGAAGATCACCATTCTCAAAAACACGCTGGACGTCGAACGCCGGACGGCCGAAAAGGTCGTCGAACTGATCCTCACCCTCGTGTCGTCGTACGGCAAAGGCGCCCAGGGCGACCCGGGCGAACGCGGGGAACGGGGTATTCCCGGGTTGAACGGCCAGAACGGGAAGGATGGCGTCGATGGCAAGGATGGCAAAAACGGCACCGACGGCCAGAACGGCGCCAAAGGCGACAAGGGCGATCCCCTGACCTACGCCGACCTGACGTCCGCGCAGATCGCCGAACTCCAGAAACCCGCCACGGATGCCGCCGAAGGGTTGCTGGCCAGAATCCCCGACGAACCCTACTCGGGCAAAGTACTCGTTTCGAGCGGCGGAAACACTTCGTCGTGGATGGAATTCGACCCGGTGATGCAGTTGCTGGCCTACGGCATCGAGTGGGACAGCGCGATCTCCTCGCCCGTGTGCACGCGCATCGGCAACAGCACCCTCCACCGCACCCTACCCATCCAGAGCCGGATGCGCCGTTGCCTGCTGCTGGACGACGGGACGGTGAATTACTACCTCGACGCCAACGACTCCACCAAAAAAGCAGACGGAACGCCTGCCGGCCTGACGGGTGCCGACGGCCAGGTGATGGTCGAAATACCGGAACATTACCGCCGGTTCGAAGTCGAAGGCACCAAACACCGGGTGAAGATCAGCGAGTACCCCCTGGACGGCTACCACCTTGTCCCCAAAAAGTACGTGTCGGCCTACGAGGCCACCCTCGAACGCAGCACCGGCAAACTCTGTTCGGTGGTCAACACGGGAGTCGATTACCGCGGAGGCAACAACACCGATACCTGGGACGGAACGTACCGCTCGCTGCTCGGCCGTCCGTCAACCAACAAGAACAGGACCGAGTTCCGGGCGGCGGCCCGCGCCCGCGGAGCGGGAACGCAGTGGAACTGTCTGGATTACAACGTCCACAAGGACATCGTGTGGCTGTACTGCATCGAATACGCCAACCTGAACAGCCAGGCGCCATTCGATGCACAAAAAGACGCCAACGGTTATGCCCAGGGCGGCCTCGGCGAAGGTGTTACGACCATGGTCACCGCAGAGTGGAATACCTACAACGCCTACAACCCTTTTATCCCCTGCGGCCACACCGACGCTCTGGGGAACGCTTCGGGCGAGGTCGCCTACGATATGCCTTCGTCCGGCGGCGGGGTGTTCAGAACGGTCAAGGTGCCCCGTTACCGCGGAATCGAAAACATCTTCGGCCACCTGTGGAAATGGGCCGACGGCATCAGCGTCGAAGTCACGGCAGGAGTTGGAAACACGAGCAGGGTGTATGTATGCGACGATCCGGCAAAGTACAACGACAACAACTACACGGGGTATGAAATGCGGGGTCTGGAAGCCCGCGACGAAGGCTACGTCAGAGAGGTGATATTCGGAGAATCCGGCGATATTATCCCCACGGTTGCAGGAGGCGGTTCGACGACCTATTGGTGCGACTACCACTACACCAGCGTCATGTCAAGTTCCATGCGTGGCGTATTGTTCGGCGGTCATGCCGCACACGGCACGAATGCCGGCCTGGCAGCCTCGTATTCGGGAAATACCCCTCCGGTTTCGTCCGTGAATCTCGGAGCCCGCCTTTGTTTCATCCCATCGCAAAATCAATAAAATGAGCATTATGACAACTGCATATTATGACGACAAGCCCTCCGTGCTCGAAACCGTCGGGAACGGCTCGTTCGTTTACCGCTGGGGGATCGAGGAGGTGCCCTGCGAACACGACATCGCGGAGGAAGCTCCCGCGGCGACCCAATGGAGATGCTCCGAGGCGGTCGTCTGGGCAACGGTCACCCGCGAGAAGGTCACCGAAGCGGTGATCGCGGCCCTGTGGCCCTCCGACATCGAAGCCAAACTGATCAACGACTACAACGCCGCGACGCTGGGCCTGCTCCCCGAACACTACGCCGACACCTACCGCGCGTTCCTGACCCAGCGCAAAACCCTGAAGGAATCCATCGCCCGCGACCTCGAAGGGCTGGGTTTGGAGTAATCAATCAGGCTCAGAAATAGAATATTAGGCTGTTATTGTAAGATTTTTTGCTTTTAGGACGAGTTTCGTATGGTCTTTGCATTGTGTGGGAAAACGCACAAAAAAAACCAAACCAACTTATTATTAAAAACATGAAAAAAATTTTACTGATCGCAGCCGCCCTGGCCGTTGTGTCGAGCGCGGCGCAGGCGCAAATCACCTGGGGTTTGAAAGGCGGGTTGAACATCTCCTGCTTCTCCAATTCCGACGAAATCGTCAACACGCTCGGCATCGAAGGATCGTCGGCCATGAAGACCGGGATTTACGCCGGTGGTTTTATGGAGTGGCGTTTCGCACGCATCCTGGCCCTGCAGCCCGAATTGTACTATTCGCGCCAGGGGACTTCGTTCGTGGACAAACCCACCGATGACCTCACGGTACGCTACCGCATCCGGGCCAACTACCTCAACCTGCCCATCATGGTGAAGATCTACCCCCTGAAATCGCTCAGCATCGAGGTCGGGCCGCAGATCAGCTACGCCCTGACGGCTAAACTGTTCGAAAAAGGCGTCGACACCGAAGAGGGCGCATTTTCCGGTATCGGCTACGACAAAGAGGTCGACCACACCAAATTCCGCCTCAAGGGCGACTCCTACAATGCGTTCGACTTCGGCGTGGCAATGGGTGTGACCTACCAGTTCAAGGAATACACCGCCCTCTCGGCGCGTTACTACCTGGGCCTGGGCGACTTCAACAAGGACAACAAGTTCGGTGCCAGCTCCCTGCAGAACCGCGTGATCCAGGTGGGTCTGGAATTCAGGTACTAAGACCTAATACCCCTATCGTATCGGTCCCGCAGCTGCGACGCTGCGGGATTTTTTATGCCATTCTGGCAGCCCGGGACGGCGATTACGGCCCGAAACCTGCCAAAAACGGGGTTGGCAGCGATTTTGTTGGATTCTTAGATAAAATCATCCAACCATGAATATCAACACCCTTACCATCAAAGCCCAGGAAGCGTTGCAGGAGGCGTTCTCCGTCGCTTCGGGCCACAGGAACCAGGCCGTGGAGCCTGTGCACATCCTGGCGGCGCTCACCAAAGACCGCGACTCGCTGGCCGTGTTCCTGCTGGGGCGCGCGGGGGTCAACCTCCCCTCGCTCCAGACCGCGACAGACGAGGCCATCGCCCGCCTGCCCCGCATCGAAGGGGGCGGAGACAACTACTTCTCGCAGGACTCCTCGCGCGTGATCCAGCGCGCGACGGACTACACCAAGACCTTCGGCGACAAATACGCCTCGGTGGAGCACCTGTTGCTGGGGCTGCTCGCCGACGGAGGCGCCGCGGCCAAGCTGCTCAAAGCGGGCGGGGCGACCGAAAAGGATCTGATCGCGGCCATTAAAGAGCTGCGCAAAGGCGCCTCGATCGACAGCCAGACCGACGAGCAGACCTTCGACGCGTTGGGCAAGTATGCCATGAACCTCAACGAGATGGCGCGCGCGGGAAAGCTCGATCCCGTGATCGGGCGCGACGAGGAGATCCGCCGCGTGTTGCAGATCCTCTCGCGCCGCACGAAGAACAACCCCATCCTGGTGGGTGAAGCGGGCGTGGGCAAGACCGCCATCGCCGAGGGCATCGCCCACCGGATCGTCGACGGCGACGTGCCCGAGAACCTCAAGTCGAAGCAGATCTTCTCGCTCGACATGGGGGCGCTGGTGGCCGGGGCCAAGTACAAGGGCGAGTTCGAGGAGCGCCTCAAAGGGGTGGTCCAGGAGGTGATCGGCTCGGAAGGCGAAATCCTGCTCTTCATCGACGAGATCCACACGCTGGTGGGCGCAGGCAAGGGCGAGGGGGCGATGGACGCCGCCAACATCCTCAAACCGGCCCTGGCGCGCGGTGAACTGCGCACGATCGGCGCCACGACGATCAACGAGTACCAGAAATATTTCGAGCAGGACAAGGCCCTCGAACGCCGTTTCCAGAAGGTGATGGTCGACGAACCTTCGACCGTCGACGCCATCTCGATCCTGCGCGGGCTGAAGGAGCGCTACGAGAACCACCACAAAGTGCGTATCAAGGACGAGGCGATCGTCGCGGCCGTCGAACTCTCGCACCGCTACATCACCTCGCGCTACCTGCCCGACAAGGCGATCGACCTGGTCGACGAGGCCGCCGCACGCCTGAGGCTCGAGATGAATTCGGTGCCCGAGGAGATCGACACCCTCGACCGCCGGACGCGCCAGCTCGAGATCGAGCGCGAAGCGATCCGCCGCGAGGGCGACAAAAAGCGCATCGAGGAGCTCACCAAAGAGATCGACGAACTCAACGCCACCCGCAACGCGCTGAAAGCCAAATGGCAGAGCGAGCGCTCGCTGCTGGAGCAAATCCAGAAGAACAAGGAGCTGATCGAAAGTCTGAAGGTCGAAGCGGCCGAGGCGGAACGCAGCGGCGACTACGGGCGCGTGGCCGAGATCCGCTACGGCAAGATCCGCGAAACCGAAACGGCGATCGAAAACCTCGAAGGCGAACTGGCCGCGGCCAACGCCTCGGGGTCGATGATCCGCGAGGAGGTTTCGTCGGAGGATATCGCCGAGGTGGTGTCGCGCTGGACGGGGATTCCCGTGAGCCGGATGCTGGCCAGCGAGCGAGAGAAGCTGCTGAACATGGAAGACGAACTCCACAAGCGCGTCGTGGGGCAACAGACCGCCATCGCCGCCATTTCGGACGCCGTGCGCCGCAGCCGCGCGGGCCTGCAGGACCCCCGCCGCCCGATCGGGTCGTTCATCTTCCTGGGAACCACGGGGGTGGGCAAGACCGAGCTGGCCAAGGCGCTGGCCGAATTCCTGTTCAACGACGAGAACATGCTCACCCGCATCGACATGAGCGAGTACCAGGAGCGCCACTCGGTGTCGCGCCTGATCGGGGCGCCTCCGGGGTACGTGGGCTACGACGAGGGTGGCCAGCTCACCGAAGCGGTGCGCCACAAACCCTACTCGGTGGTGCTGATGGACGAGATCGAAAAGGCCCATCCCGACGTCTTCAACATCCTGTTGCAGGTGCTCGACGACGGGCGCCTGACCGACAACAAAGGGCGCACGGTCGACTTCCGCAACACGATCATCATCATGACCTCCAACATCGGGTCGCACCTGATCATGGAGCGTTTCGCCGAGCGCGACGCCAAGGGCGAAGTGGCCCCCGAGGTGGTCGAGAACACGCGCGACGAACTCGTCGAGCTGCTCAAGCAGACCCTCAAGCCCGAGTTCCTGAACCGCATCGACGAGATCATCATGTTCACGCCCCTGACCAAACCCGAGGTGCGGCAGATCGTGCTGATCCAGTTGGACACCATCCGGCGGATGCTCTCGGCAAACGGCATCACGCTGAACGTAAGTAACAAGGCGGTGGACTGGCTGGCCGAACAGGGCTACGACCCGGTCTACGGCGCGCGTCCCGTGAAGCGGACCATCCAGCGCTCGATCGTCAACGCCCTCTCGCGCGAGATCCTGGCCGGCAACATCAACAAGGAGGCCCCGATCGAGATCGACGCAGGGGCGGAAGGGATTACGTTTAAAAATTAAGTCGGGGGCGGTTCTTTGAGCCGCCCCTTCTGGTGGTAAAATGTGGATAAGAAATCGGGGCAACGCAAGGAAAGTCCGGCGGAAGGGGCCAACTTTGTGCTGCTGTAAACAATCACACACATGGCTATCGTTACCATCGAACTGGAAAACATGGAGTTCCGGGCCTTCCACGGCTGCTACGACCTCGAAAAGAAGGTCGGTAACCGCTTTCGGGTGGATGTGCGCGTGGAGGTCGAAGCCGCGGATGCCGTGGAGCACGACCGGTTGGCCGGAACGGCCAACTACCTGACGCTGTTCGAGGTGGTGAGGGCCGAAATGGCCATAACGTCGGACACGCTCGAACACGTGGCCGGAAGGATCGCCGGCGCCCTCCGCCGGGCGTGCCCGCAGATCCAAAATGTTGAGGTCAAGGTGGCAAAACTCGCCCCGCCCCTGGGAGGAAAAATCGAAAAAGTTTCCGTCACGTTGCGCAGGTGACCCCTGGGCGCAGGTGTTGATAAAATCTTAATAAAATAGAACGCCGAAGGGGAAACCGCGCGCGTTTAAACCGTAAACTTGTAAGAGAATTAAGGGAGGAATCCCTTGCGTTAGCGTCTTTTATATAAATATGCAATGTCCTGATTATTAAATAATTATACATAGAGCAATGTCCGAAATGAAAGAAAAAAAGGGTGCTGAAGGCGCCTTGAAGCAGTATCAGTATGCCGACGCAGTCGAAAAATCCAAAGCGTATTTCAAAGGCGATGACCTGGCCGCCACGGTGTGGGTGAGCAAGTATGCCCTGAAAGATTCCCACGGCAAAATATACGAAGGCTCGCCCGAGCAGATGCACTGGCGGATCGCCAACGAGATCGCGCGCATCGAACAGCGCTACGCCAACCCGATGGAGGCGGCCACGGTCTACGAACTGCTCAAGGAGTTCCGTTACGTCATCCCCCAGGGCGGCCCCATGACGGGGATCGGCAATAACCTGCAGGTGGCCTCGCTGTCGAACTGCTTCGTGATCGGACACAAGAACCCGGCGGACTCCTACGGCGGTATCATCCGCATCGACGAGGAGCAGGTGCAGCTGATGAAGCGCCGCGGCGGCGTGGGGCACGACCTCTCGCACATCCGCCCCACGGGAAGCCCCGTGCTCAACAGCGCCCTCACCTCGACGGGTATCGTGCCTTTCATGGAGCGCTACTCCAACTCGACGCGCGAGGTGGCCCAGGACGGGCGCCGCGGAGCGCTGATGCTCTCGCTGTCGATCAAGCACCCCGATGCCGAGAACTTCATCGACGCCAAGGTCGAGGCGGGTAAAGTGACCGGTGCCAACGTCTCGATCAAGATGGACGACGAATTTATGCGCGCGGTGATCGACGGCAAGAAATACCACCAGACCTTCCCGATCAATTCGGACCAACCGCTCTACGAAAAGACGATCGACGCGCGCGCGCTGTGGAACAAGATCATCCACAACGCCTGGAAATCGGCCGAGCCGGGCGTGCTGTTCTGGGATACGATCATCCGCGAGTCGATCCCCGACTGTTACGCCGACGAGGGTTTCACGACCGTGTCGACCAACCCCTGCGGGGAGATTCCGCTGTGTCCCTACGACAGCTGCCGCCTGCTGGCGATGAACCTCTACAGCTACGTCGACGACCCCTTCACCAAAAAGGCGAAGTTCAACTTCGACAAGTTTAAGAAACACGTCGGCCTGGCGATGCGCATGATGGACGACATCATCGACCTCGAACTGGAAAAAGTCGAGCTGATCATGGAGAAGATCAACTCCGATCCCGAAGAGCAGGACATCCGCCGCGTGGAGAGCCAGCTGTGGGAAAAGATCCGTGAAAAGGCACGCCAGGGACGCCGCACGGGCCTGGGCATCACCGCCGAAGGCGATATGCTGGCCGCCCTGGGTCTGCGTTACGGCACGGACGAGGCGATCGATTTCGCCGTGCTGGTACAGAAGACCCTCGCACTGGAAGCCTACCGCGCCTCGGTCGAGATGGCCGGTGAACGCGGGGCCTTCCCGATCTACAACGCCGCCAAGGAGAGCGCCAATCCGATGATCGCCCGCATCCGCGAGGCCGACCCCGCGCTCTACGAAGAGATGGTCCGCACGGGCCGCCGCAACATCGCCATGCTCACGATCGCCCCCACGGGAACCACGAGCCTCATGTCGCAGACCACCTCGGGGATCGAACCCGTCTTCCGCCCGGTGTACAAGCGCCGCCGCAAAGTGAACCCCAGCGACAAGGACGTCAACGTGACGTTCATCGACGAGGTGGGCGATTCGTGGGAGGAATACAACGTCTACCACCACAAATTCATCACCTGGCTCGAAGCGAACGGCCACGACGCCTCGTCGCTCAAGAAGATATCGAACGAGGAGCTCGACAAGCTGGTGCAGAAATCACCTTACTACAAGGCCACGGCCAACGACATCGACTGGGTGTCGAAAGTCAAGATGCAGGGCGCCATCCAGAAATGGGTCGACCACTCGATCTCGGTGACGGTCAACCTGCCCAACGACGTGACCGAAGAACTCGTGGCCAAGGTCTACCAGACGGCCTGGGAGTGTGGCTGCAAGGGCGTGACGGTCTACCGCGACGGTTCGCGCGACGGCGTGCTGATCGACAGCAAGAAGAAAAAGGATGCTCCCGCACCCGCCGCAGGCGAGTACAAACCGCCCCTCAAGCGCCCCATCGAGTTGGCTGCCGACATCGTGCGTTTCCGCAACGGCGACCAGGAGTGGATCTCGTTCGTGGGTATCTACAACGACCGCCCCTACGAGATCTTTACCGGGAAACTCGAAGAGGACGCCATGTTCATCCCCAAAAAGGTGACCAAAGGCTCGATCATCAAAGTCACCGACGCCGAAGGCAACAAACGCTACGACTTCCAGTACACCGACAAATACGGCTACACCAACACGATAGGCGGCATCTCGCGCCTGTTCGACGAGGAGTTCTGGAACTACGCCAAGCTGATCTCGGGCGTGTTGCGCAACGGCATGCCCATCCTCGACGTGGTGACGCTCATCGAGTCGCTGCACCTGAACAGCGAATCGATCAACACCTGGAAAAACGGCGTGGCGCGCGCCCTGAAGCAGTATATCGCCGACGGGACCAAAGTCAAGGAAAAATGCTCGAACTGCGGACAGGAAACGCTCGTCTACCAGAACAACTGCCCCGTCTGCATGAGCTGCGGACACTCCAAGTGCGGATAGATCCCGCGTTGTCCCGATTTATGTTATTACCCCTTGTTCTCTTTGGTAAAAGAGAACAAGGGGTAAATAGTATCGGCTACCTGGATCCGGATGTTTTGGCGTGAAGGTCGAGGAGGTTGCGGGCGGCGGTGAAGGAACCGATCTCTCCCCGGGCGAGTTGGCGTTCGTATTCGGCCAGGCGGTCGGCGATCCGGGGGTCGTTGTAGAAGCTGTCGCGCAGGGCGGCATCGATGGTTTCGTACATCCAGTAGCGGTTCTGGCTGTTGCGGTGTGCGTCGAAGTAGCCGTTGCCGCTGATGAAGGCGAGGAAATCCTCGATGCCGTTCCAGAGCGTTTCGAGCCCGGCGCCCGTGAGCGACGAGCAGGTGTAGACCTCGGCCGGACGTCCCGAGTCGGGCATCGGGAAGAGGCGCAGAGCGCTGATGAATTGCGCTTTGGCCATTTCGGCGCGGGGGATGTTGTCGCCGTCGGCTTTGGTGATCACCACCATGTCGGCCATCTCCATGATCCCGCGCTTGATCCCCTGCAGTTCGTCGCCGGCACCCGATATCTGGAGCAGCAGGAAGAGGTCGACCATCGAGTGGACGGCGGTTTCGGATTGCCCGACACCCACCGTTTCGACGAACACGACGTCGAACCCCGCGGCTTCGCACAACACGATGCTTTCGCGCGTCTTGCGCGCCACGCCCCCGAGCGATCCCGCCGAGGCGGAGGGGCGGATGAAGACGTCGTCGCGTCCCGAGAGGGTCGCCATGCGGGTTTTGTCGCCCAGGATCGCCCCGCCGCTGCGCTGCGAACTGGGGTCGATGGCCAGCACGGCCAGGCGGTGCCCCCGGTCGGCCACGTGGCCTCCGATGGCTTCGATAAAGGTCGATTTCCCCGCCCCCGGAACCCCCGTGATGCCTATGCGCACCGACTTGCCGGCGCGGGGGAGGCAACGCTCGATGATCTCCTGCGCCTGGGCGTAGTGGGCCGGGTTGTGGCTCTCCACCAGGGTGATGGCCTGCGACAGGATGGAGATGTCGGCGCTCAGGATCCCCGCGACGTATTCGTCGGTGGAGAGTGCGCGGCGCTTGATCTTCCGGAACGAAGGATTCACCGCAGGGGGCTGCTCGACGCCGCTGTTGACCGCCAGGGCGCTGCCGTCGAAAT
>JAVBRR010000166.1:0-4404 GCA_031547705.1 Rikenellaceae bacterium | reverse complement strand
AGAGGGTCAGGAATCGCGAACCCTTTTCGAGCAGCGCAACCACCAGCCCCAGGAACAGCAGGAAATAACCCGCGTAAGTGATCGCCGTGCCCCAGCGGTCATAGCTCACCGTGAGCACCGTGCCCTGTTCGTCGGGGTCGTAGGAGGTTTGGTAGATGCGGTAGCCCGCCACGCGGGCGATGTTGTTCATGTAGATCCTGTGCCGGCGGCTTTCTCCTCCCGCGGAGATCGTCACGTCGCTCTCGTAGGACGAGGGGCTGCGGCTTCCGGCGTAGCGCACCAGGCGGAAATCGTCGAGCGCGACCGAGAAGGGCAACTGCCGGGTTTCACCCCCGGCCGTGACGATTGCTCCGGCGCTTTCACCCTCGCGGATGTGCATCATGCCCTCGAAGCCGGTCAGGCGGGTGGTCATCGCCCCCGCCAGGATCAGCACAAAAGCGTAATGCAACGCCAGCGCCCCCCACCGTCTGCGGGCGAAGAGCTTCTGTCGCACGCTCAGGATCACGAAACCGGTGGCAAGCGCCGCGTTGAGCGCGTAAAACCATCCGGCGTTGTAGAAATACTCCCGGGCAAAGGCCGTCCCGCGGGACGCCTCGACAAAGGTCGCCGCACCCAGCGCCGCCGCGTAGAGAGCGAGCAGCGCGAGCGAGATTTTCCACAACGCCGGCAGTTTCAACACAGCAAATTAGTCTTCAATGATCAGCCGGAAACCGGTTTTGTTGCTCGGCTGCCAGGCGAAGAATTCGTCGCGCGAGTAGGCGCCGGAGTTCTTCGTGCGGTCGACCCACGTACCTCCGCGGACGACTTTCATATCGCCTGCAGCAACAGCAGCGTCGTAAGGATAGGGCGCGTAGTCGGAGCGTGTGAACTCGGCCACGTTGCCGTGCATATCATACAGCCCCCACGGATTGGCCTGGTAGCCCGCCACGTCGCAGACGAGCATATTGCCATCGTTGAGGGCGTCGTTGCGCGGGATGTAGATGAAGAACGGGTAGTCGAACTGCGACTCGCCCATCGGTTTCGGGTCGACGCCGCGCACGGCCATCTTCCGGAGCTCCATATCGGCCAGGTTGTCGTACTTCGTAAAGTCGGCGTCCAGGCCTCCGTACCACATCGGCGAGGCGGAACCGGCGCGGCACGCCCACTCCCACTGCGCCTCGGTGGGCAGGGTGATCTTCAGGCCCGTTGTACGGCTCAGGCGGGCGCAATAGTCCATCGCCTGGTTCCACGAAACGCGGATCACGGGCTGCGCGGGACCGTTGGCCGGATAACCCGGGCCCACGTGGTCTTTCCAGAACTGGGCGATGTAGCGGCTGTCGTGAGCGGGGAAGACGACCTTGTACTGGGCGTTGGTCAGCTCGGTTTCGGCCATCCAGAACGGCTTGTCGATCGTCACCACCGAAGCCGGGGCGTTGGTCTTACCGTTCACGTTGTCGCCCATCACGAACGTCCCGGCGGGGATGCGCACGAAGGCGATCTCAACGCCCGGGGCGATCTCGACTTTCTTCTTCGACTCTCCCAACCGGGCGGCCATGTCGCGCGCCTGATCGGGCGTGAAGGGCCAACCGGCAGCCTTGACATCCTTGTATTTGGGCTTGGCGGGCACGTTCACCTTGGCGGGCGTGATCGGGCCCTTGGCCTTGAGGTAGGCGGCGTAGTCGTTGAGCTCCTTGCGCCAGTCGACGCCGGCGCCGTTGGCGTATTTGTTGGTCAACTCGATGCGGCGGGCGTACTGGTCGCGGCAGCGCTTGATCGGGCTGTCGATGAAGTAACCGTGGTAGGGGGCGTTCAGGTCGATCCATTCGTAGATCGTGCGCCACTCGCTGTCGGCCAGCTCGACGCCGTAGTGTCCGCGCTTGAGCACTTTAATCAGTTCGCTGGTCGAGGCGTGGTATTCGTAAGGCCTCATCACGTAGATGTCCGCTTCAGGCCCCTGGCGGTTAACGTAGGGGTGCAGGGCGAAATAGCTGGTCGAAGCGCTGATCTTCTGCTTGCCGTCGCTGCTCACGCGCGTCAAGGGCGAGGATTCGACCTTGATGCCGCCACGGAAATCGAGTTTGCTCTTCTGGTTGTGGCACGAAACGCACGCACGGTCCAGGATGGGCTGGATCTCGTAGTCGAACGTGAACGAGCGGACGCCGCCCTCGGGGGGCGTCAGGTCCTTGGCGGGTTTCAGCGAGGCCATCGCCCGTTTGGGAATGGGCACCGAATTCTGGTCTTCGTGGCATCCCACGCACGAAACCACCTCGCCCGGCATGGCCGACACCCAACTGCGCATCCACTGGATCGCGCGGCCCTCGTCGTCGAGGGGCTGCATCGAGATGGGGGTATTGGCCGGCGCCTTGAACATCACCGAGCCGTCGGCTTCGACATCGACCGTGCCCAGCGGGCGCTTGATGTCCCAGCCCGACTGGATGCCCTGGGCCATGTGGTTCGAGGGCGACGACACGTAGGCGTATTCGTAGGCGAAGACGCGCAATTTCTTGACCGTTCCGCGCTTGACGCCCGGCAGGCCCTCGCCCTGGTAGATGTCCTGGATGAAGAACGTGGCGTCCTTCTTATCGAGGTTCACCCGATCGGGGATCACGGGCGGCACGGGGCGCTTGCTCACCAGGATGGGGTTGGTCAATCCCATACCCTTGAACGAAGCGAGCAGGGTGACGTTGTCGAAAACGTCGACCAGGTAGATGTTCCAGGGCGAATAGAGGTCCCACTTGGCCGTCACCAGGAAGAACTTGTCATTCAGGGGCCAGGGTTTCATAAACAGCGGCCACACGTTGTCCGAAAGGCGGTCTTTGATCTCGGGGACCACCGGACGGCCGCTGTAGGGTATCTGCTGCACCACGCCCTTCTCTTCCTTGCGTCCTTTGGCGGGATCGAAAATATAGAGCGATCCGCAACGCGTGGTGCCGTGGTGTCCGGCGGTGATGCCGATGAAGGTGTTGTTGCCGCCGGGAAGGGGCTGGACGTCGAAAATGCTGTTGGGCCACCAGCCGCCGCTGCCGTAGAGCGCTTTGGTTTCGGTGCCGTCGGGATTGGCGTGCATCACGAAGCGCGAATAGTAGTGCGGCAGGTCGGTGTATTCCCAGCGCACGTACATCAGGCGGCCGTTGTTGAGCACCCTCGGGTGCCAGTTGGCGTCCTGGTCGAAGGTCAGGCGGCGCATATTCTTGGTGACGGGATCGTACTCCACCAGGTTGCCCACGGGGTCGGAGCCGTCCACGCAGGGAACGCCCTGGTAGCCTACGGTGGTATTGGCGATGATCTTGCCGCTGGGCATGTAGGCGGCGTCGAAGAATTCGAGGTCGGCCTCGGGGCTGTCGATCACCTTGCGCAGACCCGTCCCGTCGCGCATCACTTCGAACACGTTCCATTTACCGGTCTTGTTATCGATCGAGGTGAACATGATCCGCTCGCCGTCCCAGTTCAGCAACAGGTCGGTCACGGGGCGGTTGTTCTCCGGGGCGTAGATCGTGCGCACCTTCACGTCGGTGTGGTCGCCTAACAGGTTGGTCAGCTCCACGATATCGGCCTTGGCGCCCTGGCGCCACCCCGACAACTGGTTGGTTTCGTTGCCGGCCTGGGTGCCCAACGCGGGGGCGGTGATGTAGCGGTATTGGTCGCCCGCATCGTAGCGCGCGGCGATGATCTTGTCGCCGGCCAGCAGGGGGTTCGACAACAGGACGGCACGGATGTCCTTCAGCGTGGCCTCGGCCGTGCCGATGGCTTTGGCCGAACCGGTCGAGAGGCTGTTCATCGACTGGGCCCTATTCTCGAGGGTCCACACGATCTTCTCGTACTTCGAACCATCGTAACCGGGCATCTTCTTATACTCTTCGAAAGCCTTGCGGATATTCGCAGGATCGTAGGTGCTAAGCTGGTTGACCAGGTACACGACCCTTTCCCAGGGCACCGAGTCGAATTTGACGCTCCGCTCGCCCCCGGAAACCGTGGCGGCCAGCAGGGAAAGCAGCAGCGTGAAGGTAAAGGTTCTTTTCATGAGTGGTTAGGGTATTTTAGATTGTTATTCTATTCGTCGAATTGTATGGCCGAGGAGATGCGGTTGAAGAGCTCCTTGGAGTCGAAGCGCCACACGACCTTGTTGTCGGGATCGACCTCGAAGAGCATCGGCTGGCTCTGGTCCGATCCGTGCCCCAGCCAGTTGCACATCAGAATATTACCATTGGGCAGCATCTGCACCTTGGCGCCTACGCACACCGTGAGGCCCTCAGGTTCGAGATCGTGCTCGTCCACGCGGCGGATCATGTTGCTCTGCCCGTCGACGATGCAGAAACTGCGGTTGTCGGCCTCGCTCACCAGGTAGTTGCCGTCCTTGAGCACCTGCACCGAGAAGGTGTTGCGGCCCGCGACCTTGAGGAACGTCGTCAGCTTGCCGTCGGGGGT
>JAVBRR010000039.1:0-24659 GCA_031547705.1 Rikenellaceae bacterium | reverse complement strand
TCGGCGTCGGCGGCGAAGTATACCACCTGTCCCGTGGCCGCTCCCGGCGATGCGGGCAGGCCCTTAGTCAAAACTTTGGCGTTCTTCATGGCGGCTTTGTCAAAGACCGGGTGCAGGAGCTCGTCCAACTGTGCGGGCTCGTTGCGCAGCACTGCGGTCTGCTCGTCGATAAGGCCCTCGGCGAGCATATCCATCGCGATCTTCACCATCGCCGCGCCCGTGCGCTTGCCACCGCGGGTCTGGAGCATCCACAACTTACCGTCCTGGATGGTGAATTCGATGTCCTGCATATCGGTGAAGTATTCTTCGAGGTGCTGCTGGATACCGTCCAGTTCCTTGTACACCGCGGGCATCACCTCCTCGAGCGAGGGGTATCTTGCCGCGCGGTCGGCTTCGCTCACGCTCTGCGCCTTGGCCCAGCGGCGCGAACCTTCGAGGGTCACCTGCTGCGGGGTGCGGATACCGGCCACCACGTCTTCGCCCTGGGCGTTGACCAGGTATTCGCCGTTGAAGATATCCTCGCCCGTGGCGGCGTCGCGCGTGAAGGCCACACCCGTCGCCGAGTTGTCGCCCATGTTGCCGAACACCATCGCCTGCACGTTGACCGCCGTACCCCACTCGGCCGGAATGCCGTTGAGCTTGCGGTACAGGATGGCGCGGTCGTTCATCCAGCTGCTGAACACGGCGCACACCGAGCCCCAGAGCTGTTCCCACGGATCGGTCGGGAAATCCTGGCCGGTCTTTTCCTTCACCGCTTTCTTGAAGCGGACGACCAGTTCCTTCAGGTCGTCGGCCGTCAGGTCGGTGTCGTTGGCTACCTTGCGTTCCTCCTTCATGTGGTCGATGATCTCCTCGAACGGGTCGTGGTCGTCCTTGTTCTCGGGTTTCATACCCATCACCACGTCGCCGTACATCTGGATGAAGCGGCGGTAGGAGTCCCAGGCGAAGCGGGCGTTGCCGGTGCGTTTCACCAGCCCTTCGACCGCCTTGTCGTTCAGCCCCAGGTTGAGGATCGTGTCCATCATGCCGGGCATCGAAGCGCGGGCGCCCGAGCGTACCGACATCAGCAGCGGGTTGGTGTCGCTGCCGAACTCCATATCCATCGTCTTTTCGATCTCGGCCATCGCCTTTTCGACCGCCGGTTTCACCAGGCGGATGATCTCTTCCTTGCCGTGCGTATAGTATTCGGCGCACACTTCGGTGGTGATCGTGAAACCCGGGGGCACGGGGATCCCGATCAGGTTCATTTCGGCCAGGTTGGCTCCCTTGCCGCCCAGCAGTTCTTTCATTTTGCCGTTGCCTTCGGCTTTTTTGTTACCGAAGGTGTAGACTCTTTTTACATTTGACATTTTTTACTTATTTTTTTGATATGATTTTTTTCAGAGCGCAAATATATCATTTTTTCGCCGCTTTTTCGGCGTCGTCTTCCGACAACTGGCGGATTTTGCCGGCCAGCAGGAACACCGCCGCCACCGACAGCGGGTACAACATTCCGCCGAAGATGAAGAACGGCAGCCAACCCGCGCGGGTGATCATCGGTACGATGAGCATCGACAGGATCACGCCCAGCACCGCCGAGGCGCCGCCGATACCGGCCAGCGAACCCACGCTCTTGCCCGTGTGGAAGTCCGAGGCCAGGGTCTGGAGGTTGGTGCAATAGAACTGGTAGCCGCATAGGATGACGGCCATCATCGTCACGGCCAGGTAGGGTGTCTGGGCCATCGAAGCGCCCACGATGCCGGGCATCGAGATGCAGGCGCCCACGATCATCGCCTGCTTGCGCGCCTTGTCGAGGCTCTTGCCGCGATTGATCAGCCAGCCCGAGTACCAGCCGCCGACGAACGCCCCGACGGCCGCACCCACGTAGGGCACCCACGCCGAGAGGGCGATCTGCTTGATATCCAGGTTAAATACCTCGATCAGGTACAACGGGATGAACGTCACGAAGATCCACCACACGGGGTCGATGAAGAAGCGCCCCAGGATCAGCGAATAGTTCTTGCGCCGCGAGAGCAGTTCGCCCCACGACTTCCCTTTTTCCTGCTGGGCGGTAAGGTTTTTTTCGGGTTGTCCCGAGAGGATGTATTCTTTCTCTTCGTCGGTGATCCAGGGGTGGTCCTTGGGCGACTTTTTGTTGATGATCAGCCAGGGGATCACCCACAGGATACCCAGCGAACCCACTACGATGAACGTCACCCGCCAGCCGAAGGCCAGGAACAGGAACGAGATCACGATCGGCGCGATCACCGACCCGATCGAAGTGGCGCCGTTGAAGACCCCCTGCGCGAAGGCGCGTTCCTTGGTGGGGAACCATTCGGCATTGGACTTCACCGTTCCGGGCCACGGGCCGGCCTCACCGAGTCCGAGCCCGAAGCGGAATCCCATCAGCGACTTGAGCCCCGTGGAGAGCGACGTGAAGGCGTCGGCGGCGCCCCACAGGATGGCCGAGAAGGCAAATCCGCGGCGCGTGCCGATCTTGTCGTACAATTTACCCGACAAC
Source organism: Rikenellaceae bacterium (assembly GCA_031547705.1). Taxonomy (GTDB): domain Bacteria; phylum Bacteroidota; class Bacteroidia; order Bacteroidales; family Rikenellaceae; genus JAVBMJ01. Next base: position 22,159 of record JAVBRR010000039.1, on the reverse strand, counting down.
AGCTGGCTGATGCCGTAGGCGATCATGAAGAAGATCGTGATGTAGCCCAGGATGCGCTTGGTTTCGGCCTTGAACTCGGCTTCGGGCATGTTCTTGTCGACGATGCCCAGGTCGACGGCAATCCCTCCGACGTGGGTGTACTGGTAACGTCCGTTGTCGAGCAGCGTCACGCGGTCGGCCGGGGCTGCGGTCACCGTGCCGTCCTGGGCGGTGAGCATCCACGCGCCTGTGAGCGAGTCGTAGACGCACTGCTCGGGGGCGTATTCCGCTTTCTGGTTGGCCACCCACATGTAGTTGAGCGTGCCGCGGTCGAGGTAGTTGATGATCGAGACGATTGCGATCATGGTCAACACGACCCATCGTAGTCCTTTTATTTTCATATCGGTAGAAATTAGGTTATTTCGTATAAATGTATTCTTCGCCGTTGGCGGCGATCGTGACCATGGGGGTGGTGGAAGCCTCGACGCGGCCGATGATGCGGGCGTCGACGCCCAGCTCGCGGGAGATCTTCACCACGTCGCCCGCCACCTGGGGGTCGACGTAAAGCTCCATGCGGTGCCCCATGTTGAAGACCGCGTACATCTCCTGCCAGGGCGTCATGCTCTCCTGCTGGATCACCTTGAACAGGTGGGGCACCTCGAACATGTTGTCCTTGATGACGTGGAGGTTGTCGATGAAGTGCAGCACCTTGGTCTGTCCGCCGCCGCTGCAGTGCACCATGCCCTGGACGCTGTCGCGGTAGTGGCGCAGCACCTCGCGGATCACGGGGGCGTAGGTCCGCGTGGGCGAGAGCACCAGCTTGCCCATCGTGGTCTTGAAGCCGTCGATCTCTACGGGGTCGGTCAGGCGGTAGCGCCCCGTGTAGACCAGCGACGAGGGGACGCCGTTGTCGTAGCTTTCGGGGTATTGCTTGGCCAGGTAGTTCGAAAAGACGTCGTGGCGGGCCGAGGTGAGGCCGTTGCTGCCCATGCCGCCGTTGTATTCGGTTTCGTAGGCGGCCTTGCCGAAGGAACTCAGGCCCACGATGTAGCACCCTTCGCGGATGTTGTCGTTGGAGATCACCTCGGCGCGTTTCATGCGCGCGGTGACCGTGCTGTCGACGATGATCGTGCGCACCAGGTCGCCCACGTCGGCCGTTTCGCCGCCCGTGGAGTGGATGCCGATCCCCAGGTCGCGCATCGACTGCAGGAACTCCTCGGTGCCCTCGATGATGGCCGAGATCACCTCGCCGGGAATGAGGCGCTTGTTGCGTCCGATGGTCGACGAGAGCAGGATGTTGTCCACCGCACCCACACACAGCAGGTCGTCGGTGTTCATCACCACCGCATCCTGCGCCACGCCCTTCCACACCGACATATCGCCCGTTTCCTTCCAGTAGGCGTAGGCCAGCGACGACTTGGTCCCCGCGCCGTCGGCGTGCATCACAAGGCATGCCTGGTCGTCGCCTGAGAGCGAGTCGGGGATTATTTTACAAAAAGCCCTGGGGTATAATCCTTTATCGATGTTCTTGATGGCGCTGTGCACATCCTCCTTCGAGGACGACACTCCGCGGCGAGCGTAACGGGACATTTGCGGCATAACGAAACAAGTGGGTATAATTCGCCAACAAAGATACTAAATTTCCCGAGGCAGCCTTATTCTTGTCCTCCTTAAAATGCGATATTTGGAGATTTCTGGCGCCAACCGCGAAATTTTTTTTAATTTTGCCGGTAGGATTTTTGTGTCGTAAGATTTTTCACGTAATAATCACTAAAAATTGAAAAAGATGAGAAAAGGACTTTTTTGTTTGCTGGCGGCCGTAGCGTCGCTCGGATTTTTATCGTGCGACAAGGACGAAGACTACGCCAAGGATGTGGCGGGAAGCTATCCCGGAACGCTCACGGTGTATGTGAGCAATCCCCCTGTGACCTCCAGCAACACCATCACCCTCGCCCGCACGGGCGAGAATAAAGTGAAGCTCGTATTGCCCGATTTTAACTTTATGGGCGGCAACCTGGGCAACATCGAGGTGCCCGACATGATCGTCGGCAAAGCCGGGAACGTCTATTCGCTCGCCGGAAGCACCACCCTGATGCTCGACCTCAACAGCGACGGAACCGCCGAAACGCCCATACCCCTCACTTTCACGGGAACCATCACCGACGGCGCGATGAGCATCGCTTTCCCCGTTACGGTCAGTGCCGAAAGCCAGATCAACGTAACGTTTGCCGGAACGAAGCAGTAGTTTTTCGGACAACAACGCAGCGGCCCGCCCCTGTGAAGGGGCGGGTTGTTTTATTCCGGGGATAATAATTCCGGAATCGGATAAAATCGTTATCTTTGCCCTTACCAAACCAACTAATACTAACCTTATCGACTAAAAGCAGATCACATATCAGTTAAAGAGGCTCTCTCTCTTTTTTGTTGTACGCAAAGTGAAAGCGCCCCGTTCCGCGGGGTGATTTGAACCAACGGGAAAGTGTTGCGGGCCAAGTCTTGTCTTGTTTATTCAGGGCAAGCTTGGGCGCAGTGCAATCAATGGTTCACGGTTCTTTCACACCGGCGTGCAGAAGATTGTTATCTGCGTCCTCTCATTTTATGGAAACCAATGTAGTCAGCATTTACGACGTGATCGTCCGCTGCGACGACCCGCGATGGGCGAAATTCGCCGCCTGCCTTGCGATCGAGAGCTTCGACGAGCACGACAACCTGCTCAAAAATAGCATTGTAGACAAACATTTCCACGACCCCGCGCCCGAGTTGCGCAACCGCAGCACGGTCTGCGCCCGGGCCGTGACGACCCTGCTGATCCTTCCCATCGATCCCCCCGAGCTCCCCGACGACGCCGAATTGAAGGTCGATCTGGAGGTGCTGCACAACGGACACTTCTTCGGCCTGGAGCAATACCGGATCACCCCGCTGCGGGGCACACACGCAAGAGTCAAACTGATTTATAAAGTGAAGACCCCCGACCGGACGGCGGACTAAACCGGCAGCACGGCCTCGGTGTCGGGATGATAGCCCGTGTCCTCGGGCAGGTGGGCGGCGTTTGCGGCGGCCACGGCCAGGATGTCGCAGCGCTCGTTCTCGGGGTTGCCGGCGTGGCCCTTGACCCACACGAAGCGCACCTTGTGGCGGCGGTAGACCTTCAGGAAACGCATCCACAGGTCGGGGTTTTTTTTGCCCTTGTACTGCTTACGCTCCCAGCCGAACAGCCACCCCTTGGCCACCGAATCCACCACGTAGCGCGAATCGGAGTAGACCGTAACCTCGCAGCCGTCGTATTTCAGCGCTTCGAGGCCCGTGATCACGGCCATCAGTTCCATGCGGTTGTTGGTGGTCAGGCGGTAGCCGCCACTCATCTCGCGACGGTGGGGCGGGGCGATAAGAACGACCCCGAAGCCTCCACGCCCCGGGTTGCCGAGTGCCGAGCCATCGGTGTATATCGTTACTTTATGCAGGGAGGTGTTATTTTTTGTCTTCCTTGACTTCGATGCAGAGCGTGGCGTGGGGGACGATTTTGAGGCGTTCCTTGGGGATCAGCTTGCCCGTTTCGCGGCAGATGCCGTAGGTCTTGTTCTCGATGCGGATCAGGGCCGCTTCGAGGTGCTGGATGAACTTCAACTGGCGCTGGGCCAGGCGGCCGCTCTCCTCTTTCGACAGCGTGGCGGCACCCTCCTCGAGCACCTTGAACGTGGGCGAAGTGTCCTCGGTGTCGTTGCTCGAGGTGTGCGTTATCGTGGCGCGCAGCAGGTCGTAGTCGGCCTTTGCCTTTTCGAGTTTGTCGAGTATGATGGCTTTGAATTCGGCCAGATCGTCGTCCGAATAGCGTGTTTTTTCAATTTCTGCCATAATGTTGCTTGTTAGGTATAAAGCATAAAGATAAAGACTATTTTCGGAATAGCAAATATTTCGCTCAAAAAAGTCTTTTAAACCTTCGTTACCGCGATCGTCACTTTCGCCTCGTCGATCTCGGCCTCGCTCGTGAAATCCCCTGAGGGAGAAGCCGAAACCTTCACTTCGAGCGCCAGGGTCTGGGCGGCGATGTAGCCCCCGAAAGCCTCCACGGCGCCGTCGGTCAGTTCCCCCGCCTGGATCTCGACGCGAATCTTGTCGGTCACCTCGAAGCCGCTATCCTTGCGGATGTTCTGGATGCGGTTCACCAATTCGCGTGCCACCCCTTCGCGGCGCAGCTCGTCGCTGATCGTGATGTCGAGCGCCACGGTGATGCGCCCCTCGGTGGCCACCAGCCAGCCCGGCATATCCTCCGAGGTGATCTCGAAATCCTCGACCGTAACAGGCAGCGACTCACCCTCGACCACGAGCGTCATCCCCCCGTCGGCCTCCAGGCGCGCGATATCGTCCTGCGAAAAGGCGGCCGTGAGCGCCGAAATCTGCTTCATCTGCTTGCCGTAGCGCGGGCCCAGGGTCTTGAAGTTGGGTTTTATGCGTTTGGTGATCAGCCCCGCGGTCTGGCTGATGAGTTCTATCTCCTTGACGTTCACTTCACCCATGATCAGCTCGCGCACCTCGTCGACGCGCGCCGCGATGGCCGGGTCGAGCACCGGGATGATGATCTTCGTGAGCGGCTGGCGCACCTTGATGTTGACCTTGCGGCGCAGGGCCAGCACCATCGAGGTGACCTGCTGGGCCACGTCCATCGTCTGCTCCAACTCGCTGTCGATGAGCGCCTCGTCCCACACGGGGAACGGCGCCAGGTGCACCGAAATGGCCGGATAGCGCCCGCTGCGGCGGTTGAGGTCGGTGAAGATGCGGTCGGTGATGAACGGCGCGAAGGGCGCCGAGAGCATCGCCACGCGCTCGAGGCAAGTGTAGAGCGTCTGGTAGGCCGCCAGCTTGTCGGTGTCCATCTCCCCGCCCCAGAAGCGCTTGCGGTTGAGGCGCACGTACCAGTTCGAGAGGTTCTCGCCCACGAAGTCGCTGATCGCGCGCGCCGCGGGGGTGGGGTCGTAGGCCTCGAGCGAAGCGGTCACCTCCTTGGTGAGCGTTTCGAGCAGCGAGAGGATCCAGCGGTCGATGCGCGGACGTTCGGCCACGGGGACCTGGGGTTCGCTGCCGGAGAATCCGTCGACGTTGGCGTAGAGGGCGAAGAAACTGTAGGTGTTGTAGAGCGTTCCGAAGAATTTGCGGCGCACCTCGTCCACGCCGTCCTCGTCGAATTTGAGGTTGTCCCAAGGCTGCGAGTTGGTGATCATGTACCACCGCACGGCGTCGGCGCCGTACCTCTGGAGCGCCGCGAAGGGATCGACGGCGTTGCCCAGGCGCTTGCTCATCTTGTTGCCGTTCTTGTCGAGCACCAGGCCGTTGGAGATGATGTTCTTGAACGCCACCGAGTCGAACAACATCACCGCCAGCGCGTGCAGCGTGAAGAACCAGCCGCGCGTCTGGTCGACGCCCTCGGCGATGTAATCCGCCGGGTAGACCTCGGTGAAAGCCTTGCCGCTCATTTCGAACGGGTAGTGCACCTGGGCGTAGGGCATCGCGCCGCTGTCGAACCACACGTCGATCAGGTCGCTCTCACGCACCATCCGCTCGCCCTTGGACGAAACGAGCACGATGTTGTCCACGTAGGGGCGGTGGAGGTCGAAACCCGCGTAATTTTCCTTCGAAAAGTCGTTTTCCACAAATCCCGCCAGCGGGTTCTCGGTCATGAACCCGGCGCGCACCGAGGCGTCGATCCCGGCCTTGAGCTCGGCCACCGAACCGATGCATTTCAGCTCGCTGCGGTCCTCGGTGGCCCATACCGGCAGCGGCGTACCCCAGAAGCGCGAGCGCGACAGGTTCCAGTCCACCAGGCCCTCGAGCCACTTGCCGAAGCGTCCCGAGCCCGTCGAGGCGGGGCGCCCGTTGATCGTTTCGTTGAGCTCCACCATGCGGTCCCGCAGCGCCGTGGTGCGGATAAACCACGAGTCGAGGGGGTAGTACAGCACGGGTTTGTCCGTGCGCCAGCAGTGGGGGTAGGAGTGGACGTGCTTTTCGATCTTGAAGGCCAGGCCCGCGATCTTGAGCATCACGGCGATGTCCACGTCGAGGGTTTCGTCCTCGCCGCGCGGGGCGTCGTCGTAGGCGTTCTTGACGTAACGCCCGGCCCATTCGCCGTATTTTTCGGTGTCGACGTTCGTGGCGACCCACGCGGGATCGAGGTCCTCGATCGTGTAGAATTTCCCGCTCTTGTCGACCATCGGCTGCTCCTTGCCCGCCCGGTCGCGCAGCAGCATGGGGGCGATGCCGTTCTGTTTGCCGGCGCGGTCGTCGTCGGCCCCGAACGTGGGGGCTATGTGCACGATGCCCGTACCGTCGGCCGTGGTGACGAAGTCGCCCGCGATCACACGGAAGGCGTCGCCGTCGGGACGCATCCAGGGGATCAGCTGCTCGTAGCGCACCCCTTCGAGGTCGCTGCCTTTGAGCGAACCGATCACTTCGAACGTGCCCTCCTGTTTCTTGCCGAAGTAGCTGTCCATCAGCTCCGCGGCGAGGATAACGGTCTGGCGCGCATGGGTATAGGGGTTCTCGCAGCGCACGCGCACGTATTCGATCTCCGGACCCACGGCCAGCGCCGTGTTCGACGGCAGCGTCCAGGGGGTCGTGGTCCAGGCCAGGATGTAGAGGTCGCCCTCGGCACCGGCGAAGAGTTTTTCGCTCTGTGCGTCGCGGATCACGCGGAACTGCGCCGTGCAGGTGGTGTCCTTCACGTCGCGGTAGCACCCGGGCTGGTTCAGCTCGTGGTTCGAGAGGCCCGTGCCCGCTGCCGGCGAGTAGGGCTGGATGGTGTAACCCTTATAAAGCAAGCCCTTGTTGTGCAGCTCCTTGAGCATCCACCACAGGGTTTCGATGTATTTGTTGTCGTAGGTGATATACGGATCGTCCATGTTGATCCAGTAGCCCATTTTCCGCGTGAGGTCTTCCCACAGGCCGGTGAACTCCATCACCGCCTCGCGGCAGGTGCGGTTGTACTCCTCGATCGATATCTTGGTACCGATATCCTCCTTGGTAATCCCCAGTTTTTTCTCGACACCCAGCTCGACGGGCAGCCCGTGGGTGTCCCAACCCGCCTTGCGGTGGACGAGGTAGCCCTGCTGGGTTTTGTAGCGGCAGAAGATGTCCTTGATCGTGCGGGCCATCACGTGGTGGATCCCGGGGACCCCGTTGGCCGAGGGGGGTCCTTCGTAGAAGACGAACGAGGGTTTGCCTTCGCGCGTGGTGATGCTTTTGTGGAACGTGTCGTCCGCATCCCACGTCTCCAGCACTTCATCCGCGATGCGCGACAGGTCGAGGCCTTTGTACTCTTTGAATTTTGCGTCAGCCATAGCTATACCATACAATAAGCGGCAAAAATACAAAATTTTTGTGTTTTTCGTACGGCCTTTTCGAAATTGCGGCTCACAAAGCCGCTACGCCCGCCCCGAGGGGGACGGGACGGGCGCGACTAAGGCCAGAGAAAAGGGGATCAGTATGTTTTCGCTTCGGCTTCGCCGCGCAGGACGCGCAGGGCGTTTTCGGCCAGCGCTTCGAGCTCGTTCTCGCCGGGCATCACTTCCACGGGGGCGATGTGGCGCACACGGGCGGCGATGGCGTCGGTGATGAAGGCACTGTGGGCGATGCCGCCCGTGAGGATCACCGCGTCGACCTGCCCCGCCAGCACCGCCGAGGCGGCGCCGATGCCCTTGGCCACGTTGTAGGCCAGCGCTTCGACCACCAGACGGGCCTGTGCGTCGCCACCCTCGGCACGCGCCAGGGCCACGCGGGTGTCGTTGGTTCCCAGGTGCGCCACCACGCCCCCCGCGCCGCAAAACATCTTCTGAAGCTGGTCGCGGGTGTAGTCGCCTGAGAAACAGAGCTCTACGACCTTGCCCCAGGGCAGCGACCCGGCGCGTTCGGGCGAAAAGGGCCCCTCGCCGTCCAGCGCGTTGCCCACGTCGACCACGCGTCCCCCGCGGTGCACGCCCACCGAGATACCGCCCCCCAGGTGCGCCACGATCAGGTTCAGATCCTCGTACCGCCGCCCTGTCGAGGCGGCGTAGCGGCGCGCCGTGGCTTTCTGGTTGAGGGCGTGGAAGATCGATATGCGCGGCGCCAGGGGATGCCCGCTCACACGCGCCACGTCATCCAGTTCGTCCACCACCACCGGGTCGGCGACCAGCGCCGGGATGCCCACCGCCGAGGCGATCTTGCGCGCCAGCAGGGCCCCCAGGTTCGAGGCGTGCTCGCCGTAGCGGCACGCGCGCAGGTCGCTCTCCATGGCATCGTCGACGGCATAGACGCCCGACTCGACGGGCCGCAGCAGCCCGCCCCGCCCGATGACGGCCGCCAGCGACCCCACCTCGATCCCCGCCCCGGCCAGGGCCCGCAGGATCACCTCCTCGCGAAACCCGAACTGGTCGGCCACGCGGGCGAACCCCGCCAACTCCCCGGCCGTGTGCGTCAGGTTAACCTCGAATATTTTTTGCTCCCCGTCGAAGACCCCGATCTTGGTCGAGGTCGATCCGGGATTGATAACCAATATTTTATACATAGTCCGAATTATTTCGCACACAGGCAGGCCAGGGCGATGGAGTAGAGTTTCGAAGCGCGGGTGTCGCCGCGCGAGGTGAGCACGCAGGGGGCCTTGGTCCCGGCCACGATCCCCGCCAACTCGCTACCAGCCAATTTAGTGGCCGTTTTGAAGAAGACGTTGGCCGCGTCGAGGTTGGGAAACAGCAGGCAGTCGGCGTCGCCCGCCACGGCGTTGCCGCGGAATTTCTTGAGCGCCGCGACCTCGCCGTCCAGGGCCACATCGAGCGAGATGGGCCCCTCGACGAGCACGTCGCCCAACTGCCCGCGCTCGCCCATCTTGGCCAGGATAGCCGCCTCGACGCACGAGGGAAGGCCGGGCGACATCTGCTCGGTGGGGGCTACGCAGGCTATTTTGGGTTGCACGGTCCCGAGGCGGTGCGCCACGTCGCGCAGGTAACCGGCCATCGCCACGCGCTGGGCTATGTCGGGTGCAGGGATAATAGCTATATCGCTTATTAATAACAATTTGTGATAAGCAGGGATCTCCATCACCGCCACGTGGCTCAGCACGCCTTTGGGGGGCAGCAGGCCGAATTCCTTGTTGAGGATGCCGCGCATGTACTTGTCGGTGGTCACCAGGCCCTTCATCAACACGTCGGCGTCGCCCGCCGCGATCATGCGCAGGGCCTTCTCGACGCACGCCACATCGCTCGTTTCCTCGACCACTTCGAATTTATGCCTGTCGATCCCCTGCTCGCGGCACACACGCTCTATTTCGGTGCTGTCGCCCACCAGGGTCACATCGGCGATCCCGGCGTCGACGGCGTCCGAGGCGGCCTCGATCGTGTGGGCATCCTGTGCGTAAGCGGCAACAACGCGACGACGTTGGCCGTCACGCGCCGCACTTACGATTTCTGATAAATTTTTCATAATTGATTATGATTTTCGTCCAAAAATAGCGATTTTATTACGGTTATTCTAATTTTTTCGCTGTTTTTTTACACCCCGAATCCGCTACGAGGATAAATTCTAACATTTTGTTTAAATTTAGGATTTTTTTCATTACCTTGCGCTCCGATAAAGATCGCTAAGGAGATGAAAAAGGAGTACATTATCTACAAATTATCGGAATCGGTCAAAACCACCAGCCGCATCGACCCCGAACTGTTCACCAAATTCAACGTCAAGCGCGGATTGCGCAACGAGGACCACTCGGGTGTGTTGGTGGGCCTGACGCGCATCGGCGACGTGGTGGGCTACGAACGCCTGCCCGAAGGGGGGCTCAAGGCCATTCCCGGCCGGCTGGTCTACCGCGGCATCGACGTCGAGGACCTGGTGAAGGGAATCTACGGCGAGAAGCGTTTCGGGTTCGAGGAGACGGCATTCCTGCTCCTCTCGGGCTACCTGCCCGACAAGGAGGAGGACGAGGTGTTCCGCCGCCTGCTGAACCACTACATGCCCCTGGAGCAGAAGACCAAAATGAATATCCTCGACCTCGAGGGTCAGAATATTATGAATATCCTGGCGCGCAGCGTGCTGGAAATGTACACGTTCGACGAAAATCCCGACGACACCTCGCGCGAGAACCTCATGCGCCAGTCGATCGAGCTGATCGCGCGTTTCCCGACCATCATTGCCTACGCCTACAACATCCTGCGCCACAGCGGACAGGGACGGTCGCTCCACATCCGCCACCCGCAGGAAGACCTGTCGGTGGCCGAGAATTTCCTCTACATGCTCAAGGGTTATTACACCGAAGCCGAAGCCCGCATCCTCGACCTGTCGCTCATCCTCCACGCCGAGCACGGCGGGGGGAACAACTCGACCTTCACGGTGCGTGTAACAAGTTCGTCGGGAACAGATACTTACTCGTCAATCGCCGCGGCGATCGGTTCGCTCAAGGGTCCCCTGCACGGGGGCGCCAACATGGCCGTGATGCGTATGTTCGACCACCTGAAAACCAACATCGAGGACTGGACCGACGTAGCCGAGATCGACGCCTACCTCACCAAGATGCTCAAAAAAGAGGCCTACAACGGCACGGGGCTGATCTACGGTATCGGTCACGCCGTTTACACGGTTTCCGACCCGCGCTCCCTGTTGCTCAAGGAGATGGCACGCGACCTGGCGCGCGAAAAAGGGCTCGAAAAGGAGTTCGCCTTCCTCGAGTTGCTCGAACAACGCGCCGTGGAGACTTTCATGGCCTTCAAGGGCAACCAGGTGGGCAAGAGCGTGTGCGCCAACGTCGACTTCTACTCGGGCTTCGTCTACGAAATGATCGGCCTGCCCGAGGAGGTCTACACCCCCTTGTTCGCCATGAGCCGCATCACGGGCTGGACCGCCCACCGCATCGAAGAGCTCAACTTCGACAGCCGCCGCATCATCCGCCCGGCCTACCGCAACGTGGCCGAGCAGACCAAGTTCATCCCGTTGAAAAAACGGTAGTACCGCTTTTCATCCGATATAAACAAACCCCGCAAATTTTGCGGGGTTTGTTTATTCAGATCACCTCCATCGTTATCCGGGAACCTTTCACTACCGACACCGGGAAAGACCGGCGGTCAAACCCGCCGCCGGGCTTCAGGGTGTCGCAGATGCAGATTTCTCGACCGGTCTCGTCGTATATCACCATCACCAGATGGGCTTTGGTCCACTGCCAGTAGGGCGAGTGGCACTCGACAAATGCTTCAAAAACGCTCAGGGTTTCCATAAAATAGAGGACGCAGATACAATCTCCTGTACGCCGGTGTAGACAACCGTGAGCCATTGATTGCACTGCGCCCAAGCTTGCTCTGTTTCCAGAACAAGACTTGGCCCGCAACACTTTCTCGCCGTTTCAAATCACCCCGCGGAACGGGGCGCTTTCACTTTGCATACAACAAAAAAGAGAGGGAACCTCTTTAACTGATATGTGATCCGCTTTTAATCGATACTGAATCTTCAGAGCAGCCCCATGCGCTGGCGCGCCCAGGGGATGACCAGGCTGGCGGGCTGGCCCTCGGAGAGCAGGGCGGCCATCTGCCGCATGTAGGGATCGACGTGGGCGAAGAACATTTTGTAGGCTTCGCACAGGGTGTTGAGGCCCTTTTCGCCGTTGGCGGCCACCTCGAAGCGGTGCTTGGGGCACTCGCCGCGGCAGGCAAAATAGTAGGCGCAGCGCAGGCACTGGCCGGGCAGCAGGTTGCGCTTGTCGACGCCGAATTTGAACTGGGGGCGCGACTTGAACAGCGTCCGCAGGTCGTCCTCGGCGATGTTGCCCACCTTGTATTCGGGGTAGACGAAGTGGTCGCACGAGTAGACGTCGCCGTTGTGCTCGACGATCAGCGCCTCGCCGCAACTCTCCGAAAAAGAGCATAATCCGGGAGGCACACCCACCCATTGGGCCAGCGCCACGTCGAACATCTGGACAAAGTAGCTGCCCACGTCGGCGATCACCCACTCGTCGAAAACATCGCACAGGAACTGCCCGAAACCCTTGGACGACACCGACCAGGGGGCCAGGTGGGAGTTGGCCACGCGCCCGGGGTTGACGATCGCCCCGCGCGGCGAGCCCGGCACGTCCACCACGTGCTCCACGGCGGGCAGGACCTGCATGAAGCGGCTCCCGATGCTTTTCATGAAGCGGTAGATCTCGGCCCCGCGGCCCTCGCTGAGGTTGTTCACCACGCTCAGCGTGTTGTATTCCACCCCCATGCGGGCCATCAGCTCCACGCCGCGCATCACGCGGTCGAAAGTCGGCTGGTCGCCCTTGTTGCGGCGGTAGGCGTCGTGGATATCGCGCGGCCCGTCGATCGAGATGCCGATCAGGAATTTGTTGTCGGCAAAGAAGCGGCACCACTCCTCGTCGAGGAGTATACCGTTGGTTTGCAGCGTGTTTTCGATGGTTTTGTCGCCCGCGTACTTCTTCTGGAATTCCATCGCGCGGCGGTAGTAGTCCACCCCGGCCAGCAGCGGCTCGCCCCCGTGCCACACGAAGGTCACCAGGGGCACATCGTTCGATTCGATATACTGCCGGGTGTACTCCTCCAGCAGCTCGGGACTCATCACGGGCTGTACGCCGCCGTAGAGATCGGCCTTGTCGAGGTAGTAACAGTAGTGGCAGTCGAGGTTGCAGGCCGACCCGATGGGTTTGACCATCGTGGCGAACGCCGTGGGGCGCCCCCGTTTGAGGGCGTCGGCAAAGGTGAGCGATTGCTTGCGGCTCATTTTTTGGCGGGTTTGGGCAGGGGTTCGAAGTAATCTTTCACGGCCGCCTTGAATTTTTCGATCGTCTGCTCCATCGGTTCGAACGACTTGCCGCCCGAGGCGTTCTTGTGGCCGCCGCCTTCGAAGTACTTGTTGGCAAATACGTTGACGTCCACCTCGCCGCGCGAGCGGAACGACAGGCGGATGAAGTTGCGGTTCTGGAGGATCATCGCCGACATGCGGATCCCGCGGATCGCCAGGGGCAGGTTGACGAATCCCTCGCTGTCGCCGATCCCAAAGTGGTAGCGGCGCAATTCATTCTCCTTGAGCGACATGAACGCCACTCCATACCCGTCGACCATCTCCATTTTGCGGTCCAGCGCGTAGCCCATCGGGCGCATGCGGTCGGCCGAGAAGTTGTTGTAGACGTTGTTGTAGAGCGTGGGCGTGTGGATCCCCGTACGCTCGACCAGGTCGGCCACGGCGCGGAAGACGGCCGGCGTGAGGTTGCTGAAGCTGAAATTGCCCGTGTCGGTCATCATCCCCACGTAGAGCGCCTCGGCCGTCGCGCGGTCGATGGGGGCCTTCAGGGCGGTGATGATGTTGTAGAGCAGGAACGACGTGGAATTGGCCTCCGGGTCGGAGAACATCAGGTCGTACTCCTCGGCAGGGGGGTTGAGGTGGTGGTCGATGAGCACGCGTTTGGCGTGCGTATTTTGGGCGATCACCTCGCTCACACCCTCCATGCGGGATATCTGATTGAAATCCAGACAGAAGATCACATCGGCGGCAAGGATATCCTCCTTGCATCCCGGACACGAAGCCTCGTCGCGGAAGATGCGCACCTGGTCGATGCCCGTCATCCATTCGAGGAAGGCCGGGTAGCGGTTGGGGACGATGCACGAAACCGTGTGCCCCCTCCCGACGAGCAAACTCCGCAGCGCGAGCGACGAACCGATCGAGTCGCCGTCGGGGTTGGCGTGCGAAAGGAGGACGATCTTTTGGGGACCTTGGTCGAGCAACCCGTTCAGGGCTTTTATGTTGGCGTTTTGCGCGGTCATACGAATCCGAATAATTGGCAAAGATATGAAATTTTGAGAAAAAATCGTACATTTGCCTCCTCAGCGAGAGTCAATACCATGCCCGTACGCTATTTCCGCACCAAAGAGCCTTTCCGGCTCGAAAACGGCGACACGCTGCCCGAACTGACCGTGGCCTACCATACCTACGGCAAGCTGCGCGGCGACAACGTCGTGTGGGTGTGCCATGCGCTGACGGCCAACTCCGACGTGGCCGACTGGTGGCCCCGCACGGTCGAGGAGGGGTGTTTCCTCGACCCGGCGAAGTACTTCATCGTGTGCGCCAACATCCTCGGATCGCACTACGGCACCACCGGCCCCCTGAGCACCAACCCCGCCACGGACGAACCCTACTACGCCTCGTTCCCGTTCATCACGGTGCGCGACATGGTGGGCGTGCACCTGCTGCTGGCGCGCCACCTGGGCATCGAACACGTCCGGGCGGTGATAGGCAGCTCGATAGGCGGTTTCCAGGCGATGGAGATGGCGCTCATGGCGCCCGAATTCGTGGGTTCGCTGGTGCTGATCGCCACCGCCGCGCGGAGCCAGCCCTGGGCCATCGCCTTCAACGAGTCGCAGCGCATGTGCATCGAGGGCGACCCCACCTACGCCCACGGCGACGACGAGGGGGGCAAGCAGGGGATGCGCGTCTCGCGGTCGATCGGGCTGTTGAGCTACCGCGGTTCGCGGGCCTACAACGCCACCCAGCAGGAAAACGACAACGCATTCAAGCTCACCGGGTTCCGCGCCACGACCTACCAGCAGTACCAGGGCGACAAACTGGCCCGGCGCTTCAACGCCTACTCCTACTACCGCCTCACACAGGCCTTCGACTCGCACAACGTGGGCCGTTACCGCGGCGGGGTCGAGAGCGCCCTTCGGTCGATCGCCGTCCCCACGCTGGTGGTGGGCATCTCGTCCGACATCATCTTCCCGGTCGCCGAGCAGGTGTTCCTCTACCGCCACATACCCCGCGCCACGATCCGCCTGATCAGCTCCGACTTCGGGCACGACGGCTTCCTGGTCGAACACGAAAAACTGAATAACATAGTAAAACCGTTTATAGCAGGGCGATGAGATTACCCGAAAAAATCAACATCCTTTTACTGGGCGGCGGCGGCCGCGAACACGCCATGGCGCGCAAAATTGCCCAAAGCCCCCGCGTGGCCAAACTCTACATCGCCCCCGGGAACGCCGGGACGGCCGCCGAGGGCACCAACGTCGATATCTCGCCGGTGAACTTCGGCTCGGTCAAGCAATTCGTCCTCACGAACAACATCAACCTGGTGGTCGTAGGCCCCGAAGAGCCGCTCGTGCGCGGGATCTACGACTTCTTCGGCAGCGACAGCGACATCCACCACGTACCGGTGATCGCCCCCTCGGCAGCCGGCGCGCGCCTCGAAGGCAGCAAGGATTTCGCCAAGGGCTTCATGGTCCGCCACGGCATCCCCACGGCCGCCTACGGCAGTTTCACGAAAGATACCATCGCCCAGGGGTACGCCTTTCTCGAAACCCTCGCGGCACCCTACGTGCTCAAAGCCGACGGATTGGCCGCGGGCAAAGGGGTGGTGATCGTCCCCACGCTCAAAGAGGCCAAAAAGGAGCTGGCCGCCATGCTCGACGGCAAATTCGGCGCGGCGGGCGCCACGGTGGTCATCGAGGAGTTCATGCAGGGGATCGAGTGCTCGGTCTTCGTGGCCACGGACGGGGCGAACTACAAGATCCTGCCCGAAGCCAAGGACTACAAACGCATAGGCGAGGGCGACACCGGGCCCAACACGGGCGGCATGGGGGCCGTTTCGCCCGTACCGTTCGCCGACGAGGCCTTCATGGAAAAAGTACGCACGCGCATCGTCGAGCCCACCGTCGAGGGGCTGCGCAAAGAGAATATCGTCTACAAGGGCTTCATCTTCGTGGGCCTGATGAACTGCGGCGGCCAGCCTCGCGTGGTGGAGTACAACGCCCGCATGGGCGACCCCGAAACCGAGGCGGTCTTCCCGCGCATCGAAAGCGACATCTGCTCGCTGTTCGAAGGCATCGCCTTCGGGACCCTGGACGACTACACCCTGACGGTCAGCCCCCGGGTGGCAGCCACGGTAGTGTGCGTGTCGGGCGGCTACCCGGGCGACTACGCCAAGGGACTCCCCGTCACCGGCCTGGACACCCCCACCGAAAGCATCGTCTTCCACGCCGGGACCCAGGCCAAAGCGGGCCAGGTGCTCACCGCCGGCGGACGCGTGCTGGCCATCACCTCGCTGGCCGACACCCTGCCCGAAGCCCTCGCGAAAAGCTACGGCACCATCGCCCAAATCCACTTCGACGGCATCAACTACCGCCGCGACATAGGCAAAGATCTGTAATGGTTATCCACGGCTCTATATAATTGTTTTATGTTCTCTTTTGTAAAAGAGAACCAGAAAACTTTTGGAGAAACTGCGTTTCTCATGGTTACTTCACTCCGCCTCATAGCCGTTCAAATAGAGGGGGTTCTAACAAAACGGGAACTTTCAAACTTACACCGACACCCCCTCTATTTGAACGGCTGTAAGATAGAGCAAGGTAAATATCGGAAAACGTAGTTTTCCCAAAAATTCTTTGGTTCTTTCTTATAAGAAAGAACATAGAAATAACCTATACAGAACGGCAGATAATTATTATAAATCGGTGTTATGGCGTCTGTTGCGCGTCAGTCTTTTGGGTTTGCGGTTTTGCTTTTCGTGTTGCTTCTGGCGTTGTTCTGGAGCAGGGCGGCGGTGTATCCGTTGGCGGTGGAGCAGATCGGGGGGAGTGATGTGCCGTTGGGGCGGTTGTTGGGGCGGTTGACGCTGGGAGCTCCTTTCGTCGAGCCTTTGGTTTTGTTTGCGATCCTGTCGGCCAATGCGTTGCTGGCGGCGAGCATCGTCAACCGCATGATGTTGTTCGGGGTGAGGAACTACCTGCCGATAGTTTTTTACGCCGTCGTGGCGTGTGGAGTCTTCATTCCCGGGAATATGATCGTGCTGCTGACGGCGTCGCTGCTGGTGATGTCGGGGGCGGACGGTTTTGTGGCGGGCCAGGGGCGCGGGGCGAGCCTGTCGCTGATGCTGCGCGGGGCGCTGCTGATCGGATCGGCGGGGCTGGTCTACGCGCCGGCGACGGTGTTCGCGGTGTTGATCCCCGCGGCGGTCTATTTTTTCCGGATGGGAAAGAGGTACCTGGTCGTCGGGGTGGTCGGTGGGGTGCTTCCCTTGCTTTTCTGTTCTTATGTTTACTGGGCTATCGGCAAAGGATTCACCACTCCTTCCGTGGAGATTTTTCAGGCGATTTTCGACGGGGATTTCGAGGGTGGATTCCTTCGCGGCTGGGGGATCGGCCGGGTCGTTTTCCTGGGGATCCTCTTATTGAACACCATTTTTTCGCTCGCAACGCTCACCATGCGCAACCTGGTGCGCGACCGGGCGCGACGGACCACCGGATTTTTCGTGTTTTTCTTCGTTCTCACCCTCCTGTTGTTCCTCCTGCCCGGTCCGGCGGGTATGAACTTCGTCTTCGTGGCGTTGCCGCTGTCGGTGATCCTGCCCGCGTGGTACGTAAAATACAGCGGGTGGTTCCCTACCCTACTGTTCATCCTGTTGTTGGCATCCGCTGTCTTCACCAACCTCGAACCATTTCTTTCCTGAGGATCACAATGCGAGCATCCGGCGGATCGACCCTTCGGCCGCTGCGCGCAGGGATTCGTCGATCGTGATTTCGGGGCTTTCATCCGACAGGCAATCGTATATTTTCTGAAGCGTCACCTGTTTCATAAAGGCGCAGTCGTTGCAACCGCACGAAGCGTCGGTCGGAGGTACGGGATAGAATCGTTTTTGCGGGCTGTTTCGGGCCATCTGGTGAAGGATCCCCGCCTCGGTGGTAACGATGTATTCCGAAGCCGCGTCGGTGGCGCAAAAGTCCAGAATTGCAGCCGTGCTTCCGACGAAGTCGGCTACGAGCAGCACCGGCGCCTTGCATTCGGGGTGGGCGACGACTTTGGCCGCAGGATGTGTTTTTTTGAGTTTCAGGATTTCGGCAACCGAAAATTCCTCGTGGACGTGGCACGCGCCGTCCCATACCACCATCGCCGGGTGCCCGGTGATCTTCCGGAGGTAATTCCCCAGGTTGCGGTCGGGAGCGAAGATTATTTTCTCGTTTTTAAGCGAATCGATCACCCGCTCGGCGTTCGACGAGGTGCAGCAGACGTCGGTCAGCGCCTTGACCTCGACCGAGGTGTTGACATACGACACCACCGTGTGGCCGGGATAGCGCGCTTTGAGCGCGGCCAGTCCCTCGGCGGTACACGAATCGGCCAGCGAACAACCGGCCGTAGGGTCGGGGATCAGCACTTTTTTGGCGGGCGAGAGCACCTTGGCCGTTTCGGCCATGAAGCGTACGCCGGCAAAGACGATGATCTGCGCGTCGGTTTCGGCGGCCTTTTGGGAGAGGGCCAGCGAGTCGCCCACGAAATCGGCCACGTCCTGCACTTCGGGGCGCGTGTAGTAATGGGCAAGGATCACGGCGTTTTTCCGCGCCGCCAGCGATCGTATTTTGTCGGAGGTTGTCAACATCGTTTTATTATTATTTTCTTTTCTTTTAAATTATAAAAATAGATAATAAGAATAATAATAGGTGTTAGTAGTGTCGGTAACTTTTTTCGGTTTTTTTATCCGGAAGATAGTAACAGAAGGTGTTTCGGACGGGGGGATGCAGGGCGGTTGTTTTCCGGTTTTATCAACAGGTGTTGGTATGTTTTTGTGAGTTATCGACACGTTGAAAAGTCTGCGAAAAATGTTGACGGCACCCCCGATCGAATGATGATAAGTTATTGCTCTTTTTCTTCCGGTATTTTATAAATTTCAAATAACTAATTAATAATAAATGAGTTAATAAAATTATCCCACAAAAATAGAAATAATAATCAACAAATTATCCGGAAGTTTTCAACTATTTTATAGTTTCGGTAATCGCTTCGGCGATAGGGCGGTAGTAATTCCGCACGTCGGAGTTATCAACAACCGCCGGCCGGCCCTTTTCACCCGCCTCCATCACCCCCTGGATGATCGGTACGGCGCCCAGGAACTTCAGCCCCAACTCGGCCGCCATGGCCTGCGCACCCCCGCGCCCGAAGAGGTAATAGCGGTTTTCGGGCAGCTCGCGCGGCGTGAACCACGCCATGTTCTCGACCACCCCCAGCACCGGGACGTCCACCTTCTCGGAGCGGAACATCTGGACCCCGCGCACCACGTCGGCCAGGGCGATACCCTGCGGCGTACTGACGATCACCGCCCCGTCGACCTTCAGCTCCTGGAGGATCGTCAGGTGCACATCGCCCGTGCCCGGGGGCAGGTCCACGAGCAGGTAGTCGAGCTTGCCCCACTCGGTGGTGTGGATCAATTGGCGCAGGGCGTTGGTGGCCATCGGACCGCGCCACACCAGGGCGTCGTTGGGATTGATAAAGAAACCGATCGACATGATCTTCACCCCCAGCGCCACGGCCGGGACCATCATCTCGGCGCCCCCGGCCTTTTGGGTGGTGGCCACGGTGGGTTTGTAGCCCTCCACGCCGAACATTTTGGGTTGCGAGGGGCCGTAGATGTCGGCGTCGAGCAACCCCACGCGGTAACCCATGCGCGAGAGGGTGACGGCCAGGTTGGCCGCGACGGTCGATTTGCCCACCCCGCCCTTGCCCGACGAGATGGCTATCACGTGGCCGATGCCTGACGTAGCGCCCAGTTCCCGCTGGCGCTCGCCGAGCGTCTTCGGGGCCGGGGTTTCCTTGGGCGCGGCCTCCTTGATGGCCACGGTGATGCGCTCCCTGTATTCGGGAAAGGCGTCCCCGAGGCGCTGGAGGACTTCGCGTTTCAGGGCCGGGGCGAAGGGGTCGCGGCTGCGTGCGAAGAGCAGGTAGATCACGATGCCCGACTCGCTGACGTTGACGTTTTCGACCACGCCCGAGGCCACGATGTCGCGCCCCGTTTCGGGATGGACGACGGCGCCCAGGACCGATAAAATATCTTCTTTTTTCATAGTTATGCGGAATTTCACCCGCAAATTTACGGATTAAAATTTGAAGTTACTATAAATTTTGGGAGTCTGGAGGACTCGTGGTACGAATTTGGGATAGAATAATTACCTTTGTCGTAATAGTTTTCCAACAGTCTAATAACGTATTGTATATGAAACCGATGAATTTTGCCAGAACTTTCTGGGCCGCGCTGCTCGCTTTTGTGGTGGCCAACATCGCCCTGGGAATCCTCAGTGTATTGATGTTTGCCAGTATGATCGCCGCCCTGAGCATCTCCTCGCTGTCGAGCTCGACGCCCGCGATGGTGTACGACGGCTCGATCCTGAAAATCGACCTGAGTGAAACGATCACCGACTCGCCCTCGCGTACGATCAGCGAATTCAATGTATCCGAATTCAAGGTCAGGACCCCGCTGAACCTGCTGGCGGTGTTGGAGGCCATCGACGCGGCTTCGTACGACAGCCGCATCGAGGGGATCTTCATCACGGGCGGCGGCGGCGGGATCGCCTCGTCCGAGGAGTTGCGCGACGCGCTGGAGGCTTTCCGCGAGTCGGGCAAATTCATCGTCGCCTACAACGAATACTACGGCCAGCGCGACTACTACATCAGCTCGGTGGCCTCGCCGGTGTTGCTCCATCCCGAGGGGATGATCGAGTGGTACGGCATCAGCTCGAGTACGATGTTCGTCAAGGGGCTGCTCGAAAAGATCGGTGTCGAGCCCGTCGTGATCCGCCACGGCTCGTACAAGGCGGCCGTCGAGCCCTTTATCCTCGACCGGATGAGCCCCGAAAACCGCCTGCAGATGACCACGCTGGTCAACTCGATCTGGGGACACCTGGTGGGCGGCGTGGCCGCCTCGCGCGGGATCGACTCGATGGAGTTGGTGAACTACGCTTCGGACCTGGCGCTCAACACCTCGGAAGACGCCGTGCGCACGCGCATGGCCGACAGCCTGGTGTATATGGACCGGGTCTATCCCCTGCTGAACCGCATGGCCAGTGGCGATGACGAGGACAACCCGCATGAGCCGTCGTTCGTCACGCTGCGCCAATACATCAACGCCTCGACCTCGTCGGGCCGCGTGTCGAAAGACCGCGTGGCGCTGATCTATGCCGACGGCGACATCGTCGACGGCGAGTCGCGCGACCATGTGGGTGGAGCCACCGTAGCCCAGAAACTGGCCAAGGTGCGCCATGACTACCGGACGAAGGCCGTGGTGCTGCGCATCAACTCCCCCGGCGGGAGTGCCATGGCGTCGGACGTGATGTGGCGCGAAGTGGAGCTGCTGAAGAAAGAGAAGCCGGTGATCGTGTCGATGGGCAGCGTGGCCGCCTCGGGCGGGTACTACATGGCCTGCGGCGCCGATGTGATCCTGGCCGACAAGACCACCATCACGGGCTCGATCGGCGTGTTCGGCCTGATGATGAACGCCTCGCGCGGACTGAAGGACAAGCTGGGCATCACGGTCGACGTGGTCAAGACCAACCCCTCGGCCGACATGAGAGGCATCTTCCGCGGTCCGACGGCGGCGGAAGAGCGCTTCCTGCAGAACCACGTCGAGAAGGTTTACAACACCTTTGTGAACCACGTCGCCGAGGGTCGCAACCTGCGCTACGAAGAGGTCGACGCCGTGGGCGGAGGCCGTGTGTGGTCGGGGATCGACGCCAAGCAGATCGGCCTGGTCGACGGCTTCGGGGGTATCCGCGATGCGATCGCCCTGGCTGCCGACCGGGCCGGGATATCCGAGGATTACTCCATTTACCAGGTCACCGACAAGGAGGATCCCTTCGCCGCCCTGCTGCGCGCCCTTTCCGAGGGCAAAACCGCACGCATGGAGGCCGAACTGGGCGAACTCTACACCCACTACCGCCTGATGAACGCCGCGTTGAAACAAACCGGCGTGCAGGCCCGTATGCCCTACACCGTGGACTGGCAGTAAGGCGCCGGCCACGGTTGCCACACACCACTCACCTAATCCCAAACTCATGAAAACGAAGATCATGCTTATCGCATGTTCGCTGTTTTGGGCGAACATGTCGATCGCTCAACAGAGCGAACCCCTCTTTACGGGGAAGGAAAAGATCATCATCAGCAGCGACGGGAACGAACACGATCCCGACGACTGGGCCGCAACGCCCGTTTCACTCGCTATTCTCGCCGCCCGCGGCATCCAGAACAACCTGATCCTCTATACCTACAGCGACCACATCTGGGGCAGCAACGCCGGCCACCCGATGGAATACGGCATGTCGGCCTACGACCACATGCGCCACAGCGCCCTGGCGGGGGCCGATAAATTCGGTTTCGACCGCGAACACTTCGTGTGTGCCGTCGACGACCCCGAAACAGCCTACGACGCGAT